>NZ_CP071382.1:3221750-3525000 GCF_017338855.1 Geobacter benzoatilyticus
GTTGCCATAAAAGTCGCCTCCGGTCATATGGGCGACATGTGCACTGGAATCCGGGCTCCAGTGTGCGAGATTGTGCGGATTCTTCTTTGAAAAGTTCTTCACCGACAACGGAGCTCGACGGTCGGAATTACCCTCGCGCAGCACCGGGTTGACGGCACTGCCGAGCACCTTGGCATACCTTTCCTTGACCTCCTTCTCGGCGTCGGTCTTGGGATCCTCAGGATAATCGGGGACATTGTACCCCTGCCTCTGGAGTTCTTTTATGGCCTCTTTAAGCTGAGGGACAGAAGCACTAATATTGGGGAGCTTGATGATATTTGCTTCCGGGCTCTGGGTAAGTTCACCCAACTGGGCCAGTTGATCGGGAATTCTTTGTGCTTCCGTCAGGTTCTCAGGGAAAATGGAAATAATCCTACCAGCAAGTGAGATATTCCGGGTTTCAACCTCAACACCGGTCCCCCTGGTGAACGCCTGAACGATAGGGAGCAACGAGTACGTTGCTAGTGCGGGTGCTTCATCAATTTCCGTCCAGATAATCTTGTGTGTCGCCATGTTGCCTGCCTCCTATCTTGGGGCTAACCCACTGTTTATAGAATAGTTTCAACATAATGGCGGCATATGGAATTTTCAAGGGAGGGGAGAACAGCGGAGAGAAGTTGCCATTAAAGGCGACCATGATCAAACCTGAGAAGATGACTATAATAAGTAACTGAAAGCCCTCGCCGTAGCCCAGGAAATCGCTGCGTGCCGGGGCCATAACATCCAGTGGAGACTAAGTATTTTCCGCAAACGGATGCAAAAACGGATGCTAGGCGCTCCTTCTAGGAGGGAATCATCCCCGACTTCGAGACTTATTCCGTTGATTACTATGAAATGCTATACAATTAACGTAATTGTTGCACCATGCTTCTCTTGGTTGTACGGTGATTCACGTCCACCCAACTACAAACGGATGCAAAAACGGATGCAATGACCACCAAGGCATAAAAAAAGGACTTAACCATATCGGCTAAGTCCTTGTTTTTTTTGGAGCGGGAAACGGGATTCGAACACTTAAGGTTCCCACTGCGTATTCCGGTGAAAGCGGCCAGTCGAACTGACGTGATGGCGGCCACCGTTCCGCTGTGAATACGGCCAGCGTTCCGGTGATTCCGGCCAGTGGTGAGAGAGAGTCTCGGGGTGTGGGTTTTTACTCTGTCACAGTTTCTGTTTTCTGGTCAAGCACGGATCGTTTTCGTCTCATGGATTCACCCCTCAGTTCCAGCTTGTAGGCATTGTGCACCAGTCTGTCCAGTATGGCGTCAGCCAGAGTCGGATCCTGCATGGCATCATGCCAGGCCCTCACCGGCAGCTGGCTGGTGATAACGGTTGCCTTGCGGTCATAACGTTCCTCGACGATCTCCAGCAGTTCCCGCTGTTCCTCCCGCGTCAGGGGAGAGATGAGCATGTCGTCCAGAATCAGCACCTCGCATTTGGTTAGCGGCGCAATGATCTTGTTGTAGCGGCCATCGAGCCTGGATACCGCGATCTCCTGAAGCAGCCGCGGCACTCTCTGGTAGAGAACAGAGTGACCGTCCCGGCAGGCTTTCTGTGCCAGCGCACAGGCCAGGTAACTCTTGCCGGCGCCGGTCGGCCCGGTCACCAGGATGTTGTGATGGCTCTTCACCCACTGATTCCCGGCAAGGGACATGACCTGTGAGCGGTCAACACCTCTTCCCTGGCGGAAGTCCAGATCCTCGATCGAGGCAGACAGCCTGAGCTTGGCGTTCTTGAGTCGGTTCTGCATCCGCCGGTTTTCCAGATCGGTCATCTGGTAGTCCACGATCAGGCCGAAGCGCTCTTCAAAGGAGAGCTGTGCCATGTCCGGGCATTGCATCTGGTCCGCAAAGGCCCTAGCCATGGCTGTCAGTTTCATCGAGTTCAGCTTCTCGATGGTCGGTTGTGTCAGCATACAGTTTCCTTTCGTCGTTGTAGTAATCCGTGCCCCTGATGTTCTCGTGGGCAACCGGAAGTAGTTCCATCTGTTTGGGTAGCGCCTTCTGATCCAGGTTGTTCTCTAGGATCGACTTGATGCTTCTGTAGGTGACGCCTTTAATGGTGACTGCCCGTTCACAGGCCGCCTCCAGACGTTCTTTGGTATAGCGCTTCGCAAGCGAGATGATCCCCATGCAGGATCGGAAGCCGTGCTCGGGATATGCCTTGCGTGACAGAATGGTTTCCACCACCTGTGCCGTCGCTGTTCCGGTCTGGGCGGCCCAGGAGATGATCCGCTCCGGTGTCCACTCGGCGAACTCACGGTGGGCTTTGGGCATATGCTCCGGTGTGGTGGTGTGTTTGCCCTGGACAGATGACTTGGGATGGGAGGCAACCCGGTTTCCCTTGTAGAAGCACTCGACGATCGTCTCGGTGTAACGCACATCCACCTGTTCCTTCACCAGGCGATGCGGGACGCTGTAGAAGTGCCCTTCCAGTTCGACATGGTAATCGATGTGCACCCGGGCCTTCTTCCACTGGGCATACTCATAGGGTGTTTCCGGTAAAGGCAGCATGGCCGGAAGGTCAATCTCCTCGAACCGGCTCTGTCGGCATCCGGGCAGCTTCCTGAAGGGGCGGTTGTTCAGAAGGAGAAGGCGTTCACGAATGGCGGCATTGGCTTCGGCCAGGCTGAAGAAGGTCCGGTTGCGCAGGCCTGCCAGGATGAAACGCTGGGCAATCAGCACGCCCCCTTCGACCTTGGCCTTATCCTTGGGATGGCGTACACGGGCAGGAACGATGGCGGTGCCGTAATGATCGGCAAGTGCCGCATAGGTGGGGTTTATATCGGGTTCATAGCGGCAGGTCTTGGTGACGGCGGAGAGCAAGTTGTCGGGAACGATGCAATGCGGGACGGCGTCCATAAAACCGAACGCCCGCACATGGGATCCGGTCCAGTCTGCAAGTGACTGGGTCCAAGTGGCATCGGCATAGGTCTGGTTGCTGCCGCCCATGACACCCACGAACATCTGGGCGTCCCGGACCTCGCCGGTGGTGGCGTCCACAACCGGTACCGTCTGGCCACTGTAGTCGACAAAGAACTTCTCGCCGGCACGGTGCTCCTGGCGCATGGAGCGGTCGAGCTTCTTTCTCCATTGCCGGTACAGTTCGCAGAACTGGCTGTACTGGTAACCGGAGGGTTCGCCCTCCTTGTACTCCTGCCACAACAGCATGAGGGTGAGCTTCTTATGTTTGACAAGTTCATCGTGCAGAGCCCGCCAGTCGGGTTGGGGCAGCTTGCGGGAGGCTGGGTTGACAACGGGGGGATAGAGGCGCAGTTCAAGGGCTTCATCATCGAGATCGGCAGGCAAAGGCCAGGAAAAACCGGCGGCGACTGCCCGGTTGATGGTGTCATCCACGGTGCTCTTGCCGACACCGCAGGTCCTGGATGTATCACGCCGGCTCTGGTTACACGACCAAACAAGGCGGAGTATCTCTCGTATCTTTCGCATGGTAACTCTTTCTCTCGGCATCACGCCCTCCTCGTTATTCAATCAAGGAAGGCAGGATACCTGTTGGAGTTACCCCGCGACTACACTCTCATTTTACACTGGCCGGATTGCTCCGGAATGGTGGCCGCAATCAAATCGGAATGCCGGCCGGTTTCCCGTCGGAACGGTGGCCGCTTTCCCGCCGGAATGGTGGCCGGATTCGTCCGGAATACGCACCACTCTGAATTCACGGCAAGAGCTGGCTATGATCAAGTAATATTCAATATTTTCGCCAATCTTCTGGCTGGGCATGAGTCCTCACAACTCCACCAGAATGCACCATACTCCACACTAATTGGCGAAAGAATTGCGAAAGCCGCTTTATACGTCTCATGCTGGAACCAGTCCAGGCCCCTCTTGCTTTGGAGGTTGAGGGTGCCGGGGTAGCCCCTATTTTTTGAGTTCGGAAGGAGCAAGTGCCTCGATGGTTGAGAGCGCTGACTCCTTATCCAGGTTTGTAATCCATTCCTTCGCAAAAAAACTATCGAAATATACTACGACACCATCGGTATCTATAATATAAATACCTGCGCCTGTGTTGGCAGCGGCCTTTGGGAAAATGTTAAACGCTTGTCCAAACGCAAGAGAAGCGCCTAACATCGGCAGACTCAGCCCAAACCCCTGCTTGACTTGAATAGGCCGTCCACATTCAAACCTTGGGGCACGACTGATTTGTACAGGAGCGAAGGTCCTGCCAGTAAATACGATAAGTGCTTTGGCCCCTTTTGGAACCAACACACCTTTCATTTCAGGAAATAGTACCTTCCCTTCTCTGATCGATTGTTTGAGTTCGTCCTTACCGACAGATGCAAATTTTTCACGAAATGATTTGTATTCATCATTCCCCCAAAACTCCTCAGCCTGATTGCCGTTGACGCGAAAATATTCTGCTCCGACATAGGTGAGCATGACCTCGGCAGAACATGAATACTCTGGAGGCAAGTCGGCATTTGTAATGCCTGAATCCCCTCTGTAAATATACCCCGCGCTTGTCACCAGGTATTTACCAGGATGTGCAACGATACCGTCGTATCGAGCGTTTTTTAAGGAGCCGCAACCAGTTAATGATAAGAGAGCTATCATTACAAACAAGCATTTAATGGCATCCATAATAGCTCCGAATTAAAACCCCTTTTGGGTTTGGGCCTTACTGCGTATATGTTCAGCATAAACTCGTTTGTTAGATTTATCTACTTCATCTACAAGCTTCTTGCTGAGGAAAACCATCTTATGCTTAGAAAAGAAATCTTGCTGTAACTGGAGAATGACTGTTTTAAAATCCCAAGTATATTTTTTGTCGCTCATGAAACTGTCTGTACCGGCAGGCTGACCATATTTAGCAGCCAACTGCTGAGCGATTTTGTCAAAATCTCCGCCCATCTGATAGCGAATTAGATAAAGTTTGTCGTTTATAAACCCGAATCTAGCAGTTTGCAATTGGTCCAATGGCAGCTTACTGATATCAACTAGGACAACATCCTTATTAGCAACACCGTCGGGATCGTTATCCCCATATGACGGTTTAGCTTCACCATAACCACTTCCATCAACTTTCCCGCCTTCCTTCTCCCATAGTGTCTGTGCCTCTTCAATTGTTGTTTTCCCAAATACAAATCCAAATGGCGTGGGGTCGTCCGGCAAATTGTATTTTGCTACAGTTTTTGCTTTTTTTGATTTTTTCTCAGCAGCAAAGGTCGATGATATGGTTACTGAAAACGATGCAATAAGGAAAAGAATGAGTAGTTTTGTAATCCGCATTAAAGAAGCCCCCTATTGTGTTAACTAATCTGTACGTTTTTGCTGTAGGTGCGAGGCGACACCTCCGTCTTTTAAAACGTCTCGTCGGATGCCACCACCATGATATATTCATGAATACTACCAATAATCCATTAATTGTTTACGGTTCTTGATACACACCATTTCTAAAAATACAATCGACTGTATTGGGTGGATGGATCTGATCCAATTTCATCCACCGTTCTCCGATCATTGTCTGGATCTTTATTATTGGGGGCTTTACTTCTATGACCATACCACAGTGTGTCAGATCACCAGGCTTATATATGTTAGTATTAGTAGACAGTGTAGATGGTTTCCATAATATCTTGTTATTCTTGTCTGTTATCACTTCTACGCCATTTATTTTTGTAACTTTTGCTACTATATTCCCATTTTTATTTATGTATATCTTCTGTTTATTCTTAGATGCTAAAATGAGTTCGTCATGGAAATCGAAAGTCTCTACATTATCGAATCCAATGCTTGTAACGTATCCTGAACCAGCTTTATATAAATCTATATCTCTGTTTTCATCAACTGCCCAGATATATCCATTTGAATTACTGCCCAATATGACACAATGTAATCCTATCGTAGCAAATTTACCTGCCTTATCTACCAGATAATATTTTCCATTATACTTAACAGGCGCATAGCCATCATTGAAATCGCCTTGATCATCAAGTACTGAATCAATTACATATTTGCCATTAATGTCGATATATCCCCATTTACCATCTTTTTTGACAGCGCATAAACCTTCAGAAAAATCGCTTGCATCCTGATATACTGGTTTTATTGCAATATTGCCTTTGCTGTCGTAATATCCGTAGGCTTGTTCACTTTTTGACCACATTTTGATTCTATCGTCTCTAGTATATTTTCCAGCTATCCATTCAGTTTCAGGCGGAGTAAATACAGATTCACCCTTGCGAGAGAATATCCTTGACTCGTATTTATCTTCGCATTTTATTCCCACTACTAATAAAGGAACATTTTCCCAACTGTAAGGTATCGAAGATATGTTATCAACTATAGTTTTACCGTCTTTATTGATGAGTTTATATAAACCATTTTTTTCACAACGACCCAAGCCGTTTTCAAAGTTCCACGCCCCATCGCAATCAATATTGATAACGGCCTTACCTTTCTTGTTTATGTAATAATGCCTTTTTTTTACTTGCACCAAAGCAAGTCCGTCATTGAATGCCCCGGCCCAATCAAAATCGCCGGAAATTACTTTTTCCCCGCGAGTGTCAATAAATGTCCACTTATTTTCTCTCTGTACGGCAGCAAATCCTTCTTTAAAATCGCGAACATCTGTGTATTTTGGAGATACAATGACCTTTCCTTGCGAATCAATAAATCCATAAAGATTGTTGACTTTGACTTTGTATAGTTTATCTGAGGCATAACCTTGCGTAACAAAACCAAATACCAATAAACAAACATAGAAACAAATTTTCATACTATCCTCCAGATGCTAACAGAGATAACATTACCGGCAGTGTCTAAATAAAATACGACATTTTAAAGCGTTTGTTGATTATACACTGAGTGCCCAGGCAGCGTCGGAATCACCTTCCCCTCAGCGTCCCGCGCCGACCGAACAATCACAATCCCTTCGCACTGCTCCTCACAGACATCTCCATCTACATGTCGAGGCCCGAGAAAACAACAGTCACTTCTGCCGCTAAACCGTCAATACAGCCTTATCGCCCAGTCAGTATCTAACGGTGTTGGTGGGAATCGCTTACAAATTAGGGTAAAGCCAGCTTTGTTGCCCTATTTATGCAGAGCTATAGCATTATGGCTGCTTCCCTTATTTTCCTGCCCTCTTTCATCATCCTGATTCCTGTAGGCACGTGAGTGAACAACGGGAAAATCCCCCAACAGAAGAAAATTCCTGCGATGACATAAATGAGCCCATGCACGTAGGTGTCACGGGTTTTTCCGTAAACTCCTTTCGTGTTGTTCCTGTATACAAAAGCATAAAACTTTCCATTTGTCGGGTTCATTTCTCCAACAACGGTGACGTTATCTCCTTTGTTGATTACCCATGGGTCTTCTACTAGAAGCTCAATTACCCGGTTGACGCCGTCCAGTTCGAACTGAACATTTCGTCTTGATATAGCTTTGAATGTCTCCACTTTACCTTGTAGTTTCTCAAGCATCTATTACCTCCAAAAAAATTTCATTTTTTCGCCCAATGTTCGGCCAATGTTCGGCTTTAGGGAAGAGGTGGCCCCGCCGGACAGGACAGTTTGGCGGCGGGGATAAGGTGGAAAGCCTCCATGGTCATGCCGCCATTTTGAAGGGGCGGCCGGCGTAGCCAGGCCGCGGTTTTTGCCAATATGCCTCATCCGGTGTTCTGTCGTCCAGACTGGAGTGAGGACGGTTTGTGTTGTAGTAGTCGATCCAGCGCTTGAGACCTTGTCGCAGCTCGCTGCCGGTCTCATAGGCATGCAGATAGATGCACTCGTACTTCAGGGAGCGCCACAGCCTTTCGATCATGACGTTGTCCATCCAGCGCCCCTTGCCGTCCATGGAAATCTTGATGTCGGCATCCTTGAGCGCCCCGGTAAACGCGTCGCTGGTGAACTGGCTTCCCTGATCGGTGTTGAAAATCTCGGGCTTGCCATAGCGGAACATGGCATCTTCGAGCGCTGCCACACAGAAGTCGGCATCCATGGTGTTGGACAGCCGCCATGACAAAACCTTGCGACTGGCCCAGTCCATGATTGCCACCAGATAGAGAAAGCCGCGTCGTAGCGGGATGTAGCTGATATCGGCACACCAGACGTGGTTGGGACGATCGATCGTCAGACCACGCAGCAGATAAGGATAGACCTTGTGCTGCGGATGCGGCTGTGAGGTCTTCGGCTTCTGATAAATGGCCGACAAACCCATTACCTGTATCAGGCGGCCGATCCGCTTGCGATTGACCGCATGGCCATGCCGACGCAGGTGCCGCGTCATCTGTCGGGCTCCGTACCACGGCGTATCAAGATACTGTTCGTCGATCAGCCGCATCAGTTCCAGGTTTAGCGGCGATTCGCCCACCGGTTGGTAGTAGTATGTCGACCGATTGATCGAGAGCAGTTTGCATTGTTTGGCTATGCTGAGTCGGCCATGGCCGGGCTCGACCAGGCTTTTCCTTCGAGCGAGACTCAGCGAATGCGTCCGAAGGCTTTGGCTAAAAAATCGCGCTCCACTGTCAGTTGCCCGATTTTGGCGTGCAGATCCTTAATCTGGGCCTCGTCTGACTTGCTGCTTCGCTCCTTGGCACCGGAAAAGGCAGCTGCCATGTTCTCAATGGCTTGTCGCTTCCAGGTGGTAATCATGTTGGGATGCAGTTCGTAGCGACTGGCCAATTCGTTGATGGTCTGCTCACCACGAATCGCCTCAAGGGCAATCTTGGCTTTGAATTCGGCTGAATAGCGTTTCCGTCGGGTTGTGCTCACGGGTGTACCTCCGTCGTCAGTCTGCGGCTGTCCACCTTATCACACTGTCCGAATTCCGGGGACCACCTCTGGACTAGCGCGATCCAGGCCTGTTACCGACGTGACGAAAAAAGCCCACCAGGCGCAAAACAGCACACAGGTGGGCTCACCCATAATGCCACTTCGACAGCCCCTCTTTCCATTTGTGGATAGGTGGCTTTGTGCCCCCCGGTTGCCCGAGGTTTACCCTTTCGGTGACAAACTATTTAATCTGTATGTTGTACTTATATTATTAATCGGATGGTCTAGCAGAAACTTTAGCGGAAATTTATCAAAAATATCCATTTAAAACAGGTGTGGTTTCCAGGAAGGAACCTTTGGCGCTGATAGGCCTAACAGCCTGAATATTGTTATTTTTGGCCGTTAGGGCTGATATGCTCGACTTGCAATCCTCAGTATTGGAAATTCAGTCTATTCCCCTAACTGAATCATCTGATCGGTGATTTCGGTAAACGCGACATCGTGACTGATGAGGAACAGTTGGTCGTACCAGTGCTCAGTCACTTCCTCCCGGCCGACATCAATGGCGCGGAAGGCGGTGGCGAGGTTCTCCCGGCGTGAAGCATCAAGGTTCGAGGTCGGCTCGTCGAAGAAGGCGATGCGGGCGCCGATGGTCTGGAGCAGTGCCAGCCGCAGGGCCACCACGGCACTCATGGTCTGGCCGCCGGAGAGCTGGTCGTCGCTCCGTTCGCGGACCGCGCCGTCCGCCATGTCCCGCAGGACGATCTGGTAGTTTTCGCCCCAGACCAGTTCTTCATCGGCCTCGGCGATGGTGCGGTAGATCCGATCGGCGCGGAGGCTGATTTCCTCCCGGAAGCGTTCAGAGAGTTGGGCTGATACGCTCTTGAAAACCTGATTACGGAGGAACTTGACGAGCTTTTCCTTCTGCTCGTAGGAGGTCTTCTCGACCATCTTACGGTCAATCTCTTCCTTGAGCACCTTCAGCTTGCCAATCTCACCTTCAAGGCGGAGGCGGTCTTTTTCCAGGTTCTCGATCTGTTGACGTAGCGATGCCACTTCCGCCACGAGCCGGTCTTTCTCGCCACGGGCTTCTTTGTGCTTGTCGGGTTGATACGCCTCCTGGAGACGGACAAGGTCGTCTTTCTTCCCGCCAAGTTGCTTCTGAAGGTCATCCAGAAGTCGGAGCATTTTCTCCAGCGTCTGGCGCCGATTGTCCAGATCGAGGGCATCTTTCTCGTTGGCTTGGTAGGCGTCACGGTCTGCCTGGAACCGGCTACGTTCCTTGGTGGCCGCTTCGATCTCCACATCCAGGCCAGCAAAGAGCTTAAGATCATCCATGCGTTTTTTTACCCGGGCTGCTGCCTCGGCTTGCTGCGTTACCAGCCTTTGCAGTTTGCCAGCCCGCTCCTGGTTCCTGGTGCGGCGGTCGGCCAGGGTTGACGCCTGTTTGTCCAGTTCCTGGTTTCGAACCGTGATGGCAGCAAGCTCCTTCTCTGCCTCTTCGGCGGCAGCTACCTCCACGGAAAGCTTCCCCAATGTTTCGGCTATAGAGTGCATCTCCCGGTCGAGGTCCGCAATCCTGGCGGAGAACACATCCTGCGGCGTGGTTCCTGCCACGTTCTGACACGATTCCTTGAAGAAGGGACACATCCCCTCGCCAAGTTTCTCCTGCCCCTCCAGAAGAGCGGCCCGGCGCCCTTCCAGGAGTCCCCTATCCGACTGAAGACGGTTGACCCCGTTGCGCAGGTCGGTGAGCCTGGCGGCCAACTCCGCCACTTTTTTGTCGGGCAGGAGTTCTTTCCGGGACCTGGCAAGGGTGGCCTCGTCATCCGCAATCCGGCTCCCCTCTCCTTCTACCTCTTTCTGTTCATGCTCGACTGCCTGGGTCAAGCGCTGGGCCTCCTTCTCCAGGAGCGCGACCTCTTTCTCTACCTCGCGTCGCTGCTGCTCCTTCCCCCGCAACGCCACAAGCGTCGCCTCGGCCTTTTCATAACTATCCTTGCCTGGGCGGGTCTGCTCCAGAACCCTGCCAGCCTTCTCAGCCTCCCCTACCCGCTGTTTCTGGTCGCGGATCTTCCCGTCGCCATCGGTGATGCGATTGGCGAGGATCTGAATGTCGGCCTGGAGCGCAGCAATCCCTTTTTCCTGCCCATCAAGCTCAGCAAGACGCTTCTCCACTTTCCGGAGTGTTTCCGTTTGTGCCGCATGACTTTTCCCGAGGGACTCGGAATCCGTCTTAACCTTCGCCAGTTCCTCCTCGCGCTCGGGCAGTACGGCAAGCTGGTTCTCTTTCCCCTCTATTTCCACGGCGAGAAGCTTCACCTTTTCCTGAACTGCGGAGAGCAGAGAGCTGGTGCTCTTGAAGGTCTTTCGCCAGGCATCGATGCCGAGGATCTCGTCGAACGCCTCCTGCCGTTTGGTGGGCTGCTTGATGACAAAGGGGCCGAGGAACTCATTCTGGAAGGGTCCGATCACCAGCTTGAACTGGTCCGCCAGAGGACGGCCATTGGCGAGGCCCAGGAGTTCGGCGATGCGGGCCTCGGTTTCTTCGATCCGGGCGTGCTCCTCCACCTCGAACACCCCTCCCTGCTCCTTGGCCAGAAGCCACTTGGCCGGAGTGCCGACAGTGCGGGTCACCCGCCAGGTCTCGCCGGCGTCGGTGCAGAAGGTGACGGCAATCTCCCCCTTCTTCGTGCCAATGGAGAGGAAACGGTCCACGTTGGAGACGAAATCTCGGGCATCGACTCCAAACAGGGCGTAGCCGATTGCCTCGAACACCGTGCTCTTGCCGACGCCGTTGGGACCGGAAAGGACGTTGATCCCGGCCGAGAAGGTGAGCTCCGTGTCGCGATGGGATTTTATGTTCTTGAGATGGATGGAGAGTATCCGCATATAGTTTCACCACGAAGGCACGAAGGACACAAAGAAAAATTGTTCTTTGGATAGGGAATGGCGGTACAATCTCCCTCTCTGCTAACAGAGAAGCCGAGCCACAACGAAATTGACAAGGTACATCAGCAATATGGCCATAACTCGCGAAGAAACCGACCATATTCTGTTTTTGAAAACAAAGCCTATCCCAAATGCGACACCGGCAAATATTGTGCTCACGGTGGCAATCAGCAAATAGCTGTCGGCTGATTGGTAATTACATCCGAATGGCGACCCCTTACCTATCAAATGCTCGTATTCTTGTGGTTTTGTCATAAAATCGATTATGTCCCACGCAAGAACAGAGAACAGTGCTCCCGTTGCTATAATGAGCACGATATCAGCCCATTTAACTACATTGTGAAATCTACCGGTATTCAACGACAAGCTCCATATCCTTTCCGTATTCGAGAAACATCGACACGAATTCGCCAATATACGATGTCAGGTCGATGCATCCTGCTGAACCGGCCTTCCACCCTCCATGAATGGAGAAGTCTTTTCTGCCGTAAGTATTTGTCCCATCCTTGGGATGCAGCCACACGCGATGAGCCCCCCACGCAATCACACTGCCCGGCCATTTGCCTCGCTTTAATCCGACAATGCTTGTCAGGCCCACTATTGCGTCCTCAGCAGAGATTTTTTGGTACTCTGATTGTTTCACCATCCAGGTCCCTTCCGGCAGAGGGCCTTGGCCAGGAAGATTCTGCTGTCCTTTCCCCTGATATCCTGGTCTTCCGGACACCGCCGGCCACCACTTTTTAATGTTGCCGGTACAATCACCCCAAAGCAGTTGCTTCCCATTGAATTTCAAAAACTGGTTTCCAAGGAACTTCCTTTTAATTACCACAACTGCCCTGCCGCTTTTGATCATGTGCCTTATTGCATCCAAGACCTGATGATCACTCATGCGGTGCATACTGTACTGCATCACGTCATTACGGCACAGGAAAGACCTGAGCTGATGCATGCGCGTGAAATTGCCCAAACAGCCCGTAAGTATGCTGTCGGCCAATACCGGTCGTTCCACGAATGCGTATGGTGGTACATCGGACCAATAATGGAGGTAGTAATCTTCGAAGCCTGATTTGATCAATACCGCATTTAAGTGCATGACTTCACTCCCGAAATCAGGGACGCAATTCTATTGCGGTACCATTGGGTACCGAAGCCCATATCTCTTCGATTTCCTTGTTGGTTACAGCGATGCATCCCTGTGTCCAGTCAACCACACGGTGAAATGGGCCGAGCCAACCAAGCCCATTCCTTATGCCGTGAATCATGATATTGCCGCCGGGATTGACACCTGATCGACGGGCCTGCTGAATGTCAGCCTCTGAAGGGTAGGAAATGTGAAGGGAGCGATGGTATGAGCTATTGACGTTACGGCCATCAACTACGTAAATCCCTTCCGGTGTCTTTTTGTCACCTTCCTGAAGCTTATGACCCACGGGATTTCTCCCGAGGGCAACACGGTAGGTTCGGACGACTTTACCTGCGGACATCAAGTGAAGTCGGCGTGCGGATTTCTCCACGATAATTCTGTCTATTTGAGTGGTGACTGTAGACTGTGCTGGGCGATCCTGGTCGCAGCCGATCATGGATGTAATCAAAACCACGACAGATATTGCACAGGATATTGCTTTCATCTTGAACATTGCTGTCGACGGCATAAATTGCATGATGTTTCGAGAGCCGTCATCAGGCATGATGCTCGTCGTTTTGTTCATGCGGTTTCCTTCGTGCTCTTCGTGCCTTCGTGGTAGGAAACAAGAAGCCCCAGCAACTCTTCGCCGTCCACCTCGCCTTTGAGGACCTGGTCGCGGATCGCCAAGGACAGCCGCACCAGCTCATCCTCCTGGTCCTTGTACTCGCTCTTTGCGGAAACCAACTCCCTGAGCACCTCCCGCTCGATCTCGGCGAGACTTTTCTTCTCGGACTCTGCGCCGCCGCCGGCAGTGACCAGGGAGAGATGATTTTTGATCTCCACATGGAGGGGATTGCAGATTTCCTCAAGGGCGAGACGAAGCCGCTCCCGTCCCAATTCAAAGGGGTGAAAGCCGACCCGGCCGGTGAGCTTGATCTCCAGGAGCGGCTGGCGGTCATCGCTGAACGATGCGATCTTCGCGGCGACCTGGTCGCGGAAGCGCACAAGGGCGGCTTCGGCATCGGCAGCACCGTCGAGATCAATGGTGGTCACCAGCATTGGGCGGGGACTGGTCGGTCGAAACTCGTGGGTAAAGACCCCATCCTCAACGGTAACGAGGTAATATCCCTTGTCGTATTTCTCCTCGCCGAAGTTGACGCATTCGGGGGAGCCGGGGTTGAAAGCATAGGGGCGGCCTTCGGGGGTGGCGATGATGTAGGGCTTATGGCCGTGGCCCAAGGCCACGTAGTCGAAGGCATCAGCCAGGGGATGCGCTTCCTCCGGCTTCATGTTGCCGATTTCCACCGGCGAATAGGTCCAGACACCTACATGGAAGAGGAGAATATTGTTCTTGGTGGTAACCGCCTCGCAGATGCGCGGCACGTGTGTACCGGCCTGGGTGCCGATGTAGCCGAGGCCGTAGATATTGATCCCGTTGACCTCGATATAGCCCCCCATCCCCTGCTCATAATCGAAGGGATCGAAGCGGTAGCCGCCGGTTTCGGTGCGGGACGGGCGAAGGAGATGGATGTATCCCATCTGCGACAGTGCCTCCATCCAGGAGATGCTATCGCGGCGATGGATCCAGTCGTGGTTTCCTTCCACGGCAATGCAGGGGATACGGTTGTCTTTCAGCGACTGAAGTGTCTCGATGGTGCGGGCGAAGGTACGAGGGAGGATCTGGCCGGTATGGAAGAGGTCGCCGGCGATCAGGACAAAATCGACCCGCTCAGCGATGGCGTCGGACACAATTCTGCCAAGCATGCGGAAGAAGTCTTCGTAACGTTCGGCCTCGCCGATGTTGTTGCGATAGGTTTTGCCGAGGTGGATGTCGGCGGTGTGGAGAAATGTAATTGTCATAAGTGTTAGGACGTTAAACACGTCGGAATTAAATCATGGTAAATAAAGCCCATAAAGCGTTTGGCTGTATTTCTTTGGTCTTCAAGGTCACTTGCTAACCAAATATGATGCGCTGGATTAAGAAGTTCTCGCCAATTATGCAATCCTGAGCACAGTTCCTGTGTAATGCAGCCAGCATCTCTTAATTTGTCAATACGGTCAGACAAATTTGATTCGTTAATATTATTATCATCAATTTGTTTTGCAAAACGATGATTTAGTTCATATTCCAGAAAAACTCTTAAATCTCCTGCATTATGAGTATTAGTTTCTTCAGCGATAAATTTAAATAAATTAGACCTTGCCTTTTCGTGCTCGTTTTTAACAAAGTGATCTATATCAGCAACTTGTAAACTTGAGGTTCCTGATTTCCTTTCTATTGTTAATAACTTAATCGGCTTGTTTTTCGAGTAAGTATTTATAAATTTAACTAAACCTTGCTCGTAATGGCTCAATATAATTATTTGTCTACTTTTTTCTGCAAGAATCACAATCTCTTGATGGACTGTCGTTGTTCTATGATTGTCAAATGACGTAATTGGGTCGTCTAACACGATAATAGTATTACGTATATTTTCTTCGTTCAAGCATGATAAACCGGCCCAAAATACAGCCAGTGCTAAAGCTCGTCTATCTGACTCACTAAAAACTTTGTCTAAATCTCTCTCTGATACGTCGCAGTTACAATATTTTACTTTTAAATAGTAAATTGGAGTGTGTCCAGAAGTATCTTCGCCCCTAATAAGCGTAAAGTCACTACTGCCGAATTTCTTAAAATAGTAATTTAAGTGGTCAAAAAAATTATCCAAATAAGAACTCTGCTCATTTCTTAACTCTTCCTGTAAGAGTGGAATTTCTTCAGCTAGTACAGCAACAAGTGTATCCAACCTAATCATCTCTTCGCATTGATCGGCCATCTCTACTCGTAATAACTTTAGGTTCTCGATGTTTATTTGGTCATTAATAGCATCTATTCTCATTTTTAACCGTATTGCATTAACCGACTCTTTAAACACAATTATTAGTTCATTTATTCTAGATGCTTTATCATTATAAATGCTAATAAGTTCTATTATCTGCTCATTCAGTTGTAACAATATTTTCGATTCCAGTTGATTAATTTCTGAATGTGGTCTTGATATTTTGCGATTGACAACCTGTTCAATCTGTTTATTGAATTCGGCAGATTGCTTAACCCAACTTTCTAGCACAGCGGCAATATTATCAACACATTTTTCTAACTGAGCAGATAATTCAAGGAAGTCTTCTCTCTTTTCTAATTCTGGATAACTAACCAAACTTCCCTTGTTACTTTCTAGACTTAATCTCAGCATAACTACACGCTCTTGAGTAAGTAGTGTTTTGCATTCGTCCAGTTCTTTTACAACATATGATTCGTGCTCTTGGTATGATGAATTAAAGTACTGACGATAAATATCAAGCAATTTGATAGCTTCTTCACCAAGTACTTGACCACAAAATTGGCATTTTCCGCCATTATTATGTGCCAAACCGTTCTTTATCCAAATCTCTGCATCATTTTGTTCGTGAAAGTTTCTCTGTATGTGGTCAATTACTTTGAGACGCGCATCGTCATGCAGATTTATATATGAAGCTGCTAATATCTTGTTGAGGCGTTCTAGTGATTCAGTAAAGCTTATTTCCCATTTGAGCAAATTCAAAGTTTTTCGAGATTGAATCTTTTCAGCATTATCCTTTTGTGACACAAAGTTGTCGCTCTCTCGTCGAAGAGAATCTATCTTATCTTTCAATAAATCAACTGTCTCTGCTGGGTTAAGCTTTAGAAAGTTACTCAAATCTGATATATTTTTGAAGGCTGCTTTTTGCAGTTTGTTTCTTTCGCGAGTAGCATCCCCTTTTTGTTTGTTTTTCTCAGCAATTACTTGAGCCTTTGCAACACCCTGAGCACCGAGCACAAACGAGCTAAAGTTTTCTTTTGTGCTGCGAGTAAACTGCCGAGCAGCAAAAACATTATTATGATAAAACCCATCATCAAAAACTCGCAGGCACAAGCCAACCGGCAAGCCAGGGTTCCAACCATTTTGGTCTAATCGAATTGGCGTCTCACTTTGTCCTTCCGCCTGAAATGAAAGCACTGCTTGTTGAGGACGGCCATCAGCGGGTATAGTTCGTCGCGTTGTAATAGCGCTAGTCTCTGACAACTCGATACTTGCAAGTAAATCACCCAAGGTAGATTTACCATAAGTATTACGGCCAAATATCAATGTGATTTTATCGAACTCAACATTACCAGCTGTGGTTGCTTTAAATCTGCCAATATTTTGAATAGACTGTATACGTTTAAGCATAAATTAGCCTCAACCAAATTAATTGTTGATAGTATTTCATTACCTTTACATTCGCGCTTCCACTTCATCTAACCAGTCATGATCTAATTCAAGTATAAGATTCCGAGACAGTCCAGATATCTGACGTGTTACGTGTATCGAATGAAAAATTTGGCGTTTTTCCATGACGGCTTCTCTTTGCCCATAAAATGCTGCCTGATCTAACGCCATTGGCGGATTAAAATAGTATTTGCTTCTTTGTTGATCAGCAACAAATTCTAGATAGAAGTACCTTCGTGAGTTTTCTTTGAAATAGAAAACTCTAGTCAATTGTCGGTCGGTATCTCGAAAAATCTCTTCAGGGAAACTTTTCTCTCCGACAAAGTGAAGGAGAGCACCACCGCTGGTAGTGGCTACGAAAGAAGAATTTATTGCCCTAAAGCTACCCACAAGTCGTTCTATGACATCATAAAAGCCATCAGGAGGTAAGTAGCGTCGAATGATTTCTCTGATTGCTCTCCCATTACCTTCTAAACAATTCTTGAATGCTCTAACAAAATCTGATTGTCTGCCAACAGATACGCATTCTTTTGCGTGCAAATAATTCGATTCGAGCTCCTCGAGAGCTCGCTTTAGTGGTTCAAGAATCCATACATTCTTGTGTGATACTGTTTTAATATTATGCGCGAATGCAAGTTTTTCGGCCTCTTTATCAAAACCACTTGAAGAAAAAAATGCCCCAAGCTCTGTGTATCGGTTTGTAGGTGCATTTATGTCATCAGTGGTAAAATAGTTTTCCTGTATGTCTTTGAGAACTCCGACAAATTGACGAATGTGATCTTTCTTTATAGGCGTTGCATAATACTTCACCTCTCCAAGCAACCGGATTGGATTTATGAAAGCTATAAACTTATCAAATTCACATGGACAGTCTATTTGATGCCAACATCCCCTGCCTCGCATTTCAAAAAACTGTTCTCGATCACGACGAGTACGTAAATTGTCGACTGTTATAATTTCTTGGAAGCCATTTTCGCGGATTAAACGCAAAATCACTAACTCCCACATGATTGCCTTTAGCCTCAATCTGTCAGTTGTATTTTCTCCCCTCACTTACCCCCCTCTTTATTACGTTACCGTACTGCTGATTCCACCACCACCTTCGACATCTCCTGACTAGCCAAAATCCTCATAATGCTAGAATCAAACGCCCTCTTGAACTCCGGATCCTGCGCATAGCGCTTGTAGAGATCCAGTTCCCTCTTACGTTCCTGGCTGACGGCATTATTGATCAGCTTTTCCAGCGCAATTCGCCGGTTCTGCTCATCCTGGTTATCAACGACCTGTGTCTTGTAATTGGGATTGTTGACGACATGCTGGGCAATGTTGATGAACTTGATCCGCTGCTCTTCCGGTGTTGCTTCCCACCCGGCAAACCACCGCTCGTTGAAGGCTTTGATAATCTCATCAAGGGGATCCTTTGGTTCGTCGCCACCGTGAACTCCGCGAGGATTCGGATTCTGCGGATCAAGCTCGGAATCGCTGGCGTCGAGGCCGATTCTCTCCTTCAGCTTTACCCGTTCCAGGCCGTAGGTTGAGAGGTCTACGCTCTCCAGCAGCTCGTCCAGGGTGTCCTTGTCCTTATCCTTAATCTTCAGTTTCGGGATCAGGAACTTGAGGAACCAGTGGAGCTTCTCCCATTTGATATTGTTGAAGGACATGATGCAGGCAAGCTGGGCGTAGATCTTGACGAACTGCTTTGCCTTGATCTTGAAGTCGGCCTTTTCGTCGTCTTCCAGCTCCAGTTCATGATCGAAGCGGGCGGCGCAGGCATCGATGATCGGGCTGAGTTGTTCCGCCTCGGCGTTGGAGAAATAGAGGGTGCAAAATGCCTCAACCTCTTCCCATTCGTAGACACCGACTGCGTCGAGCTTTTCCCTTACGTCGTGGAGAACATTGACATCGGTCGCCCTAGAGAGGGAGGTTGCCGTGTAAAAGGGATCGAAGGCTTCCTTGATGTCGTTGGTTGAGTTGAAGAAGTCGAGGATAAACACATCCTCGGTGCGTTTGTTCAGGGCATGGCAACAGCGATTGAGGCGGGAGAGCGCCTGCACCGCCAGGACCCCTTGCAGCTTCTTGTCCACGTACATGGCGGAGAGCTTGGGCTGGTCGAAGCCGGTCAGATACTTGTTGGCTACCACCAGCAGCCGGTATTCGTCGGTATTGAATTTTTCCTCGATATCCTTTGAGGGAAAACCGTTGATGGTTTCCTCGGTGTACTCGATGCCATCGACTTTCTTTTTGCCGGAGAAGGCGATCATGGCCTTAAAGGGCTGCCCTTTCAGGGTGTCGCGCACGGCAAAATAGTAGCGGATCGCGGTTTCGATATTGCGGGTCACCACCATCCCCTTGGCCTGCCCTTTCAGCTTCTTCGGCCCCACCACCTGCTCCAGGAAGTGGCTGACCATGATGTCGGCCTTGACGGCGATGGTTTCCTTGTGAGCTTCCACATAGGCACGGAGCTTCTTCTGCGCCTTGGCACTGTCGAACAGGGGGTTCTCGAGAATCGACTTCTGAATTTCGTAGTAGCTCTTGTAGGTGGTGTAGTTGGCGAGGACGTCGAGGATGAACCCCTCCTCGATGGCCTGCTTCATGGAGTAGAGGTGGAACGGCACGAACTTCCCCTCCGCCGTTTCCTCCCCGAACCGTTCCAGGGTGGCGTTCTTTGGGGTGGCGGTGAAAGCGAAGTATGAGGCGTTGTCCCGCATCTTACGCTTCTTCATGATCTCCAGGATTGCGTCCTGCACCTCGTCCTCGTCGGCCCCCAGGGTCCGGTTAAGGTTGTCGGCCGCAGAGCCGCTCTGGGAACTGTGGGCCTCGTCGATGATGACGGCGAAGCGCTTGTCGGAGAGATCGGCGATGCCGTCGACGATGAAGGGGAACTTCTGGATGGTGGTGATGATCACTTTCTTGCCGCTCTCCAGGGCCAGCTTCAACTCCTGGGAACTGGTTGCGTGGGCGACGATGTTCTTCACCTCGGAGAACTGCTTGATGTTGTTCTTCAGCTGCTTGTCCAACACCTTGCGGTCGGTGACCACCACCACCGAATCGAAGACCGGCTTGTTCCCCTCCTTGGTGTACACCTCTATCAGTTGATAGGCGGTCCAGGTTATGGAGTTTGATTTCCCTGAGCCCGCGGAGTGCTGGATCAGGTAGGTCTGTCCCACGCCGCGCTGCCGGACATCGGTAAGCAGGTTGCGCACAACCTCCAGTTGATGATAACGGGGGAAGTAGAGGGTCTTCTTCTTGAGCGGGTCGCTCTCCTTCTCCCCCACCAGCTTGGCGAAGTGTTCGATGATGTTGGCGAGGCTCTGCCGGGTGAGAATCTCCTGCCAGAGATAGCTCGTTTTATGACCTGCCGGATTCGGTGGGTTTCCCTTGCCGTGGTTGTACCCCTTGTTGAAGGGCAGAAAATTGGTCTTCTTCCCATCCAGGCGGGTGGTCATGTAGACGTCGTCTGTATCGACGGCGAAGTGCACCAGGCAGCGGCCAAACTGCAATAGCGGCTCGTTGGGGTCGCGGTCTTCCCGGTACTGCTTCATGGCGTGGTAGGTCGACTGCCCGGTCCAGGCGTTCTTCAGCTCGAATGTCGCCACGGCAATGCCGTTAATGAAAATCACCATGTCGATGGATTTGAGGGGATCGGCCTGGGAGTAGTGGACCTGCCTCGTTACCGAGAAGATATTCTGCTCAAACAGTTTAGCGACTTCAGGGTTTATGGTGTTGTATGGCTGGCAGTAGAGAAGGGTCAGGTGTGCATCGTCGATCCGAAGGCCACCCTTGAGGACCTTGAGGATGCCGTCCTTCTCGATTTTCCTGCTCAGGCGCTCCAAAATCAGCCGCTGCCAGTTGGGCCGATCCTTGATCTTGGCCAGTTCTTCGGCCTGGGTCCCTTCGAGGAAGTTCCAGAAGTGGCGGCGGTCGATGGTGAACTCACGGTCGAAGTCGCCCGAATCCCCCAGCCAGTACAGGTGGCCGCTGCGATACTGCTCGTTGGCTTCGGCAACACTCAACCCATCGAGCTTTAACTGTCCGCGGCAGGTCCCGGTCAGGGCTTTTTCGATACAGGCTTCCAGTGCTTGCTCGTTGGTTTTAGTAACCATGGCCCTTGTCCTTAGATTTTGATTTTGCCAGTGACGGCCTCGGCGATAAGTATCTTTTTGATTTCATCTAGACGTTGACTCTGTTCATTGACGACTGAAATGGCCAGGTCAAAGTGTCCATCAATGTTTTTGATGTAAGATATGATTTCAGATTGTTCTTCTTCCGGCGGCAGAAGTATTGAAAAGTTCCCGAGTTTATCTGTAGGAAACGTCTTTGTTCCGTGCCCGGATTCTTCGAGTAAGCTCGAGAGTTCCTCGTGGAGACCATCCAAAAGAAATAGCAAAAATTCAGGTAAACAGCCTTCTGACGGTATCATCGCTTTCATATCTTGGTTAATAGTTAAAGGCGCTGCTGAGATCGCAACGGGTATTTTCTTTGCTAATATCATTCCTCTAACGACAATCAAGACACAGCCAGGATTCAACAACTTTAGTGATGTTCGTTGTATTGCTTTTTCAGTAATGCCGTCGATGGCGGATGATAAATATCTCGCTTTCATGTCTTTAGGTGAGACCCAAGGAATCTCGCCATCCCAATAATCGCGGTTATCTTTACTTGGTGTTCCACCACTAACGAAAGATACTAAGTGCTTTATTTTCTTGATAGCCCAATGCGCCGACACCTCCCCAATCCACTCCACACCACTATCGCGCATGGGCACATCAGGATTCAGTCCTTTGGTCACGGCCTTATTGATCAGAATGGCTTTCTGCTCTTTGAGCAGTTCGATCAGGCGCTGCTTCTTGGCAATGGTCTCGTCGATCTCGGCGGTCTTTTGGTCGAGGAAGTTGGCGATACGGTCTTGCTCTTCGCGAGGAGGTATGCAGAGCTCAAGTCTTTTGAAATCCCTGAAATCCAGGTTCTGCCGTAGACCCGAGCCCATCCCATAATAGACTTTGAGCAGATCGTAAGCATGCAACAAATAGTGAATGAAGGTTGGATTATGCTCAGGGTCGGGACGTAGACAGATATAAGCCGAGGTGATGATTCCCCGGTCCTTTGAAATTCCCGTTCTCAGGCTGGTTTGATCGTTTTGAAGATCCGTCGGACGAATGATGATGTCATTGGGGTTGATGACTTGATAAGTTTCGAAAGACTCAGGAACAAGTCCGGTAAGTTTTTCGGGTGGTTTGACAATCACGTTCCCATAACTGAGGGAAAGCACTACCTCTTCAACCATACCGATATTTCTGACCTTATATTCTTTCAAGACCGCCATGCCAGGCAGCAGTTTCCAATGACTCGGAACTTCATTGAGCCATTTGCTCTTGGCTGGTTTGTAACTTTCGTAACGCGGAAACACCATTACTGACCGCCTCCGAAATTCACCAGCTTCTTAAGCAGCCCTTCAGTTTCCGCCTCCAACGCCAGAATATCCCGCGTCACCTCTTCCAGTGACCGCAACGGCTTGTGCTGGTAAAAATACTTGTTGAAGCTGATCTCATAGCCGATCTTCTTCTGGTCGATGTTGATCCAGGCCTCGTCCAGATGGGGGCGCACCTCGCGCAGAAAGTAGCCGTGGATGTCATCCTTGAGCGGCACGTTCTCAGTGTCGCGCAGGTCCGCCTCGCTCTCGTACTCCACATACTCCCCCTTGGTCCCGGTCGGCCAGTAGCCGTAGTCGGCCAGCTGTTCCTGCGTGCAGCCGAGTTCGGCGAGCAGTTCGTGCAGCTTCTTGCCGCTCAGTTTGTGCACCTTCTTGACCACCCGTTCGGCCTTCTCGTCGTACCAGCTCACAGCGTTGAAAAGCTGGTTGCGCTCGCTGGCGGTCAGCTTGACCTGGTGCGCCTTGAGCGCGGCGTCGACCAGCTCGGTGAAACGATTGAAGTCCATGAAGAGCTCTTGCCCGACCTCCGCCATGACCACTTCGGCCACGTCGAGCAATGCCTTCTGATAGTCCCAGGTCGCCGGATCGAAGACCGCCTTGCTCTGCTTGGCGGAAAGGTTGATCTCCTCCTTCTCAAGATGCGCCTCGATTGCCTTGCGGTGGTCCGCCAACCGGGTGTAGACCTCATCCCCCCACTTCTCCCAGGCCCATTCCATCACCTCACTCAGGGCCGGAACGAAACGGAGGCTGGCGATCCGTTCGGGGGTGAACTGGGCGGCCTTCCGGCTGGGGCGCTCGATGGTGACCTTGTAGTAGCCGAAGTCGCGGTTGTCGAATATCTTGGAGACGCCTTCATTGGGCATGTCTAGGTAGAGCTGGGTGATCTCCCGGATATGTTCGGGAGCGAATTCGCAGTTCTTGGCACCCAGGTTCTTGCGCAGCTTGCGGAACATCTGGCTGGCGTTGATGAGCTGTACCTTGCCGCGCCTTTTTTCTGCCTTTTTGTTTGAGAGAACCCAGATGTAGGTGGTGATGCCGGTGTTGTAGAAGAGGTTGTTGGGGAGCTGGATGATCGCCTCAAGGTAGTCGTTCTCGATGATGTAGCGGCGAATGTTACTCTCGCCGCCGCCGGCATCGCCGGTAAAGAGGGACGAGCCGTTGTGGACCGAGGCGATGCGCGAGCCGGCAGGACCTTTGTCCAGGTCCTTCATCTTGTTGACCATCTCCATCAGAAAGAGGAGCTGGCCGTCCGAAGAGCGGGGCGTGGCAGGAACCGTATCAGGTTTGCCGCGAAAATCCTTCAGCGGCACCTCGAAGCGAGGGTCCAGCACATCTTTCCCGCCCAGTATGTACTTCTGGTCGCCTGCCCACGATTTGCCATACGGGGGATTGGACAGCATGAAATCGAATCGGAAACCGGCAAAATCGTCGCTCGCCAGGGTGGAGCCGCATTTGATGTTCTCGGGGTTGTTCCCCTTGATCATCATGTCCGACTTGCAGATGGCGTAAGTCTCGTCGTTGATCTCCTTGCCGTAGAGATTAATCATGGCATTGGATCGAATCAGCCCCTCGGGATCGGTAATGAAATCCTGGGCCTCGGTGAGCATCCCCCCCGACCCACAGGCCGGGTCGTAGACGGTGATGACCGGCGGCAGGTTATCCTTCACCGGCTCGAAGAGAATGTGGGTCATCAGGTCGATGACCTCGCGGGGAGTGAAGTGTTCACCGGCCTCTTCGTTGTTCTCCTCGTTGAACTTGCGGATCAGCTCCTCGAAGACATACCCCATGCCGAGGTTGGTCAGCGGCGGCAGCTTGCGGCCGTCCGGATCCTTCGCCTCGTTGGGGGTGAGGTTGATGTAGGGAGAGGTAAATTTTTCCAGCACCTCCAGCAGTACATCCTTCTCCGCCATGTGGCTTACCTGGGCGCGGAGCTTGAACTTATCGACGATCTCCTTGACGTTGTCGCTGAACCCGTCGAGATACGCCTTGAAGTTGGCCTCCAGGATCTGGCGGTTGTTGGCCGCGGTATCCACCAGCATCTTCAATGTCCAGGGAGAGGTGTTGTAGAAGACATAGCCGGAAGCCTCACGGAGCCCTTCGGGATCGAGATCGGTGAAGCCGGCATCGTCCCGCTGGAACTTGACCTCTTCCATGACTGCATCCTTGGTCGTTTCCAGAAGGCAGTCGAGCCGCCGTAAAACAAACATGGGGAGAATGACATCGCGGTACTTACCGCGCACATAGACGTCGCGCAGGCAATCGTCGGCAATGGACCAGATGAAAGATACGATTTTATTGTGAACGGAATTATCCAACGGGAAGGCCTCCTGGGGTTATTGACTCGGTGAATAAATATTCAAATTTACTATAATTTGTGATATACTTCGGGCATGAAAACTACAGATGCCCGCAAGCTAAATCAAGAAACACAGTATGAACTTCGCAAGCAAGTCGTTCGTCTCAAAGAAAAAGGCGAACTGGACAATCAAGCCATTTCAGAAATCGTCGGTTTGTGTTCAACCTACATCAGTACGATCTGGAAAAAGTACCAACGTGGCGGTCTGGATGCCATCAAGCCAGGGGTTCGTGGTCGCCGTCACGGGGAACAACGAGAACTGACAGCCATGCAAGAGGCTGATATCCAGAAGTTGCTAGTCGATAAGACGCCCGATCAGTTGAAATTGTCCTTCGCACTCTGGACCCGTGATGCCGTACGGTTGGCAATCAAGCAACATTACGGCATAGATTTGCCGCTACGAACCATCACCGACTATCTGAAGCGGTGGGGCTTTACCCCTCAGAAACCGACGAAAAGAGCCTACGAGCAAAACCCAAAGGCGGTTCAACAGTGGCATGAGACGGTCTACCCCCAGATTCAGGCCCGCGCCAAACAGGAAAAGGCCGAAATTCACTGGGGTGACGAGACCGGCATTCAGAACGATGCTTACAATACCAAAGGTTTTGCCCCCAAAGGGAAAACGCCAGTCGTGCGAATTAACGCCACGAAAAGCCGGGTCAACATGATCTCATCCATTACAAATCAGGGGAAAGTCCGGTTCATGATGTACCGGGAAACCATGACTGCCCAGGTGCTGATTAAATTCATGTCTCGGTTGATCAAGGATGCGGGCCGCAAGGTGTTTCTGATTTTGGACAACTTACGGGTGCACCACAGCAAAATGGTCAAAGACTGGCTGTTGGAGAACAAAGACCAAATCGAGGTCTTTTATCTCCCCTCGTACTCGCCGGAACTCAATCCCGATGAGTATCTCAATGGGGACCTCAAGCATTGTATCCGGTCTGGGCTTCCTCCTCGATCAGAGAAGGAACTGACCAAGAAAACCAGATCATTCATGCGAAAACTTCAAAATAGGCCACAACATGTCCGAAACTACTTCAGGCATCCAAAGATCGCCTATGCTGCCTGATTTGAACGTTTAATCACCGGAGCAATAATACAATGGGGGAATGGGGCAATTAGGTGGTCATCGGCAATTTCGCCCACATGTCCCTAACTTCAAAAGCAAAAACCGCCCGCCAAATCAGGATTGGCAAGGGCGGTTCTCACTTGGAACTCATATTATATATGTTCGCATGACATCACAGTATCCTCAAAAAATCACATAATTACGCGAATTTAATACATGATTGAGCCGCTGATGTCAACAAATGCCTCTATTATCCTCCTGTTTCCGAGCGGTTACGCGGGATCCGTCGAGGAGAATACAACGATGGGGTGCCGGTGCCAAAGGTCGCGTCCCCCCTCACCTACTACTATCTGACTTGCCATCACGACCTTTTGATTTTTGCTGATCTAATGAAAAAAAGCCGCCATCTTCCGATGGCGGCCACGGGCTAACCGCAGTTGGTGCTGTTAGAGAATCGACCCTCAGTGGGATGGGAGCTTATTGCTCGTACCCTTCCCACACATAAACGATGTCAAAGCCGTAGGTATTCCGGACATATTCGGCAAAGATCTCCCTCGCTCGAAGCGCACCGGAATCGTCCTGAGAGGTAACCGCGAAGAGATGTCCCAAAGCGGGGCTGATGAGGCTGGCGAAAAGGACGTCGATGGCAACTTTTTCCGCCGGCGCCACTTCCCTGCGGCGGCATGCCCACTCATCGGTCACAATTCCAACACAGGCCCGGTAAACATCGTCAGGAACGGAGCGCCGGTCCGTTTCCCACTCATAAAGCCGTTGCGGCGTCACCGGTTTGGCGCCAACTCCATATCGCCTGACAGAGAGTTCTTCCCCAAATATTTTCCCCGTCATTCCGACAACCTTCCGGATCTTCTTGATATCGAGTGCATTATACATAGTTGTCTCCTCTTTCATGTCGGACCGCTTTCCTCTGGCCGGGGCCAACGGTCTGGGAACATAAACTTCCAGCTCGTATCTGTTCATGACCTCCCTGCGGGCGGTTGCATATCCTTCAGGAGGGAGCCTTGCCCGGAGCCTTTTCAACTCGGCATGCATCTCAACGTGGGCACCTGGAGGCATGCACGCCAGGTTCTTGATCCGGTTGTTCCGTCGATTCTCGTCCCGGTGGTGGATGACGTAACCGGCCGGCACCGGTGCCCCGTAGTGGAGCTCCCAGACAACAATGTGCTGCATCTTGCTTCGGGTTATCTTTTTTTCCCTGTCACGAATGGTCAGCTGAATGTAGCCCTGCGGGGTAGATCTGGGTCTGGCATTTTCCCAACAGGAATTGCCTTCCGGCAGACCACTTCCACCCAGGGGCTTCTCCTGGCGGCTGCGATGTGTGGTGACGACCGGGGAGATCATGATGCACCTCCCGGAAGAGCGGTCGGCTTTGCGACCATGAATCCAAATTTCGAGAGCACATCATGACCCACAATGCCAAAAAGGGGAAAAGAGACCATTATGCGGATATTGCGGTTTGCGAGTTGAATCTTGAGAATGAATTCCTCGCAAAATTCCGCCACCTCCGCCTGAGGTATCCGAGTCGTCCCCTCCTTGGATATCCGCTGGAGCAGGTAACCGTAGATGGCGTGGGCCAAGAAAGATTCCATGTCCGCCATCATAAGTCGGAGCCAGTCCCTGGCCTCCTCCCTGGTTAGCTGATTGTGCCTGATAGTCAAGTTCCTCTTGATCCAGTCTTTTCGTGTTTCATCGATCTGTGCCATGATTCCCCCCTAACGTTAATGCACGCTTCCCTATGCCCTTAGTGCCTCATGACCAACCCTTTGAAACAGCGGCAACAGGTTGACTCTCCCCTTTCCCCTTAGTACGAGTCGGAGTTTCAGCTGAAATTCGCCGAGGAAGTGGCAAAACTCCCTCTCGGGGAAGCTCTCGTCCTGACGCTCCAGACGCCTGAACTTTACAAACCCATAGAGTGCCAAC
Organism: Geobacter benzoatilyticus; assembly: GCF_017338855.1. NCBI lineage: Bacteria > Pseudomonadati > Thermodesulfobacteriota > Desulfuromonadia > Geobacterales > Geobacteraceae > Geobacter > Geobacter benzoatilyticus. Next base: position 3,249,661 of record NZ_CP071382.1, read on the forward strand.
TGGTAAAAAAGCTTCTCGTCTCTCATCATCAGCCTTTGCCAGCGCACCGCCATGTCCTTGGAGAGAGATGCCGTGGTTGCCTCAAGGTTTTTCTCAACCCAGGTCCGCATCGCCAATTCCTCATTATCGCGCCTCATTGACACCCCCTTCGGACTCACCCAACAATTACCAATCGATTCATTTAAGTGAATTATACCATTCAACTTTATAAATGTAAATAACAAAATTCACAACTATGCATTCAAGGCTTGAACCGGCGCGGACTTCCTGCTATACATTGGGGCATGGATGAGACGACAAAGGCCGAAAAACGCAAGCGCGGAGAAGTGGTCGACGCCGCTGTTTTCGTCGAGAGGGTTAAGACCTTGATGGCAGAAAAGGGACTCTCTTCGGCGGAGCTTGCCGACCGGGCCGACCTCGCCAGGTCTGCTCTCACTCAGTTTTTCGGCGGAGAACGAAAACCGAGTGCAGACGCCGTGGTAAAACTCGCCAACGTTCTTGACACTTCTACCGACTATCTCCTTGGGAGGCGTGACCAAGCAGAGCTTGCGGACCTACTTCAGTCGGACAAGATCAAGGAACTGCTCCATCTCTTCTCCAATCTTTCCACAGCGGACCAGGATCGGGTTCTCGCCATGATACGCTTGATGAAGGAAACCGCCCGCTCTCCCTCAGAGGAATCCTCTACGAACCCACCAGCCGCGTAACGAGAATGGCCCTTTTTCTCATTACTTAGTGAACAGCACAAAAAAACGGGGCGTGCCCGCCGCTGTATGCGCCGGACACGCCCCGTTTCACACCCTACTTGTAATGCCTGGTGACTCCTTCCCGCCCGTGCCCCAGATACTCGGCGATCTCTTTGTTACTCGCACCTTCTTGGTCCATCTTCTGGGCCGTGTGATGTCGTGCCAAGTGACTATTCGCCATGTTCGCCTTGGTGCCGCCGGTACGGTGTAAGTCATTCGCCTGTTTTTTCAGGGCCTGTTTCAGTGTCAAGTGCAGAGGGATCAGTGTCTTGCCACCAGTGGCGGCTATATGCTTACCGACCCGCTGCAAGACCTCCCGCTGCTCATCGGTTTTGACCTCTAATTCGCGAGGTCTTCCTCCCTTTGAACCCTCCACAACCAGAAACTCCCTACCGTTGTGAACAACCACCCCCTGCGACAAGAGAGATTCCTTGACCCGAAGCCCAAAAACCCTCTGCATGTCAATAGCAAGGCCCTGCCATTCATTTTTGCCGTAAAGAGCCTCTCTAACCTCCTCCATCTTGATGTTGTCACCATGCTTCGGTTGATACCGGTCGCTCCGGTTAATTCCCAGTTCAGCATTGCTGCTGGGAACGATGTTATCCTTGCCGATGGCGTGGGCTATCCTTCTCATGGCAGTGGCGTAGTTCGCCATTGTGCTCGCCGAGACTCCCTCCGCTTTCAGGTGGTTGAAAAACCTCGACACGTGCTTGGTCTTCATGTGGTGGATGGACTGGAGCCCTTGGGTACCCATGAACTCCGCTATCCTCTCAATATTTCCCAGCAGTTTCTCCGTTGTTCCACTCCCCTTGCCGTAATTCTTCCCCACCAGCTTCTTTGCCTCGTTGCCAAGTTTACTGCTCATGGTTGTTCTCCTTTCTCCTGTTGTGTGGTGCCAATCGTGTTGAGTGTGTTTGCCACACAGCGGGGAGCTGTGCCCTAACGTGACACCAACTCGGAAGTTGGAGACGCTTCGGTTCCCTGAATTTGTGCATGAACCCGCAGGTTCAGTGCCCGACCTCGGCCGGGCAATCAGGGGGGCATACTGCCGGCTCCTTAGTGGATAGCGGAGGCGACACCTAAACAAGGAAGGAGGAGTTGCGAGGCATGGATGGGGGCGGACGTGAGAAAAGAGCCATCCTCCTGATGACTCTTTTCTCACGTCCGCTTAACGCCCGCTGCGCGGGCGACGGTCAGTCGACCGTCTCTTTCTCATCTCTACGTTCTGAGAAAAGAGACGGTCGCTTCCCGCGGCTACTTCAGAGGTAAAGGGAGATGTATGTGAACGGCCCGCAGCTTAATGCCGCGGGCCGGCAAGCGGAAGCTTGCCAGGTGGGGCAGGAAACGCTCCAGCACTAAACGACCATCACAATAAGGAAAGATGTAATGCCCTTATTGCTTCGGCAGTTCCTACTTGGAGCAAAAACGAGAGGGACCAATCGGGTTGCCGGGGGGGTTAGCCCCCAGCCCCCACACCACCCGTCATGCGGGCCCGCACCGGGCAGTTCGACGAAGTTACCGGGCCGTAGCCGGGTATAGGGTCTGCCACCCGGAAACTTTGCGAGTTCTCCTGGGGTCACGTCCAGATCTTCCGTACCGTGCCATCCGCACACACCTTGGTTCGATGGGAGGATGAGAACGCCTTCGCCTCCATAGTGCAGGCTCGACCAGACCCCATCTTTGGCCGACCGGTTTATCACAGGGTAGCCCCGTCGATTACGGCCCGGTACTTCTCCTCATGCCCTTCGGATTCCACCTCGCGGTGAACTGTCGCTACACAACCGCAGCATTTACCTTGGCATCCTGAATCCGTGGGACTTCGTCTGTTGTACTGACTTGCCCGGACACCCGGCCTTGTATGCTGTTTCTGTTCGTCGGCTCATAGCTTTGCGCTCGGGCTTCCTTCAGACCCCTCCTCGCGGAGACGCTCTTGCAGGGCGTACCCAATAAACCGAAACGTTGATTTGAGATATCTGCAATGCAGAAACAAAAATCACATTTCCCCATCTATCAGCGCAGAGGCCCACATCCAGGCGACACAATTATCTCGCCTTTCCGTGACTGCGTTGCGCCCCCAAGGCCGAGACGGAGTCCATTCTCAATTATGAATCTTTAGGTGAAATTCTTAGGTTGGAGATCACTGGCGCCAGACAAGGTCCAACGCTGTGCGATCGTGGGTGGGATAAGGCGGCCAGAATATCCGCCCCGGAAAGATTCACAAATATGATCGCAAGCGCCCTATCGCTGCGGATAGGGATCACCTCGCAGACCAACCGATACCACCGATACCACCGATACCACCGATACCACCGATACCACCGATACCACCGATACCACCGATACCACCGATACCACCGATACCACCGATACCAAATCTTGTACCGGCAGCCACAATAGAGTCCTTCCCTGAGACAAAGGAGGCACTTCCACTCGACTCGAGCGGAATCCCGTAGGATAAAAATATCGACGTCTATTTCTATTTACTGTCTTTATTATAGTTTCTGATTTTGTAATGTCAAAGACTTTTTTGTTGTCTGTACTATTAAAGTATTTTTCAACATATAAATGATATTTGTCCCATTATTGGTTCATTTTTTATGGTCATAATTTTTTTAATTTCGTTTGTACATTGGCTGAACAGCAACAGTAATTATTTGCATCATTTTTTCTTATGCAGATATTGTTTATTTTGAAATTCCTTTATGTGCAGTAGTGCAACAGTTGCCTAATTTTTATACTAAAATAAATCGAGTTGCAGGTCTGTGCATATCACTATACCAATTTTTTTGAGGTATAGTGGTATGGATTATTTCAACCCAGGTGAATTTGAAACTCTTACTATCCAAGAATTCTGTCAAAGATTGCACATATGCCAGAGCGAAGTCTATCGTTTGCGCAACGAGGGCAAGCTTGTTCCTGGACGCCATTTCATAAAGATAGGAAGAGTCGTCCGATATTTCTGGTGCAAGGAAGTGCTCCAGGATATTCACAGGACGGCGAACGACGACAAGACAGGAGAGGCCCCACCCTCACAGGCACCGACTCGGCAAAATAGCCGTTCACGCCGGCTGGGCCGAACAGAGAATCGAGTAAATTGGGATATTGAATAGTCCCCACCCCTTTGTTATCGTGGGTGTTGGACTCAATGCCCAGATCAGAAGGGAGGTGAAACAGAAAGGAGCAGCACTGTGGCAAGAAAGAAGAAGGAAGAGGTATCTCTGCGGAACTGGGGCGAAGGTAATGTGACGACCAAGAGGGGGTCTTCCCGACTTTACTATGACTTCCGCTACCTTGGTGAACGGGTTGAAATCTCCACGGGGCTTTCGGATACCCCTGATAACCGCCGCAAGGCCATGGCGTGGCTGATAAGGCAGCGGGAGAGGATTGAGGAGGGGACATTTCGGTTCGCGGAGGCGTTTCCCGGGGCCTCGGAGGAAAAGAAAGCCCACTTCTCCCGACTTGAAGGGTCGATAAATCTCTCCAAACCGAACCATATCCTGTTCGGGGATTATGTATCCCGGTGGTACCGGGAGGTATGGGAGCACCATCCTTCAGCGTCAAAGAAAGTGGACGAAAAATCGGCCATCGACTACTGGATCACACCGTTCTTTGGCAACAAAACGTTTTTCGAGATTAGCTCGGTAGTGATGGGGGACTTTATCCGCTCCCTGAAGCATAGGGAGGGGAATAAGGCAGGCCAGCCCCTCTCCCGCAAAAGGGTAGCCAATATCCTTTTACCACTTCGCTCAATCTGGCGCGATGCCTGCGACGAGTACCGGTGGGATTTACCGGACCCCTTCAAAAATGTGCCGAAGCAGCTCCCCAGAGACGAGACGGTGGACGAGTGCATGGAAGTGGTGACCGAGGGAGAGATGCAACGAATCGAGGATACACGCGATGCTCTCCGCTTCGATGAGTTCATGGCATACCTCGGCCACATGGATCCCTGGTACCGGCCGGTGGCGGAACTCTGGATCCTCACCGGCATGATCCCGTCAGAGATGTCGGGGCTTACCCGGCTGCACATCAAGGACGGCTACCTCTTTGTTCGCCGCTCCGTCAGCCGGGGGGTGGAGAAAGCAGGAGGGAAAACCACGTATCGGCGCCGGGAAATCCGGATTACGGCAACGATCCAAAGGGTCGTCGACGAGCTTCTCGCCCGCACCGATGGCAAGCGCCTAGTGACTCTCAAGAGCGGCAAGCCGCTCACACCGACGGAGTTCTATGATGCATGGGTCAAGGCGGAGAAAAAGGCTGGCCTCAGGCACCGGCGCCCTTACTGCCTGCGTCATAGCTTCGCTGCCTGGTCCTTGGCAATCGGCATCGACATGAACAGGCTGGCATGGATGATGGGGCATGGTTCAAAAAAAATGGTGTACGAGGTCTATGGTCGCTACGTGGAAAAGCTGGGAGATGACAAGGAGAAAATCCTCGCCTATTTCGGCCAGGACTTCGTGGCTGAGGAAACGAAAAAGGCCGCCTAGCAGAGCCAATAGCGAAAGAATTGGCGAAAGCTGGCGACCTTAAACCCGTAACGCCTTGATTTTACGGGGAAAATTTTGGAGCGGGAAACGGGATTCGAACCCGCGACCTTCAGCTTGGGAAGCTCGCACTCTAACGTTTCACCGCTCATCAAATTGGCTCTTGGCGTTTCAGCCACCACTTATATCTAGTTGACTTTTCATCTGTTTTGCTCTATTTTTCTTTCTAGATGTTTCTCGATTCCTCTCCGCTTGCCAACTACCAAACGGATGCAAAACGGATGCAAAGGTGATTTTTGACGGTCAAAACGGATGCAAAACGGATGCAACGCCAGGAGGTCGGATGAAGCAGTTTACGGAAAAATTCCTCGCGTCGATCAAGCCCCAACAGAAGAAGTTCGTGGTCAGAGAAGGACGGGGGTTTGCACTCCAGGTCCTCCCCTCTGGTTCAAAAACTTTCCTGTACATCTTTGAGCTAAACAAGCAGAAGGGGTACTTGCAACTTGGCAACTACCCGGCGACTTCCCTGGCGGATGCAAGAATAGCATACAACGACGCGTTCAAGCTAGTAAAAAGGGGCATTGACCCACGTGAGGAGAAGAAAGCCGTTGCCGAGGAACAGGCGAAGGCTGCAAGGGAAGCAGCCCAGGAAGTGGAGGCTGCTGCCGCTGCAGTGTCCCATCTGGGAAAATACACCTTTGACACCCTTGTCGCTGACGGGGTACCCGAGAATTTCGTTCCTACGACCGTTGAGCAGCTTGCCGGCGTCTGGTTCGTCAACTACTCGAAAGAAAACCATTCCGAGCGTTGGCAAGGATCCGCGGTGAGCTGTATTAAAGTTCATATACTTCCGAACATTGGGCAAATGGAAATCGCTGCCGTAAGACACAAACATGCTGTAACCCTCATCCAGAAAATTGCTTCCACCGTGCCGGGCTCGGCACGCAATACCATGAAATTTGCCAGACAGATGTTCAAGTATGCTTGTCGACAGGAATGGGCCGAGATTCAGCCGTTCATCGAGATTACGGAGTCAGTGCCGAAGATTGCGCCGAAAGCCGATGAACGCCATCTTGATGATGACGAGGTCATCAAGGCTTGGGATGAGATCAGTAAAGCATCAAGCTCTCGTGAAATTAAGCGTGCTTTGAAGCTTATCCTTGTCACAGCACAACGTCCCGGCGAGGTAGCACAAATGCACCGCGATCAGGTCAAGGGGAGATGGTGGACAATCCCGGCTGAGGTAGCAGGGAAGAACGAGAGGGAGCATCGGGTCTACCTGACGGACACGGCCATTGAACTGGTCGGGGATGGCAAAGGCTATATCTTTCCCTCGGAGAGGGGAAAGCGAGGGCATGTTTCACAAAACGCTCTATCTCAGGCGATAAATCGCGGTTACTTGAGCGACGAAGTGGTGAAGGTCGTCGGCAACCGGAACATCAAGGCAAGAAAGGAACCGTACTTCGGCATGAAACCGTGGTCACCCCATGATCTTCGTCGCACCGCCCGCACAAATATGGCACGGGTCGGAGTTTCTGATGAGGTTGGCGAGGAGGTAGTTAACCACATCAAGCCTGGCGTCGTGGGAGTGTACAACAAGTATCGCTACGACAACGAGAAGAAGGAGGCCCTCATCAAGTGGGAAGGCCTTCTCCTTGAAATTCTAAAAGCCAAACCGGTCGCTGAGGAGAATCTCGCAGAAGTTGTCTGAACCATGGTTTGATAATGCGGCCCGGGCAAATCACTCGTCTGTTTTTCCGCCCTGCCACGCCTCCCCCGGCAAACGGGCAACCAGCTCATTCATTACAAACTCCGCGGCCTTTTGAAGATCCCACCCGCTGTTCCGCATCAGTAGAGGCCCGATATCCTCAAGGAACCTTGGGTCCCTGAGTTTCTCGCCGAGATTCATCTCAAACTCCGCACGGGAAACGCGATGACCTTCATGCTCCATGTACCTCAGAAAGCAGTCGACAACCTGCGCTGGGTTTATCTCGATCAAGGAAAAAGCTTTCCAGAGATCGAAAAGATCACGTCCTTTCTTTCTCTGATATAAAGCCCTGACCTTGGTTCCCAGCAGTTCATCGAGCTGGTAGGTCAGTATGGTGGTACTTCCACTGAACCAGCGTGACTCGACAGAAAATTGCCGCCTCTCGAGTCCGAGTACTGAAAAATGTTCACGGGAATTGATTTCAACCTTGAGTTTCAATGGCAAGCCTTCTTCCGACTCCATCCGGTAGGTGAGCGTAACTCGTCCTTCGGACTGTTTCCGCTTCGGGACGCCAAGCCAGGGATTGAGTTTTTCCTGTAGCGCATCCATCACCGGACCAATGGGTCCGGCCTCGACTTGAACCAAGTCAATATCCTCGGAATAGCGAGCCGGTGGAAGATGAAGCTTGAACAGGGCCGTGCCACCCCGGAACGCAAGCTGTTCCGTTAGCAGGGGGTGGTTGAATATTTCAACCAACACCCGGCAAATGATAAGGTCCTGCTCCACCTGGTAGCGTTGCGACCAAGGAGCAGTTTGCTGCCATTCAGTGATATAGGCACGATCGATCAAAGTTCAGGCTCCACGTCAGTATTTATAAAGACCTGCCAGCGGCTGTTCTTCTTAGCCCCCTTGATGCTGGTTCCCGGCTCTAGGGGGGTCGGCATTGGATGGCAGGTTTTCAGGTAATCGGCAAGCAGATCCGCTTTGTCATGCTCTTCGAGTAGTTCAAGGAGATAACCCAACCGCTGCACCCAGGCAATGGGTGAATGCTGAGCCACCTCTACCAGCCGTCCGACGTCGATCTTCTCTGACAGCTCGGCCAGCACGGTGGCAACATTATCCAGACCCGCGCAGCGGCGAACATATCCTACGAGATCAATGGCCGTAGCTTCGGGAGTTGAAATTTTCACAGTGCCGGCGGTAGTATTCCTCGGCTCGGTCGGAATACTGGCTGCATTTTTCCTGAAAACAAATTCCACCCTGACCTGTCCGCACTCAATGGGGCGCCGGGCCTTTGCCACGACTACCTGAAAGACTTGGGGCCGATGATGAGCTGCACCATGAAACTCGGCGGCGCTCAATAGGCCGACATAATAGGCTTCTCCAAGATACTCCATCAGATCGGGGATGAACTGCTGTGGCGGCAGACAACCACGAGCACGGTGTTCGGGTGGGAGAATCACGTAGAATTCCTGGTAGGGTAAGGCCAGTACTCCCTTCTTCTTCAATCGGTTCAGGGCAGACTTGATCGCCACTGGGGAAGCATCAAGCCGTTTTACCATTTCGGCGAACGAAAAGCAGAAACGGCCCTGTGCCGCAAATTCGTCTATAATCTTCATGTACATCGAGAACACTCCGTTATTATCATAGGCAATAAATACCGCAAATTGCTATTTTTTGCAAATGATAATTATGGCAATGCTGGCAGTTTTCTGGACGCCCCCTTTCACCTACTTCCACTGCTTTTGAACGGCAATATATTCAGCAACAACAGGCGGCGTGAACCCTTTGATGTCTACTATTGACGACCGAGCTCATCCCCTTCGGCAGGGCAGCGCCTTTTTTAGATTATGTCGAGAATGTAAACTATTCGTTGACATTTTGAGCTTATTTAATATAGCCGCTCACCGCACATCCACATGCCCCCCCTCGGCCGCCACGCCGACGAGATCACGAACGACCGCTTTTCCGCGTCACCCGTCAGCAGCGATCCGAAGGTGACTGTGAACTCGCAATGGCGGCCGTTCACCACGTCCATCATGTTGACCATGAGAGCCTATTCCCGCCCATTTTAGGAGCCTCGCGCCTCTTAGCATTGACTCGTCAACCGAAATCCAAGCAACGCATAGGCTTCCCGCATTTTTGGCCAAGAGAAGAAAAAACACCTTCCCCCCTTCGTGATTATATACATGGGGGGATTATGCGCAGACTCGTCATGGCAACGCTTCTGGGAACCGTTCTCAGTTTCAGCGGGACAGCAGGCGCCTTCTGCTTCGAGGAGGCGGGAGCCGAGTACGGCATCTCGCCCCTACTCCTCCGGACCATCTCCAAGGGGGAAAGCAACTTCAATCCTGTCGCCGTCAATTACAACACCAATGGGAGCTACGACTTCGGCCTCATGCAGATCAACTCCTCGTGGGCGCCAACTCTGCGGAAGATGGGCATCCCCTGGGAAGCGCTCGCCGATCCCTGCACAAATGTCAAGGTCGGGGCCTGGGTGCTTTCCCAGTGCGTTCAGGACTATGGCTACACGTGGGCCGCAGTCGGTTGCTACAACTCGCGCACCCCGTCGAAACGGAACAGATACGCTTCCAGGATCGCCCGGCTGATGAGCCGAGAGCCGGTGACGCCGCAGCAGCCCAGGCAGGAACAAGGGCAGGTGGCAATTGCCACCGGTTCCCTGCAAGACTCGCCATGGGAAGCGGTTTTCGGCCATGCTTCCCGCTGACCTCCTGACAAAATACGGACTTCAGGAAGCCGAAGCGATCGAGGTCATCAAGTTCGCAATTACCCGGGCATTGACCGTTGCCCTGCGAATGAACCTCGCTGTCAGGATCGAGGACAGACTGGAGATAACCGTTTTCCCTGACCATGGGGAACCGGTTGAGCTCTCCCCGGCGATGATCAAACGCAAGGTGCGCCGTTTCATCATCCACCATGTCGAACTGGAACTGCAAAAGCGGCAAGTCATGCGCGAAGCCGAGGAACTGAAGGAACTGCGTGGGAAGAACGTCGCGGGAGAGATTTCCCGGATCACCGAAGACGGCGCGCTCTATGTCGCCCTGGAGATTTCAGACGTTTTCAGTCACCTGATTCTGGCCGGCGAATGTCCGGTGCGCTACCAGCCTCTCCATGAAAGGGGTCACTACCGTATCGGCGATATACGGGAGTTTTTCATTTCTAGCGTTCTCCCGATCGTCGTCAACGGCAGGTCGGCCCATGTCCGCATTCGCCTCAGCCGGATCACGAAAGAGCTTCCCGCGCTGTTGTTAACGGAGCGGACATCGGTAGCGGGCATCGTATGCCGGCGCCGGATCGCCGGAGGCTTCAGCGACATCGTCACCCCCGTCCGCATCCCCAAGGATGCGATCAATTCAGTCGGAAAGGAACTGGGAGAACACCTGAATGTTTTCATTTCGCAAGCGTCCACAAGATGAACCCCTGACCCATATCGGAACCGGGGTCAACATGGAGCACCCGACGAAGATCGTCCCCCTGTCCATCCCCGACACCTACCGAAAAAGGCACATGTTCGTGTTCGGCACGACAGGTGTCGGCAAGACGAGGCTCTGCGAGAACCTTATCGAACAGGACATCAACAAGGGTTATTCTGTCGTCTACTTCGACCCCAAGGGAGATCAGCAGATTTTCACGAAGATCTTCGACGTAGCGCGCAGCGCGGGACGCCTCGACGAACTGATGCTCGTGACCCCCATCTTTCCGGAATACTCGTCAGTCGTTGACCCCATGGCCTTCTATTTCATGATCGACGAGCTGGTCGGCCACATCATCTCCGGCATCCAGGGCGGGAAGGAGCCGTTCTACCGCAACATAGCAAAGGAGATCACCACCGCCGTCATTACCGCCAACATCCTTTTGGCCACGGAGGAAGGGCGCCTGCCGGTTATGAACATCGACACCATACGGCAAAGTATCCGTCGGGACGCCCTGGAGGAGACGATGAACGCCCTGCGGCGAATCGGCACCCATGAGGCGGATCTGACGGCCGGTATGCTGGAGGACATCCTCAAGTCCCCCATGGAGTACTACGCGAAGGTCTCATCGACACTCCGAACGGCCTTGATGGAACTCTCCTCCGGCAATATCGGCAAGATCATCGGCCAGGCCGACTCCAACCGCTTCATCAAGCGTCTGGAGGAAGGGAAGCGCGTAATCCTCGTAGTCCACACCGGGACGATGATCACCCGCGAGGCTGCGGCCACCCTGGGCAAAGTCCTCCTCTCGATGATCCAGTCCTTCATCGGCCGGGTCTATCTTTCGAACAAGCAGAAGGTTGATCCCCCTCTCTCCGTCTACATTGACGAAGCCCAAAGCCTTTTTTACCAAGGCGTTGAGGACCTTTTCGCAAAGGCGGGGTCCGCTGACGTGATGGTGACGGCCTTCGCCCAGTCCGTAAACCAGGTCTATGCGGTCGTGGGCGAGGAGTTCGGCAAGAGCATTCTCGACAACACCAATACGAAGATCTTCATGCGCTGCTCCGACGCGGAGACAAGCGAATACGTCGTCAAGCACTTCGGGGTGCGAAACGTCCTGACCGGGATCTTCGGGTCGAACCAGGTAACAACCCGGGAGGTGGAACAGGACATTCTCAAGGTCCAGGACATTCTGGGTCTCCAGCCCCGGGAGTTCTACATGCTGACCTATTCGGGGAGGTTCAAGGGAACCACGCTCGACGCCCCGAATCCCAAGCTCAAGATCATCTTCCCGGAAGCGCCGGCCGTCATCTCCTCGTTCAATGACTACCGTTCCCGTAATGAGACGGACAATCCATGAACGGGTTGTTCATCACAACTTCCGTCATCGGGACCGGACTCGTGGTCTATGCGGCCAGGAACCTTTTCCGTCAGGTTGGAGACGGCGAACCCATGGGGAAGCCCATCCACGAAATGATGGAGGAAAAAACCCTGGCCGAGGTGAGCCGGACCTGGAACAAAGCGGCGTTAAGCGGAAATATTGTCGACTTCCGGGAGATCGCAAAACTCTGGCGCGAATCGGAAACGGAACAGGCTGTTGTCCCCCTGCCCCGCCCGGCTTTCAAGCACTGGGAGATCGAGCGGTTTTTCTCCGAGATGATAGAGAAACGCCGCACCATCAAAGGCGACCGGCGAACGGTAATCGTCAAGCTTCTGAAGCTGCTCGATGAGGAGGGGGATTGCCCGTCAGTAGTGAATATGAACCCGCTTGAAGCGGAGAATAAATATTCCAGGGAAACATTCTCCATGCTGGCCACGATCCCGCTCTACCTTCATACCATCCAGGTGGCGAGGAAATTTGCGGCCAAGGTCAACCAGGATGTCATGCTGCCGGATATCTTCATCGTCTCTCTCGGCCATGACATCGGCAAGATACCGTCCTACCACGACAAGATGTACTCCACCGTGGACCACCCGCTCATCTCAGCAATCATCCTCAATGGGATCACGGAATACGCTTCTCTGGCGAACAGGGACGAACTGGACAAGATCGTCAGGGAGCACCACCTGCTCAAGGCGGAATATCCGCTAACGAAAATGCTCAAGCAGTGCGACCAGGACGTGCGGAAGGAGGAACTGGCCGTCCTCGTCGGGGAGGCGGTTGAGCGGAATAAGACGTCGTACAAAACCGAAGATATCCCGCCCCGGAAACCTGAACCTCAGACGGTCGCGCAAAAGCCGGCCGCCAAGAATGGTGCGCCTCCAGAGGAAACACGAGACCACCCTCTGGGAGCATTGGAAACGCAGGATCTCCCCGACCTGGAAGCGCTGGAGCTGCCGTCATGGTTTGATGCAGATGCAATCCTCTCAGCGTTGAAGAAAAGAATCAATCAGCTGGAAGCGACATCCAAGGGCCTGCGCTGGTCTGCGGTATCGACATCGTCTGGCCACGTCTTCGCAAATCCTGAAGGGCTGTGGGCAGCCGTCAAAGAGGTGAGCGGAATGGACCCGGACATGCTTGCTGCCGATGCCGATGAAGCGTCGAAGAGGAACCTGCTCTATACCTTTGTCCGGGAACTCAGCAGGATTAATGACGCCATCGCCACGGAGTACGTGTCTGAAAAGCACTATACGACAAAAGCAACCATCGTGACCGGTGCGGGGAAAGGGATCAATTCACTCCTCGTACCCTTCAGGGCGAGAGCCTTCGGGATAAGCAGCGCAACCCTGGAGATGCAGAAATCACCCCTGCTGAAAAAGATGGTCAAGGATATCAAACCGAAACAGGAGGAGATCGAAACGTGCGTCTTGTGATTGCGGCCCTGCTGCTTGTCTCCGTATCCGCCACAGCCGGAGCCGGTTACTACTCCGATTCAGGGACAGGCTGGTGGTGGTATCAAAAAGAGCCTGAGAAAAAGGAAGAAAAGGAGAAGTCCTCGAAAAAGGCAAAGGCGAAGAAGATGCCGGCGCTTTCGGACTATTCCTATGACGAGATCTGGAACATGCACCCGGACGACTTCGAGAAGTTCGCCGAAGGTCTGAAAAGAAAAGCGGTGCAGAACCCATCCGAGGAGAACGTCAAGGACTACTATGAGGTCCAGGAAATCGCCCGAAAGAAGGCCTTGGCATTCACGAACGTCGCCCAGTACGTCTGGCAGAAATACCCCGATCTGACTACCGCGAAAGATTACCCGATCGCCACTCCCGGCAATCTGAGCCGCGTCAACCAGATCCAGGAGGAAAAGAACCGGAAACTCCGTGACAACCGGGAGGAGTTCGCCCTCATCTATTTCTACAAGTCCGATTGCGGTTACTGCCAGCAGCAACAGCCTATCATCGACTGGTTCACCAACTCCACCGGCTGGCAGGTAAAAAGGATCAACATCGAGGAAAGTCCAGGCTTGGCCGGAAGGTTCGGCGTCGAGATAACACCGACGATGATCCTGATCCAGAAAGGCAACTGGAATTCCTTCCCGGTCTCAAGCGGACTGATAACTGCCGAGGAGATCGAGGACAAGACCTATCGGGCGGTGCGCCTGCTGAAAGGCGAGATTACCCCGGAGGAGTTCAGCCTGTATGACTTTCAGAAAGGAGGTGGCTTCGATGTCAGAAAGAGGCCGTCGAACCTCGACAGACAGTGATGGACCTGGAACAAAATACTTCAAGCAACCGTTGAAAGGAGGTGATTCAACAGTGAAACAACAAACAGCAAAGAAAGCCATTGCAGCGACCCTCGCCCTTTCGATAGCCACAATGCCCGCACTGTCATGGAGCGGCTGGGTCGATGACTGGATGACCCAGAAAACCTCGACCTCCCCCAGCTACTACGAGGGGGCAAAGCGCGGCTACTATACCGGCGGCAGCTTCTCCGCCCGCTGGCCCAATGGCACCGACTACCCGGTCACCGTCACCATGCCCTCGATCAAGAGCGGCTGCGGCGGTATCGACGCCTTTCTGGGGGGCTTCAGCTTCATGAATGTCGATTACCTCGTCCAGAAGCTGCAGCGGATTCTGTCGGCAGCGCCGGCAGCAGCCTTCGACATTGCCATGAAGACCCTGGCGCCACAGGTATCGGACACCATCAAGTCCCTGGAGGCGATCGCGGACCGCCTGAACAATATCCAGTTGAACGACTGCAAGGCGGCAAAAGCACTCGTTGCCGTCGCATCCGAACCCTTCTCGCCGATCATGAGCCAAAGCGTCAAAAATGAGATGAGCAATTCCATGAACGACTTCATGGTATCGAGCGGCGTCAATGATCTCTACCAGACCTCGAAAACAAACCTTACGGCGGTGATGAATTCCGCCATGGGGAACGCGCCGCCGGTCGGCAACGCCGTCGCCCAGGCGTCCCAGGGGGGTACGGCCGGTTGTCCTAGCGACATCACTGATATCTTCGGGGGCGGCTCGGTGCTCGACAACCTGGCCACCAAGAAAGGGATGAACGCCAACTACGTGAAGCTCATCCGGGGATTCATCGGCGACGTGGTGGTCCAGTCTCCCACCACGACGAACAGCACCTATGTCGCCAGCTATGTCCCTCCCTGCGACAAGAATACCGATTTCGATACCTTCATCGACGGCTCGGCCCAGGGAAAAGATTCTGCCGGAGTATGCAGCACCATAACGGACGCCAACGCGAATCTCATGCAGTACGTCTCAACCCGGATGCAGACGATTTCGACGAAGATGAAAGCAAAACAGACCCTCGACGCGGCCAACGACGTGCCGTTTCTTAACGCAACTCCCCTCTCCATCAGCCTCGTGCTGAAAACCGCCATCGCCACCAACACCGAAGGAGAGGTAATCGGCAAGCTTTCCGCAGTGACCGCCAGGGCATTCGCCTACTACATGCTGCTCGATCTCCTCCAGGAGGCGACCCAGCTGCAGAACCTTTCCGCCCAGATCCAGTCCCAGAACAAGGACAACAAGGCGGGAGCCAGCCCCAGCAGCTGTCAGCTCGCATTGCTTTTCGACGGAATGAAAAATGTCGATCAGTTGACCAATAGAACCCGAGTCCTTTTGACCACGGCGCAACAGGGATACGCCAACGTCGTCAACGAAATGAATGCAATCGAAATGCTGGTCCTTACGATGAAGAGATTCGATGACACGGTCTTCTCGGAACTGGCAGGCCGGTTTGGAACAGGGGTGGCCCGCAGGGCTACCGGAAGAAGTTAACCAGAAAAGGAGTGAACATGGCAGACGAAAAGAACAACGGCAAGGGGCGCCAAGGCAATGATCGCATCTCGAAACACGAGGCCTGGCAGGAAAGAAAGCTGGAGAAGGCAAAACGTGACGACATCGACGTCATCTCCAAGCGCACCCTGGATCAGGGCGATTTCATCAACATCCTCAACTCGCTCGATTATTATCTCTACCAACTCCGGATGAACATGGGGCGGATCAAGGTGATCACGTTTGACAAGGCCCAGGAATTCATCGAACGCAGCCAGAGGATCAAGGAGGATATCAACCTCCTGAATGCGGAGATGTGCGAATTGATGGGGTACACCTACAAGCCGCCAAAAGGTTTCAGTAATCCGCTTGGGGCGGGAGATGCTTCAGGGAAAATCAAAAAGGCATCCAGTAAGGCAGCGGCTGCGGAGAAGATGCCGGAGGAGATTGCAGCAACGGGATGAGTTTATCGATCTTTTCATTTCGGCAAGGGGGCGGTTGATTGTCCCCTTGTCAGTCCTAAAAGGGGCGGTGCATTATGCAGAGGACGAGGAGGGTGCAGTAGATGAAGGCTTTACCTGGCATTGAGAAACATCGCCAAAAAGTGGACACTGTCTACCAGGGACTGGAAAGCGGCCATGAACCGATTTACCATCATTTTCGATAAAAGGATGCCGAACCTGTAAAACCGAACCCAGAACCATTTACTTTGCACAAAATTATTTACACGGCCTTATCACGTGGTGCACTTACGAGTAGAATCTACCCCCCCTAGAAGGTATCACCACTGACTTGACTGTATTGGTTTTCTAAGAACAACTTACAAGCCAATATTGCAGAATAAGCAGCATTAGCTTGATAAGGTTTTAAGCCTGTTTTACCAGGGTCACCGAAATCAGATATTCCACGGAAAACTAGCCATGGAATATTATCATCTTCACAAGCTAACACAAAACCATTTGCCTCCATTTCAACGGCCCTTGCTTTATCATGGTACTGATCAATTAAGCTTTCAATAGTTAAACCATCTGCAAGTAACTTATCTCCAGCTAGTATTGGAGCAAATTTAATCTCAGGTCCGACCTCACGGTCTGGTAATATAGAACTGACTACCGACTGCTCCTGCTCCCTATAAGCTTTTGCAAAAGCACCGTCCCTGATTATATCCGACGTAATAAAAAATCCAACCTGCTTTCTCAAACCCGAATTAATTGACTGTGGTTCAGGCCTGTTTTTAATTTTATCTGGTTCTAGTCTTTTATTTTCATAATCAATTATCTGATTTGCAATTATAACATCTGATAATTTTGTTTCTTCTTTCGGGCCTGCAGCAATACCGACAAGTATTGCCAAGTCAAATTTAAATCTGGATAATGCGGAATTTGTAGCAATTGCAGATCTCGGATTAGTAGCATCACCTATCATTGTAACGAGACACCGCAGGTTTCGCTTTTCGCGATTATTATATATATCACATTCCCAAAATCTGTAGTTTTTGAATGATAATTCCTGATTATCTTCTTCTTTAAGATTTAAATATTGTTTGATTGTAATGAATTCAATTGGCACTATAGCTAAAATTAAAACATCATAGCTATTTTTATGGCCATCTAAATGGTTAATATTTGCTTGTTCCACGATTGACCTCATTTTATCTGGTGCATAGGTAGCAAGAACTTTCAATGCAATTTCAGACTTACTTCGAATCGACAAGATATTTTTAAACTTGAACAGTAAATCGTCCTCCATCATGCTTTTCATCTGCGGATCTTTTGCTTTACCAATGAGATATGATATTGACCTACAACTTACCTCTGGCTGCTCCCTTTTTATGTTCTTACTCATAAGCTGCCTCGCCATGCCACTCATATAATGAAATAATATTAGTAGCGATATTATAAGGTTTTTCAGTAACGTCAACCAATGGTATAATAGCCTCGATCTTCTTATCTAACTTATTAAGAAGCGAGCAAATTCCAACTATAGTACTTCCAGTTACTGACAAATCATCTATCACTACACATCTTTTTACAGATGGTGTAGCAAGTTTTGCATACCATTCTGCAGAATAATCATCCTGCTCAAGTTCTTTTGATCCTTTTGAAAATCTATCAATGACCGTACGTGGCACACAAATGACATCTTTTGATAGTAATAGTTCTAAGTACATTGAAAACACGGAAGAGGCTTTTTCGTTGTCGGGGCAGATTAATGAAACATCCATGTAAAGATTAAGTTTGGCAAAAATCTGAGCTATACGAGTTGCGATAAACCCACCATTTTTTGTTAAAATCCCGTATGTTCCTATACATGTTTCGATTTTATCTCTATAATCAGGAGGATTTTCTTCATTTACTAGCCCGGCTTCAGCAGCCATCTGCCAAAAATCAATACTGCGCATTGGCCCAGTTAGGGATAAAGATTCTAACTGATCGAAAGGTATCCCGAGGTCACAAAGATAGCAGCTGTCTTTTGGAAGCATTTCTATTTCAGCTTTAACCAAATACTCTATTTCCAATCTATGCTTTCCCTGTCGGTCTATAAAGCGTTTCCCATTTGAATTTGGATTTTCATCTGTTGCTACAATTGAAATGATTCTTTCAGGATCTTTAATGACATTTTCAAGCCTATCAACTAAAGTTTGCCCGCTATCTATAAAATCAAGAATCAAGATGTATCTATCGACTGAATCGTCAATTTCTTCTTGTGACAAATCTATGATTTTGCAATCCAATCTAGACTTCAAAGACAGTATACTGTTTACCAGCCATGGTGAAAGCTTAGATTCATAACAAAGCGCACTGCTATTATTGATTTGATCGACTAATTCTACGTATAAATAATCTGCAATTTCTTTTTCACAATACTTCCCATCGTAAAAGTGCCTGACACACCTTGGCTCGTCACCTCGCATCTTCCGAAAATGCCCTAAGTGTCTAACCATTTTACGAGCAACGGAATGTCTTGAATGATTTTTAGACAAAATTCTTTTTTTGATAAAATCAGTTTGAAATGAGAATGAACTATCATTGCACTCCCCATTTTTATCAATCACAACAACATTGCATATGTTCATGAGGTTTTGTACATATCTATATGCTTGATCAGTCTCAGGTATTAGATTATCCAATATAAAAACAACTTTACTAGGTACTGTCGAGTCCAGAGTTCTCAATTTTGCCTCTACACCAGATAGTACGTGTATAAGTAAATGCATACGCAATTGAGATATTTTACGAACCTCAACATCGATAATTAACATGTCATCACTTGTTAGATTATCAATTTGATCTAAAGCTTTCTGAATAAAAATATACGCGTTTCTCCCCCCATCTACATGAATTTCTTCGTTTGTTATCGGTATAGTTCTTTGCGTCTGCACTGAAATCCTATTTTCAGGCGCACCACCCAGGCAAGATGAAAACCACTTGAAGAATTTCTCCTCTTCTGGGCTAATTATTTCAGATGAGGTGCTACCAACGCGTAATTGAATTACATGAGAAGTCATCATCACCCCTCCAGCGGCAAGCGAACAGTAACCATATTTCCATTCAATTTTGGTACTAGTTTGCCGTAGTCTGTAATCGAAATCAAATATCGGGCATCATCTCCGTTATGTTTTGTTACATTTGCAAATAAATGTCCCATTCTAAAAGAAACGCTCCCGCCAAAAACTTCACAGGCACAATTGAGTAGCGCCACTAGCCCCATTCCTGGTGTTGTTCCCATTTGCTCATCTGGCATATAATAACAGCTTCTCGATAAGTCTCTACTTACTCCTGGGAATAGACATGCAATAAATAAAAGATATTCCGTATCTAGGGTATTAATGTCGACATCTGTATCGATGTATCGATAAGTTATGTCATCATTACTCTTAATCTTTAGCTTAATTCTAAAATGGGTATCAGCTGAAATAGAATCTCTTATCTCCTTATTCGCAACGATTGCGGCCTTTAATGTTTCATTCATAGCAAGCCCATCATCTAAAAAGTTAATAGTTAAGAAGCTACCTCCTTTATACCTATCATCGCAATGCGATGCTGCTGCTATATAACTTGCGCAAGGGTGACGCAATGCATTTGTCATAGCCTCGTAAACAATACGAGCAGGGACATAATCGGAAGAATTTTTTTCTTTTAATTTTTCGCCAAGAAATCTGCTGATCAAATCACCTTTCCATCTTTCTGACTCTTTATGCAATACCGACATATTTGCATTATGACTATCCGACACGTTATAAGTGTTTATTGAAAAAAATCTATTATTTATCAAGTGATTAATTTCTTTTGAAAGGCTTTTATAATAATAGTCGCTATCTGAGTTGTTTTCTCCAAAATACTTCTTGTCTTCTTCACAGCAAAAGTACGTAAAATGACGTCCAGTACAATCATATAATGCTTGCGGAAATTTCCATAACCTTAAAAAATCCCTGACTTTTTTTAATTTTGGCAGGATTAATTTAGTATCAAGGCCCATATTATTTCTAGAACATATTATCCATAACAATCTAATCAATGCTGTAACTTCAATATAAATTGTTTCAGATAAATCTACAGTCAAATACTTTAATGTCTCTAACCGATTAATACCTTTATAAGCATCTAAATATAGATGTTCGATATCACTAATTGTAGTAGAATTTGAAGCTTTTATACATCGTCGTTCATAACTCTTTATTGCATTATTAACAAACATCTTAACAAGGTCACGATCCTTGCGCCCTTCACTATTTTCAACCCCAGTATGCGAATCAACTCCACTAGGACCTACATAATTAATTGCTTCTTGAACATTTTTATCATTGATACCACCTGCTAGGATTACGGGAACTGGTGAGATATTAACGATTGCTTTACTTATTTCCCAATCATGAGTTTTACCAGTAGCACCACTAGCACCAGACTTAGGATCATATGTATCTGTGATAAACGCATCTACATATTTGCAATAATCATTCACATAGTTTTTTAAATCTATATCTTGCTCACCGATTACAATACTTTTAATTATTACGAAATTCGGTCTAAGCTCTTTTATAATTTTAACCTTAAACGACTCAATGTTTCCATGTAGTTGAATATGATCTACACCGAGTGATTCTGCAAATTTGATTATTTCAGCTGGGTCATCTAAATATGTAATTAATATCGCTTTGACGTGTCTTGGCAAAGAACTTATAATTTTTGATGCACAATCTTCTGATATATCTTCTTTGTGGACATTTAAACGAAGAGGAAAGCCGATATAATTAACACCACATTCAACAAGCATTTCTGCTTCTTTTCTATCTATCACACCTGCAACTTGAATAAATGGCTCTGATAGCATAAATGCTCCATTAGTCTTTCTGTGGGAATTCCTGGGAAGGAATTCCTAGGACAGCATACTTCATTTCTTCACCGACTGAAGTCAACAGAAATGCCCGCTCCGCGCAGAGATGGCACAAGTACTCTTGATTTCTATAAGCAGCTTTTCAGCCATGCGTACGTCTAGGTATTTCCGCTTTTTTACCCATTCACCGGGCATTTTCTGCATGCCGTCAATTGCCCTCAATTCGAAACAGCTTATCCCCCTGCGACAACTTCACCACAAAATACTCTTCCTTATCCAACTCCTCCGGCAGCTTATCCTTGAGAATCGACGCTACAAATTGAATCCCTTTCCGGTTGACCAACTGGGCGATCTTCAGGAGCTGATTATCATGCATCAACTCCTTCTTGTCATTCAACAGAAAGTGCAGACAGGGAATATTCTCCTCATCGGCAAACAGGGTGTAGGCGATATCGAAACAGGAAATCTCACCCTGCTTTTTTCCCGAACTGAAATTAGTGTTAAAGGCGCTGAACTTGTACAGCCGCTTCCCTTTATTCTTCCCGGAAGTAATTTCAGTCGGATCGACCTTCAACGCATACTGCTCACCGTACAGTTCCTTTGAAATTGCGGCAAAATGACGGTTGAACTTGTCTTTTTGTTCTTTGATCTTCATTTCAAACTCATCGGAAAAAAGCGCCTCGTCAATTACATCTAAACGTTGGTTCAACGACTTCAGATTCGCCTCCACCTCAGTCAGCTGCTGGATGATGTTTTCGTATTCTCCTTTTCTCCGGAACTTCTCGTTCAACTCGGCAATCAGCTTTTCCAGCTCCGCAAACGATTCACTACGAGCGACCGCTATGGACAGTTCCGCCTCATCCTGCAAGAGTCGGCTCAGATGCTCTGTCTTGGCCTTGATGTCGCTCTCAATCCTTGGCAGGTCCTTGGCGATATAGCGTACCTTTTCAGCAATCATCCGGTTGTGAAAGGCGCAGAGATCGGCAAAGGTTTTCTGAATCCCTGCTATCATGTCGGTGGCCTGCTGGTAAATCTGCTCCAGTTGCCGCAGATCGACGTGGGCCGTACCTTTTTCCAGGCCTCGCTGTGCTTCCGTTATCAACTCGCGCCGGATATTCAACCGGCCGATTTCCGAGCTTATCAGGTTGATCTGATACTTGACTTGGTTCAGCCGGTCCAGGTCAGCCTCGAAGTTCTCGTTCAGATTGAAATTCGCCTTGCGCCGGTTCAGGAGTTCAATCTCCCCGTCCAAGATGGCGAGCGCTGTTTCATAGGCCGATTTCGTTTGATTCTTTTCCAGCCTGGTCTTGAAAGTCTGCTCCAAGCCGATCTGCGTCAACAGCTCTTGCTTGACATCCCCTTGGTCGAAATCGACTCCGAGCAAAAAAAGATACAGTGTTTCGTACTCGGCATCACTGGTAAAGCGATCAAGGGTTTTAAGGGTATAGGTGACACTCTGATCTTTGTAACGGATATTGTGGGAGATGATCTGCCGCAGGGTCGGCTTGCCACGATGTCCGGGAAAGAGCAAGTCGGTCAACGTCTCCTCGAATTCGTCGTCGGTTTTGGCCTTGCCGTCAATCCTTTGAATCTTCCGCTTTCTCGGCAGGAAGTTGCGCTCGATGCGGATCTCCCGCGAGTCTTCACGACATAAATCTTCCTTGAGCACGAGGGTAATCAGCACCTCATTTTCAAACAGAAATTCCTTAACCAGTGTGTACTCTTCCTTTTTGTGCTCCGGATCGGTATAGACCTGCTTGGCATCTCCACCAAGACAAAAATCCACCAGCATAAGCACCGTGGTTTTTCCCACATTGTTGCCGGTTTGCGTCCCCCGGTCCGGTGTTTCATCGACAATAAGATTGATTCCGTTGTGGAAGACGATCTGGCGGATTATCTCGTCATGGCTCGAAATCGTCAGGGACTTCAGGAACATAATTCAACGCCCCCCTGTTCGTTCAAGCTGACCAGATTCAACAAATAGAGCCAGTCAAGACACAATACAAAGACCGGCATGGTCATCCGCCGAAGCTCCTGGGTACACGCATACAGGTCCAGCAGGTCCATGGAGCGCCGCTCGCGGAGCGCCTGCAACACAAAGGCGCCGTTGTAGTAGATGCTCTGTTCCGGGTGGATGTTGTCAGGAAGCAGCATGGGCGTATCCTACCGGATTTTTGAATATCTTACAGCGGGTAAACGCATCCACAACCAGGATGTTTATACAAAGGTCAAGTTCTTCCTCGGGAATTGGAACAAAATTGGCGCTCTCCTGCACTCGCTCTGACACGCATTCGGTAACCTTGTCGAACAGGGCATCGTTACTCAACCGAGCTTTATGGGCAACATAAAACCGCTTGATGGCGTTCAGCACCGACAGGCTCTTGTTGTTCCCCTCCCGGTCGTAATCCGCATAAATTCTGGCTATGCGTGGATAGTGGAGGGAGTACTCTTCGATGATGTCGCGGGCATGGTTAAGATCATTGAACTCGATCTTATTGTCGATATCGAACGGTATAGTTTCAAACGCGGCATCGTCACTGCTCCAATCTTCTTTTGCCAAAATCGTAATCATGGCGGAAAGATTGGATTCCAACTTGACCGGATCAACCTCTACCCCCAACTCCTTCTTGAGGAATGCGACAATCCGTCTTTGGTTATCGGCGCCGAGTCCGCTGATGTATCGCAAAATCGAGGTAAGATCATGGATGTCGGTCTTGGGATCGAAGGTCAGGCGATGGGGATTGGCAAGACTCTTGTCACGCAAATCGCCGGCATCTTTCGAGATGGATATGAACTTAAAGGCATAGCCGTTATACTCTGAAAGATCCTTGGTAAGCGCTGATTCCACCTTCGCTTTAGTGGCCGTGGCGGAGACTTGAATAACGATTTTGCTTGTATGATCGATGAGGTCGATTGCTTCGGCATTCGGCTTGATGGTGTTCAGGTTCTGCAAGCGCCAACCGAACAGTTCATTGAAGAAATGGGCGTAGAAATCTTCGGAATGACGATGGAGATCAAGCAGGTTCAGCTTGCCGCGCTGCTCGATTTCCGTGGCAAGGGCGGAGAGTTTATGGATGATGTAATCGACGTGGTTGAGTCTGTTCATTAAGTTGCTTCCGGAAACCTTGTTTATCCTACTCCCCACTCTCCTTCACGCAGAAACCCTTTCCTTCTCCTCTTCCCGAACCACCCCGCAAGTTACCCTTTCAACGCCGGCAAAGACCGATCCGGAGGACACCGAACTTCTCTTCGAGTTCGGATTTGTGAATTGTCAGAAAATTGAGTATCTCTTCGCTGATAATAGTAATTCCCAGGCTTCAATCCTGCCGAGGCATCAGAATGGATTCCCTGTTCTGCACAGGGTAAGGAGATCCTATCTTAACAAGCATAAAATATCGGGATTTTATCTCACTTTTCCCCTCTAATGTCAACGAATCTAATGCTTTTATCGAACCCTGTTCTATTCGACTGGTCATTCCTATTCGAGATATACTATTGCATACTGAGGCCTATTTGAATCAGCCTGAAACAACTGGAATTACAGATAGTTATGCGCATAAATTGCTTGACAGCCTTTTCCTATACTGGTAAAAATGGTTCATATTTTAGACTCTTTCACCGAAAGAGACTCCGCGAGGGCATCATCGTCCCCGGATAAACTCTTCTGGATAGCCCAGAGGAGAAAATACCCAGGCATGGGATAACATTCAGGGAGAGCCCGGCGCGCTTTTCGCCCCTTTCCCGGTGAAACGTAAATCAACATGTCGACCTTGGGCAAAGGCGACAGTAAATAATCAAACCACAGGTGCGCCCTGAACAAGGCCAGCGCCTTTTTTATTTCTTGGAACCCCTTATATACCTGTTTCGGCAATCGCGCTGAAACGGGTTTTTTTGTACCCCAAACCCGCGACAAGCCTTATCAGCGGCGGGCATTTTACCAATCCCGACCGGGAGACCAAACCTCTCCCCATACGGGATCGGTGACCGTCTCCATGTTCGGGAAAATCCAACAGGGAGGCAGTCATGGCAAGTCTGAACAAGGTCCTTTTGATAGGGAACCTGGGCAAAGACCCGGAGGTCCGTTACACGGCATCCGGCACGGCAGTCGCAAGTTTCTCTCTTGCGACATCGGAGAAGTTCAAAAACAAAGAAGGAGAATGGGAGGAGCGCACCGAGTGGCACAATGTCACCCTCTGGGGACGTCTGGCGGAAATTGCCGGCGAATACCTGGCCAAGGGAAAAACAGTGTTCATCGAAGGTCGGCTCCAGACCAGGAAATGGCAAGACAAGGACGGCAAGGATCGCTACACCACGGAAATCGTCGGTGAGAAGATGCAGATGCTGTCGCGCAAAGATGGGTCAAATCACGAGGACCCCGGACAGACGCACGAAGGCCCGGGCTTTCCTGAAGGAGATGACCCCTTCTGATGTAGCTTCGTGACATCGTGACATCACAACCTAACCAACTCGGCAGGGGAGACAACCTAACCCCTGTGGGGTGGTCCGTCTCCTCTGTCCGGGTACAACCGACAGAAAAGGAGACAGGACATGGCATTTCAGAAAGCAGTACGGAAAAGAGCAAAAGCACGTATCGGTATCTGCGGCCCCGCAGGCTCAGGCAAAACGATGTCGGCCCTCAAGCTGGCATTCGGGATCGTCGGACCGGGTGGAAGGATCGCTGTTCTCGACACGGAAAACGAAAGCGCGTCGCTGTACGCTCACCTGGGCGACTACGACGTGGACGTGATCAAGCCCCCTTTCACCGTTGAGAAGTACATAAGCGGCATCAGGGAGGCGGAAAAGCTTGGCTACGACCTCATCATTATCGACTCCCTCTCCCATGCATGGGCGGGGACCGGCGGTATCCTGGAGTTCGTGGACGCAAGAACAGAATCGGCCAAAGGAAACAAGTTTGCAGGGTGGCGTGAAGCAACCCCCAAGCACAATTCCCTGGTCGATGCCATGCTGCAGTCGCCGATGCACGTCATCGCCACGATGCGCAGCAAAACCGAGTACATCCTTGTCGAAGATGAAAAAGGCAAGAAAGTCCCGAAAAAAGTGGGGATGGCGCCGGTACAACGGGAAGGCATGGACTACGAGTTTTCACTCGTTTTCGATGTCGACCAGGAACGGCACATAGCCACATCCAGCAAGGACCGGACGGAGATTTTCGATGGTTTCTTCGGGAAGCTGACGGAGGAGCACGGAAGATCCATTCAAACCTGGCTGGATTCGGGAGAGGCTGCACAGCAACCTACCGCCGAACCGGAACAACAGCTACCTGCAGGGCCGAAGTTCATCACCAAGAATCAGGTGAAGGAGCTGGAGGAGATTATCAAAAATGTGGGAGCAGATCGGGGCAAATTCCTCGCCTATCTGGGGGTAAAGAAACTCGAAGAGATTCCTGCCGAAAAGATGACCTCCGCCAAGAAGGCCCTCGACGCAAAAACCAAGAAAGGCGACTCGGCAACAGGCAACGTGACCGACATCACTTCCGCACTGACTGCCCGTCGTATCCCTTTCGAGACGAAAGAGGAAGCCGGTGAGGTACATGCCAAACCGTCGTATCAGGACACAGCCTCCAAGGAGTTCCTGAAAACGAAAGGCTTCCGCTGGCAACCCTCCGACAAGGTATGGGTCTACAAGATGGCAGCTTAGATCTTGCCATTCAACCCATCCTGATAGGAGGAAGCCATGCAACCAACCATTTCACTCCTGGGCCTTCGCGCCTCGGCATCAATTTTCTGCAGCAACCTGGTCATGGACAAAGACAGACTCATAGTCCTGTTGTCCGCATACGGCCCATCGCAGGAGGTAAGGGCTTTCGCCCAGATCCTCCACGACCGGGAAGCCCCTCTTCTGGAAGTCCCCGACAAGAAAAGCAACCGTGTCTCAGTAGGAGGTACCGTGAGCCTTATCAGCAAGATGGATAACGGCTACTCGGGATTGTACATCCTTCCTGACCGGCACCGTCGCCTCATCATCGGGAACAACCGGGAGGAATGCTTCACCATCTACTCCCGTATCCTGGACCAGCAGCAATTCGTACACCGGGACTGGTACCTACCTCTGTTCGACATGGCGGAATTACTGGTCCCCATGATTGGCTACAAGATGTGTTATCGCCTGAAGGAGAACATCCCGGAGGAAGTCAGGAACCGCATCAGATACGGCGGTTTTGCCTTCCCAGAACCAACGGCCAATATCTCCATCGAGGTAAAGGAGCCACCAGCACAACACTGACATCATCCACCCCCAGCGGGGCAGGCGGTACACACCACCTCCCCTACCAGGGGAGTATCATGTCCGCCTGCTCCCTTTCACAAGGAGCAGACATGGAATTCATTGACAAGGTCAATCAGCATTCCCGCGTGAAAGGCAACGAACTGGCGAAGGGGTTTTATCCTACCTTCCCGCATGACGTGGAACTGGTCAAGAAAGTCGTAAGCGTAAACTTCGGCTGGGACCAGAAAAGCGTTCACGAGAAGCTGGTAACCATCTTCGACCCGTGCGCCGGTGAAGGGGGGTTCCTGTCCAACATGGTCCGCCATGCGAAACAGGCCGCCACCCATTCGAGCGCCAAGAACACCTGCGTTGCCTCTTTTGCCGTGGAACTGGACGGTGACCGCTTTAAGAAGATTCGCGGCACCGACCAGAAGTTCAACACCTCATTCTTCGACACCACCAACACCGGATCATTCGACATTCTCCTCTTAAATCCCCCTTACAACAGGAACGGCGGAGAGCTCATAAGCTGGATCGAAAAGGCCGCTCCCATGGTTTCACACCGCGGAGTCATGGTCCTGATCATCCCGGAGTATGAGTTGAAAGGGAAAATGATCGAACTCCTGCGGGGTAGCTTCACCTACCGGTATGCCTACAAATCGGAGGAATACGGGGCTTTCAAGCAGCTGGTCATTTTTCTCAGAAAGAATGTCGGCAACGAAACGACTTCATACCGTTCACCCTACTTTCACAACTACGACAACCTGGACAACAAGGACGCGGACCTGATCCTGTCCCATGCCGAAAACCCGACCGTCACTATCGAGGTCGAAGCAGGCAGGTCAAAGACCAGGCCCATGCTCCAAAGCAAGGACCTCACCGGGTTCTACCGGGACTGTGAAGAGCGGTTGGACAAGGCGATAACGGTGATGCTGGAGAAGGATTATCCTGCCAGCTACGACACCAGCATTCAGCCTGTTTCCACACTCCGCACGGCCCATGCCGTCCAGCTTGCCGCGATGAACAGCCAAATCGAAAGCGTCACCATAAACGGCGTCTATTATCTGGCCAAGTACATGCTCGTTGAAAAGCCGGAAACGTTCGAGGATTACGACGATAACGGCACCAAGACGACAACCATTCTGCATAAACCGACTGTAGAGACCTTCCTTATGGACAAGACGGGCGAAGTGAAACCCGCCCGTGAACTGGGCTTTGACTACGTCGAGCTCAATTGTCAGTTGTCCACCATCCTTCTGCGCAAACTCACCACCATGTACAAACCCCTTCACGAAATCGGCCGGGATGAAGAATACCTGGCTGCCGAACTGAAGGAGATCGGCCTGAAAGCACCCCAACGGGAGGCGGTGAAGGCGGTCATGAAGGCGTTTGCGTCGGGGAGGAAAGGAATCGGCATCCGGGCTAATACCGGCACAGGGAAAACCTGGATGGCGAAGGCTGTGAAGTATATCGCCGGCGCCAAAAGGTCGATCATGGTGACGGAACCGCAACTTGTTCCCCAGATGATTAAGGAGTACGAAAACGAAGGCTTCGATGTCTTTGTTATCGACTCCTGGGAACGGCTGAGGGAACTTGCCCGTGCCCAGCCCAAAGGTCTCTACCTGATCGCTTATACCCGTCTCCGCATGCACCCGGATTTCGTGCCCGTCACGAAGACCGCCCGGGTGAAAACGAAAGAAGGGATCAAATATACCGACGCCTGCCTCAACTGCTCTGCCGCGGTGAAGAGGATCTCCAAAGGGAGCAAGGAACACTGCCCCGTCTGCGGTGATGTTCTCTACACCTACATTCCGGAGAACAAGCGGCCATACATGCGCTACAAGCGCTGGATCGCCGACATCGAACGGAACGGCACGTCAGCGGAGGTGAAATCACACAACAAGCAGCTCCCCTATATCCGTTTCTTGAAGCGGATACCCTTCGACCTCGCCATTTTCGATGAGGCGCACAATGCGGCCAACCTGATGTCCAACCAGGGGACCGCATTCATCCGTCTGGCGGCTTCCGCCAAGCGGGTGCTTTGTCTCACCGCGACCGTCACGAACGGCATGGCGAAAAGCCTCTACAACCTGCTCTGGGGAATCAATCCAGTCCAGATGCGCGAGGCGGGATGGGACATGAAGTCCGCCACCGACTTCCAGGCGAAGTACGGCGCATTCAAGGAGGTCCGGAAAACCGACGAGAGAAACCGCCACCGTGAATCGGAGAAGGTGCAAACCTACGACACGGCGGGAATCTCACCGGCTGCCCTGGTCTACACGCTGCCGAACTTCGTGAACGTCGATTCGGAGGATTTCGATGATCTCCCTCCGGTCGAGCGGGAAGTACTCAAATGCATCCCTCATGCGGAAGTGGAAGAGTGCATGAGGACCATCGACAAGATCATTGACGATGCGGATCTGCCGATTGAAGACAAAATGCCAGCCGCAAGCGTCAGAACGGCGGCGTTCCTGCGGGTGTCCGACACCTTCAGGCATGCCGACGATGAAATCCGCCTGCGTGGCGATCTCCTCGGAACATTGTGGAGACGGCCGGTCGAAGAACTGCTCGAGAAAGAAGTCGAGCTGGTCAACATCGTCCGGTTGGTCGTGAACTGGGGAGAGCGGTTGCTGATCTATACCGGCAATACGCAGAAGATAGACATGAGGGGCCCGCTCAAGCGCATCATCGCTGACAGCGTTCCCAACGTGTCCATCGACGTACTCCCCGATTCTGTAGCTCCCGAAAGACTGGTCGCATGGTTCGAGAAAACCGTCGCCCAGGTCGTCATCGCCTCATACCACCGGGTCGCGACCGGATTGAATCTTTCCCAGTTCAACAACCTCGCCTGGTTCGACTACACCGATAACACCAGAATGGCCGAACAGGGGGAAGGAAGAATCCGCCGCGTCAATACCGCTGACATACACCGAATGATCTATGGGGAAGTCCGCCCCTGCCGTTACTGGTATCTCACCTCTTCGCCGATTCAGGAGGCGCAACTGGCCTACACGTTGGAAAAGAGGATGATCGCCAAACTCGCGGAAGGGGAAACCCCTGACATCGACCCCGCGGAATGCACGAGCGGCAATCAGTCGTTTTCCGCCCTCATCACCAAGGCGCTCAAGGAAGGGAACATCGACTATCAGGACCCAAGCGCCCTGCTCAAGAAGATGACCCGGACCGACAACGCCAGGGTCAGGGATGAAAACAAGGTTGTTGCACCTTTTCCCGCGATACCAATGACACCGGCAACGGCCAAGGTCATACCTTTCCCGCAGCCGGAACCAACACCCACGCCTGCTGCCGCAACTATCCCGGTCATCGTTATTGAAGATGGCCTGGAGGTCGTGAAGCCATTCCCGGAAGAGAAGTATCACGAGTACCTTGTCGAAGGGATGCTGGAAATAACCCTTTTCGGCACGTACTTCGTTGCCGGGAGACAGGGCAAGCGCAGACGGGCCTGACAATTAACCACCAACCACCCCAACGGGGAGATTTCGTCTCCCTGCAAAGGGGTACGTGTCTCCTCTTTGGGGCAACCCAAAAAAAGGAGACATACCATGCAAAACCAGATCGCTATCAGATGCGCCGATGGAAAAACGATTTACATGAAAAGCGAAAAATCGCCTGTCGTGGTCAGCTGCAAGAACGTCATTGCCGGGATCATGCTTGGCGTGTCGGCCATGGCCTCCGCCATGATCGCCTTCACTTACATGTAACCCCATCCCCATCCCCGTCAGGGGGAGACAACCTCTCCCTCCCGGGAGTCGTTTCGTCTCCTCCTGGCTACAACCACCTTATAGGAGATGAAAGAGATGGCACGCATCGATGAATTTCTCAAAAGAGCAATTCCTGCTCATCAGAAAAAAGCTTCAGCACATCTTGGTGATCGCACCAAGTATGCCGGGGCCTCCGACATTGCCGGGTGCTCCCGCAAGGCCGTACTCGGCAAACTCTCGTCAGTTGAACACACTATCAAGCAGATGCTCGTCTTCGACAGAGGTCATGCAGCACAGGCCATGTTCAGGGACTATTTCCTGGCTGGCGGGGCCATCTTCGAGGAGGAGGTTGAAATCGCTCATCCTCTCTACGACATCATCTGCCATATCGACTTCCTTTTCCGGGGGAAAAAACGCCTTCACGTGGTCGAGATGAAATCCACGGACGGTATCCCCGACGAACCCTATGGCTCCTGGGTGGACCAACTTCATGTCCAAATGGGCCTGCTCAGACTGCAGGAAGGGCCGGATATCGAAATCGGCGGCTCGATCCTGGCGGTGGATCTCAATAAGGGCGTCTACAAGGAGTTCAACTCCTACGTCCCGCACCCGGAGGTCTTCGCCCCCTTGATCGAACGCGGCAATCACATCCTCTCCGCCATGCGCGGCGAATGCGAACCGAAAACATGCCCAAGTATTCTGTGCGGCTTCTGTTCCTACCGGACAGGATGCCCGGCACACCTTGCCCTGGAAATACCGGATGAGGTCACGGATAGAGTCGCCGAGTACGAAAGTCTCGACCGGCAGAAAAAAGACCTCGAAAAGCGGCTTGACCCGATGAAGAGCGAGTTGATTACGTTCTTTGGAGGATCGTTTCAAGGGGTCACGGAAGACGGGATCGCAGTTGCGACAACAACCATTGCCGCATCAGAAACCGTCGATGGCAAGAAATTGAAAAAAGACCATCCGGACGTGTTCAAGGCCTGTTCAAAACCGAAGGCCGGTTACACGAAACTGGAAATCAAACAACTTCCTCCGGCGCCGCTTGCGATAGCAGCCTGAGAGACCAAACCCCACAGGGGGCGAAACATGCGCTCCCGACAGGGGATTACTCCTTTCACGGGAGGCGTGTATCAGCCCCCGGAAAGGATCTGCAATGAAACATCGAACGGGCGTCCTGCCCAAAGACTTCAAACACTATTCCCGATCGAAGCTGGATCGGGATGACCTCAAAGAACTCGTCCGGACCATCCTTTCAGCAATCTTCATGGTGATGGTCCTCGGTCTCTGCCTCCTTGCTGCAGCCACAGTTCCGGAACCACGGTCTCCGGAGCAGGTTACTCGGAAAGGAGGTGGTCATATTGTCAGCTCTTACCCTGTCGCTGCACGGCGCCAATCGAATCCTTGAGCGGTCTGTTCCGCTTGAGGCACTGGAAGGCGTCAAATTCGCCACTCCCATCCTTACCGAAAAGCCCCTGAGGTTTCGCTACAAGGGAGTCACGGTGATCGCCAGGATGGCGTCGGGATATCCGAAGATCATATCCGCCTGGAAGGGGGTCTGATCATGAGTATCAAGGTACCTATGGACCCTCGCCTTATGTCTGATGGTATGCCTGGTCGGACACCGGAAGGACAATTCAGCAAATTGATCTCCTGCACGCTCATACCGGAAGGACATATTCGAGGAGCGTACAAACATAACAACAAACTGTATGCCATTACTGGAGCGATGTACGGTCCTCCAGGAGGGATGCAAGCGGCATACGCTCAACTCCTTGTTCCACTCGAACAGTACGACGGCCAGATTTACACCTACAACGAGAAATCTGCCACCGATATCCGTGGAGGGCAATTCTACACGGGCATCAAGGTAAGGTGTAATGGCACATGGTTCGTTTTGGGCGAAGAACAGCTGCAATTCGTTCCCGGAGAACGTGACAGCCGCTTTGATGTCCCGGAGCAATTGATTCTCTTCTAACTTCACAACTTCATACCCGGATGGGGAGGCTCTTTCACCCCGTCAGGGGGAGAACTGCCTTTCCTTACGGAAGGAGGCAGTATGAATGAATGTACCTGCGGCGCGGTATCCGTGCTGAAAGAAGTCCAGAAGCACTATGGCAAGCTCCACGACATGCTGTCCGACTGCATGGAAAGCGGAAGATTATCAGCCGCCGAACTGCCGGATGACTATGCTGCCCTTGTGGAACAAACGATCAGGTGCGTCTCCATCGACCACCTGGCAACAGCCATTCTCAAGCGCCATGAGGAAATTCAGGAAAACGAGAAGGTCTTCCTGTTCTCCCTCGACCCGCAAATCTTCAAGAAACAGCGGACGTTGCTTACTCTGCTACTCGACGGAGATGTAAAGGAAGCTTCCATGGATTTTGAACCGCTGGAAGGTATCCGTAATCTCCTCGACGCTATCGCCGACCAGGCACACGACTGGTACGGCATGGACACGCTGTTCACCGTGGAGGGCGATCATGAATCTTGAGAGCTACACCACAGATGAACTGCTTGTCCTCAACGAATATCTTGCATGTCTTCAGCGTTACCGAGTGGGTATTCAGAAGGCGTTGCAGAATATCTCCAAACTACTCGAACTGAGAACGAAGGAGAGAAAAGCCGACATCGAGCGTCTGGTGTCATTGATCGAAAACCATGACACGGGTGATGCCGGCTTGGACGAATTCGTCTTTGACACGGCCTCAGACACCGCCGGCGCCATCAACAACTCCGGTCTGGAACAGCAGCTCAACTGGCTGCTAGACCAGGGCTGCGCGCCGAACTACATCCTGAGGCGGTTAATCATCAGTGTGCCGAAGATGGGCTTGCGAAGCCATCGTGTCGGCATAGGACTCTTACACCCATAAACACTTCAACCCCATGGGGCGGACTATTCCCCCCAAGGGGATGGTCCGCCTTCGACAAGGAGACAGACCATCATGAAGAAACCCATCACTGAAGTATTCGGCATTCAGGCCCCCGTTACGATCACCGTCGATGTCCGCGACAACGCGAAACACGCGATGATCCCCCGCTCCAATCCGGACTATGTATTCCGGAGAGAAATCCTGTCGGACATTCTGGCTTGGATGAAGGGGGCGGCAGGGGCCGATCCACTGTACGTTGTAGGTCCCACCGGCTCCGGGAAATCGTCCATCGTCACCCAGATTGCCTCCCGGCTCAACATTCCTCTCTACGTGGTTTCCTGTCACGAGCGGATGGAGATGCCGGAACTGTTCGGGCGCTTCGTCGTCAGAAACGGCACTATGGAATGGGTGGACGGTCCCTTTATCCAGGGGCTCAAGGACCCGGCCTCGGCATGGATTCTCCTGGACGAGGCCGACACCCTCGACCCGGGAACCTTTGTCGGGCTGAACGCCGTCAATGAAGGCCGGACCATCATGATCCCGGAAACGGGAGAAACCATCGATCCCCTGCGCTTCGGCGCGAGGATAATCTTCGCCGGAAACACCGCCGGAAACGGTGATGCAACCGGTCTCTACCAGGCGACCAAACGCCAGAACCTCGCCTCCATGGGGAGGTTCATGATGCTGGAAGTCGGCTATGCCGACCCGGCGGAGGAAAACCAGGCCCTTGAAAAAGCAGTCCCGGAAGTCCCTTCCCCGATCCGGCAGAAAATGGTGGAAGTGGCCAACAAGGTCCGCGATCTCTTTATAAGCGGCGAGATCGAGGTCACCTTCTGCACCCGCACCCTCATAAGGTGGGCGCAGCTGGCCACCTTTTACAAAGCGAAACCGGGAGTAAACCCCATCGTCTATGCCCTTGACCGGGCGCTCGGCTTCCGGGCCGAAGTGCAGTCCCGCCAGGCTCTTCACGAGTTGGTACAGCGGATCATCGCATAGGGGGTGGATCATGTTCGTTCCCGGCAATACCCAATACGGCATCTGGTTGAGGGCACCCTCTTCCAGCGGCGGCAAAGACTGGCTCGGGTTTCTTACCGACAGGGAAGTTATCAGTCAGTGGGGAAAGACCGGCCAGGTGAATCAATCCAAGACCATCGGCCCGGCCCCATCTCGGATATTTCTCGATCAAAAGATCGAGGAGAAAAAGGGAAAAGGCTACCGTCTGGTTGGGGAATGGTTCCCCGGCTCCGGCTGGTCACACCAGCGTCAAACTCAACCGGCAACGCCGCCTGAACTGCCACGACCTAACAGGCCGACAAACAGCACTCCGCCCTTGGCTAGCCAAGTCATGAGCGAGTGGCTGTCCGACCAGAACAGCGACCAATGGTTCTAATAACCACCCGGACTGGGAGGCAAAGACATCCCCCCAGGGGGGTGATTGTCTTCCTTCCGTAACGAAAGGAGACGTCATGAACATATTGGACAACATAGTAATACTTGTCTTGTCGGTTTCCCTCTGGACGGGGCGGAAACAGCTCCGCGAGGAGGATCTGAAACTGGCGGACGGCAGTGAACTCCCACCCCAGAAGCTCGCCTCACTGGGGAGCAAACGGGTCATGGACCCGGCGGCGCTTGCGCCATTTGCGACCTTCAAGAGGCGGGCGGAGCGGACCGTTCTTGCCGTGGGGACCAGGTTTCTCGGCGGATATGCAGTTCCCGTGGAGAAGCTCGCTGGCCTCATGGCTGAACTCGATGTCATCAAGGGCGAATACAACGCAGCCAGGATCGAATTCCTGTCGGAGTACGACCAGGCGGTTCAGGACTGGAAAGCGCAGAACCCCGGCTGGGAGGAAGTCATCGCCAGTGCCGTGGAAAGCCTGGAATACGTCAAGGGGCAGCTTGCCTTCAGAGTACAGACATTCAACATCAACCCGGTCGAGGGGCACGAGACGGGTCTTGAGACGGAGATAAACGGCCTGGCCGATCAACTCCGCCATGAGGTCCGGCAGCAGGCCCGCCTGACCTGGGAAGGCTCCTTCCGCGGCAAACTGGAGGTCGGCCAGAAGACGGTACGGCCGATCAGGGCGATGCTGGAAAAGATCGAAGGTCTGGTCTTTCTCGAGCCCGGCCTAAACGAGCTGGTTACCGGAATCAGGTCAACACTCACCAGCCTTCCAAAAACCGGACCGATCAAGGGTGGAGATTTTGCTGCCCTGTGCGGGGTGATCCACCTCCTCGGCAACATTCCGGAGGCCAGGGAGATCGCTGAAAACCTCCCCGTCGAGGAAGAACCGGTAGAAGAGCCGATAGACGAATCGGCGGAGGAACTGGAAGCCACAGAAGAGCCCAACGAGATCGAGGTCATACCGGACCTTACCTACCTGCCTCAATTCGAGGAGGCGCCAGCTGAATGGTTCTAGTCCAGGAACGGACACACCCACCCTGCTGGGGAAGCATCTTCAGACGCTCCCTGCAGGGGGGAGCGTCGTATCAGGAGAAACCATGCCACCGAAAATATCCACCCTCATCGGGGGACTGCGGATCGCAATGCAGGCCCTCGGCGCAAAAATGGGCGTGACCCTCCGTATCGAGGGGGATCAAGCCTACACCACCGGCAGTGAAATCATCATCCCCACCCTTCCTCCCGACGATCACAAGGCGGCAGTTCTCGCCCGCGGCTACGTCGATCATGAATCCGCCCACGTCCGTCACTCCGACTTTGAGAGAAACATGGGAACGTGGGGAGAGCTCATCGAGGAAGTCTATATTGAAAAGAAACAGTGCGAAGATTTCCCGGGATGCGCAATCAATCTACGGGACATGGTTGGCATTCTCAAACACGAGGATGGCAGTTTCCGGGGAACGAAAAGCCAGCCCATGTCGCTTCTGACAAGCTGGCTGGTGTGCCGCGGCCGGGCGGATGTCCTTGGACAACCACTCGGAGATTTTGCCTCTGAAATGGAGACATGGAGCAGGCAAAGCTTCGGTGATCCCTTCTGCGATCAATTTGCAGCATGTGTCGCCAGAGTAGGCTCGTGCAACACCCTGGACGATTGCGTGAATCTCGGGAACGAAATTGAAACACTCATCACAAACCCGCCGCCGCCTCGGCAGAAGGATAAGCGTCCAGAAAGCGGCAAGAACAATCAGAGTGCCGACTCAGGAAACAGCGACAATCGGTCTCCCGGCGGAAGCGAGTCCAAGGGCACGTCCGCGGACAGTCCACGGACATCTGCCGGAAAACAGTCGGACAACCTTGCCGGGCTCAGGACAGCTGATGTCGGCAAGGCAACCCAGAAGGTCGACCTCGGCAAGATCGTTGCTCAGATGCTTGGCAAAGAACACACCAAGGGAGAGCGGACTGGCAACCTGGAAGATATCCCCGACACGCATCATCCAAGCGTCGGGGCCGGCAGCGGTACCGGAGATCAGAGAAGGATCGAAGGTGAAATGGGCTTTGACGATGCGCGTCGCAAGACAAGCAGAATGCGGAGCCAGCTTGCCGGACTCCTCCAGGCGGTTCGACTGCAACAGAGCAATGCAAAGAGAGCAGGCCACCGAATCGACAGCCGGTCGGTATATCGTGTGGCTTGCCGGACACCGGACACCCGGATATTCGAGGCTCGGCGGGACAAGCAGGACGACAACACGGCGATCGTGCTGCTCACCGACCGCTCCGGATCAATGAACCCCGAAAAAATGTCCGTGGCTCTGCAGGCAACGTTTGTCACAGCTGAGGCGCTGGAACTCCTCCCGGGAGTGACCTGCGCCGTTGGGGCTTTCCCTTGGGGCAGAGACCTGGCGGAGTTGAAGCCATTTGGTGCGAAACCAAGGGCCGGATTCTTCAATATCGGCTCAAGCGGGGGAACACCGATGGCAGAGGCCCTGTTGTGGGCCGGAATGCTCCTCACCCATCGGCCGGAACGCCGGAAGATCGTCATTCCAATGACCGATGGGAGCCCGGACGATATCGGAAAAACGAGAAAGGCGGTGGAACGGCTTAAGGAATGCGGGATCGAGGTGTACGGAATCGGCATCCTCGACACCTCCATACTGAACTGGCTGAGAGAATCCTCCGTCATCAAACAGATCGAAGAGCTGCCTGCCGCGCTGATCGGCCTCCTCAAGGAGGCACTCATCACCAGGCGCAAGGTAGCCTGACCTCCACAAGAGAGACCCCGCCCCTACCGGGTGTTCTAACCGACACTCCCGTGGGGGGGAGTGTCTTCAGGAGGTCACCGTGAAAAACAACAAAGTCACCATAAATCCTGATTACTTCGGCCCCGGAAATGGCCTGTACGTCATCCATTTCAAAGAAGGATGCACCACGCTCGGCTTCGACCGAGTGATGCAGCTGGGCAATCTGCTCGCAGCTGAACTGGATCGCTGGGACCTGACACCCCTGCCGGCAGAACGCGGCACCATGAAGGCCTATGAAAAGTACCGGAAGCTGTCAGACCTGGTTTTCCAGAAACACCGGCAGACCGGCTACCGCTCCAGGGCCGAACTCACCCCTCAGCTCATTGGCCTGGAAGGCAAGAAGGTTGAGGTCGTGGATTGCTACGGCGAGAAGCGAAGTTTCGTGGTCGGCAAATCGACCGGCTGGATACCGTGCCACCTTGAAATCTCCACCCGGAGATCCCCGGACGGCCCGGCCGTCATGGGCGCACCATTCCAGTCGGTCAGGGTAGTCTGAAGAGAAACATCAGAACATCGATAAATCAACCATTACCCTTCGGGGGGCATTGTCCCCCATGGGGACGTCCGCCCTCCGGAAAGGAGTCAACGAATGTCCCCCTATCCAAGAAACCTCTTCGGAGAAGAACTCCCTCCGGAGAAAAAGAAAATAACAATCCTTTCAATCGAAGCCAAGTACCGGAAAGAGGTGGTGCGCGAAGACGCCCCGGCGTGGGTGTCCATGCGGTTCACGTCGCCAAGTCATGTCTTTGAGATGTTTCGTGACCTCCGTCAGGAGGCGAAGGAGCACTTCATAGCGTTGCACCTGGACGGCAAGAACAGGATCATCTGTTTCGACCGGGTGTCGATCGGTTCCCTGAACCAGAGCATCGTCCACCCACGGGAGGTATTCAAGACGGCCTGTCTGTCGAGCGCTGCGGCGATTCTCCTCCTCCACAACCACCCCACCGGAGATACTTCGCCGTCACGCGAAGACATGGAAATCACCCGACGCATCAGAGAAGCGGGTGATCTTCTCGGCATCAAGGTGCTCGATCACATCATCATCGGTGACAGCTATCTGAGTTTCGTTGAACAAGGCCTTATCTAATCAACCCGGCAGGGGCAAGAACCCTGCGGGGGACTTGTCTCTGTCCAATTACAGCAGCAAGGAGACAAGCATGAACCAGAATAATGACGGTGCACCCACGCCGGCCACAAAGAAACTGATTATCCCCATATCAGACAACAGCGAATTTTTCTCAGACGCAGCCGACTATGCCGTGATCGGACTGAATACGGAAAACGTCGAACGGATCAGGAAGCTTTCGGTTGTTGTCAGACAGATGAAGGTCTACAGAATTTCCGAGTTCAACTACGACTGCGATTTTATGGTTGCCGATTATGAAGCCGAACCGGAAAACGGGAAGGTTGCCATGAAGGAATTCGAGGGCCGGATGGAGTGCAACACGCTCAACGTCACCGATAACGATTTCTTCTGGTCGGGGTACTACAAACATACCTCCGTCCGGTGGGAATCCGCTTCGGTGCCGCTATCCGTCCTAAAAGAACCCGGCGACTTTGACCAGCGGGAAGTAATAGGCGATGTACAGGAGGCGATCTGATGGCCGACCTGATAATCGCCCAGACCATTCTTGCCCAACTCGGCGGCCGGAGATTTATTGCCATGACCGGCGCCGGGAATTTCATCGGCGGCGAAAACTACCTCATGTTCAGCCTGCCGACAGGGTTTGCCAAGGAGGGTATCAACAGGATCAAGATTACCCTGGACTGGACTGATACCTACATCTTTGAGGCCTTGAAGGTCTATCGGGGACCTGAATTGAAAGCCGACACCATCGAGAAACTGGATTTCGTTTATGCCGATGACCTGCAGGAAATTTTCACCAGGGTCACCGGATTGGACACCCACATCTGAACACTTTCAATCCCAACGGGGAGACCAGCTCCCCGACAAGGGGGTCTGTCTCCCCGAGAAAAAAAAGAGACGGACAAAATGACAGACTACCTGAGCCAATCAATTTTCCAACCATCCATTCCCAAGCAATTGATAACCGATGAGGACAGACGATTCTTCGATGCCTTCAGCATCAGCATAGTCCCCGATGGAGACGACAAGGTCTACCTCTATGCGGAAGACTGGTGCACTGCCGGTGTTCTCCCGGGCGAAGACCCCAAGGATGACATCGAACTCAGTGAAGATGATCTTTACGACAGATTCCAGGATATCATCCGCCGCTCCAACGGCGAACTTCCTTGGATTCTCAAGGAAAGCTCCTATTCGTGCTCCAGGATGCGGCCGGACGGTTTCGGCGGCAGCGCGGTTTTCATTACCGCCGATGATGTGCAGTTTTGCAGTACGTCATGCTGGCTGGAGCAGCGGAAACATGAGACCGAAACCGGGGATATCGGCCCGGAAACGGATGACTCGTACCTTCCTCTACTCAGGGAGGTATTCCAGACGCTCACGACTGACGACGCCGGGAATACTCTCGGCATCGAAACCCTGCGCCGTTGTGCGGCCGACACCACTCCTTCCGGAAAGCTCGCCCGCATTGCCTGGAAGATCCATCGGGTTATCGGTTCAACCACGATCAAAGAGCAGGCAGGACCGCATTGCCGGGCATGTGACGGCAATCTGGAACTGGACCGTACCGACACTCTGTTCGGCATCGACAGGGAAATCTATCAGTGTACGGATTGCGAAGAGAGCTACATCCGGGAACTGACGGAAGCTGACAGCCCAATCGAGCGAGCCGTCAAATGCGTCGGCTGCGGCAACCTGATTATCCAAAGCAGCGCCCGCATCTTCTACCAGCGTGACGACCTCGCTCATTTCATCGGCGAATGCTGTTGGGATGAGCGGCTGCGGGCCTGACACCAAATAAACCATCAAGGGGATATTTCCCTGACCAACAGGAGAAAAACTATGCACACCAAAGGACCATTGGAAACAAGAAGGGTTGATGGCGCAGGCTTTATCGCCATTGCCCGTGTCGGCTTCATGCCCCATGCCTCAGTTTACGTGGGCGGAGCGAACAATCAGCCGATCAACGAGACCGTTGAAGCAGACGCACGGCTTTACGCGACCTCACCGAAACTGCTGGAAGCCGCGGAACAGCTGATCGAGTCCTATCATCACGGCAACATGGACAAAGCGGTCAAGCGCTTAGCTGATGTGGTTGCCGAGGCAAAAGGCTAACCAACAATGCCAACCCAACAGGGGGCGGAACTGCCCCTCGTGGGAGTTCTGCCTCCTGATACACAAAGGAGACAGAACATGGAAAGAGAACTTCTACTGGAAATAATCGAAACCTTTCCCCAAGCCGATCCGGCAAGCGAATTCTACAACGAGGAGATCAACGGCTGCGAGGCCGTGAACTTCCTCTCCCAGTTCATTCCCCAGATTCGGGAATATCTCGACTCACCACCTCCCAAGGTGGCAGTTATTCTGGATGGCGGTCTGGTGCAGTGCTTGACCTCTGATCGACCGAACGATGTCCAGCCGATTACCTTCATGGTTATCGACTATGACACTGACGGTGCTCCATCTGAAGAAACGGTCAAGGTGCCGCAAGGGGATGGTGATGTTTCGGAAGCATTTGCACGGGTTGAGGAACTTGGCCAGGCAGAAATCGACCTTGACGCTGTCCTCGAACAGTTGAAGGAGGAATAGCCCGGATGATCGCCATGCGGGGAGAGACAACAGCTCCCCCCTTGGGCGAGCATCCATCAAAGGAGGAAAGACATGAGTCCAAAAACACCACGCCCGGCCTCCGCACCGGGTTACACCATTCAGCGACGATCACACTGCGGCAAGATATTCGTGACCGTCACCACCCAGGAAGGGAACCCTTTCGAGGTCTTCATCCGCTTCGGCAAGGCAGGTGGATGCGGTTCGGCAATGGCCGACGGCATCGCCCGACTGGTCTCCTATGGGCTTCGGTCCGGACTGGAGGCTCAGGATGCGGTCAAGGCCCTGTCGGGCATTTCATGCCACCAGGGGCCGAAGACCTGCCTCAACGAAGTGGCATCGGCGATCAGGCTTGTATTGAAGCATCTGGAAACGGGTGCGGACTTGAACAGCATGATCGAGGAAGAGGAGTTTGCCACTGCGAACGCCATGGAGGAGGTTGTCTTCCCATGAAAATGATACCTGACCATATCAAGAGGGAGATCCTTTCCTACGGAGCGGACAATATCGTCTCCATAGTTGGGGAATACGTACCTCTCAAGAAAACAGCGCGGGCCTATGTGGCATGCTGCCCCTTTCACGAAGAAAAGACGCCGTCTTTTACCGTGGACCCGGGCAGAAAAACCTGGCGCTGTTTCGGCGCCTGCTCTGAAGGGGGAGATGTCGCCAAGTTTCTGATGAAAATTGACGGCATCACTTTCCCTGCCTCTCTCGAAGTTCTCGCCAGGAAGGGAGGAATCACTATCCCCAATGGCGGCTCCAAAGAGGAGAGCGAACGGAGGAACCTGCTGAATGTACTGCGAAGGGCTCAGCAGTTCTACCACAACAGCCTGCTGCAAAATCAGAACGGCGCAAAGGCATACGTCGGCTCCCGGATGACCGATGCAATGGTCGGGCAGTTCGGAATCGGCTTCGCACCGGTCGGCGGGAAAACCCTTGTGGAGTATCTCGACAAGGAAAGGCTCCCGCTTGATGTCGCGGAAAAGGCCGGGCTGATAAGAAAAGA
This sequence comes from Geobacter benzoatilyticus, assembly GCF_017338855.1. NCBI lineage: Bacteria > Pseudomonadati > Thermodesulfobacteriota > Desulfuromonadia > Geobacterales > Geobacteraceae > Geobacter > Geobacter benzoatilyticus. Next base: position 3,292,256 of record NZ_CP071382.1, read on the forward strand.
CGCTGCCGGCGGCTACCGGGACACTTTCCGGGGGCGCGTGATGTTCCCCATCAGGGATAAAGCGGGGTACATCATCGCCTTTGCCGGCCGAACAATCAGTGCAACCGCTGCACGATACAAATACATGAACAGCCCGGAGACGCCTCTTTTCAGGAAGTCGGCGACCCTTTTCGGACTGGACGGTGCCATCGAAGCGATGAAATTACAAGGCGAGGTCAATGTGGTCGAAGGCTACATAGACCTCATGCAAATGTGGTCTGCCGGCATAAACAACGTCGTCGCCACCTGCGGGACGGCATTCACCCGGGAGCATGCCGCTATTCTGAAGCGCTATGTCCGGCGTCTGAACCTGATGTTCGATGGAGACGACGCCGGCAGAAAGGCTCATCAAAAGGCAATAATTTTGGCCGTAAAGGAAGAGATGAAGGCCACGGCTTTCATCTTCCCGGAAGGCCAGGACCCTGATTCTTTCTACAGGAACGGCGGTAAAACGGAAAATCTCGTCACCATGTCCGGCTTCGACTTTCTGAAGCAGTCCGGCGTTGAAATGAACGCCACGATGCAGAACCTTCACCGTCTTGAACGGTTGGAGAACGGGGTCGCGTACATGGCAAGATCGATTCCCGATGTCGCCAGGCTGCTGGCCAGGCGGGGGAATCTGGGAGAGCTTTTCAGTCCTGAGTTTCTCCCGGACATCGAGGAAATCATAACCCATCATGGAGGAGCACGAACATGACAAAGGCAATTTCAATTCTGATAGTTGCGGCGATGTTTCTAGGCGGTTGCAGTCACAGCCAGTGGGCCAGCGTAGAACTTGCGACCCAGGGGGCTTCCTGGCTGAACCCCGTCGCCACGGTTGTTCATATGACCGCCAGCGCCGGCAGGGCCATGACCGATCCTCAAGATGAGCTGCGGGAAAAGGTGCAGCAACGTGAAGAGGAGCGGAAAAAGGAACCCACAACGGAGCAGTCGCAGCCGGGTCCGCCCAGGACTGAGACGAAGTAATCAATAGAAAGGTGGCTTAGTCCGCCTTTTAAGAGATAAGGGGAGCGGTGCTTTGTGCGCCCTCCCTTCCTCTCTCCCCTCGCTCAAGAGGGTTCCTCGGAGCCTCCGTATCCACGGTGGTTGCGGGGAGCCCTTTTGGGCGCCTATCAAAATCACAAAGGGGAGAGAGCCATGACAGTAAAAGCACGGATAAACGGCAGGGAGTATTCACTTTCGTGGGAAGAGTTCGAGAAGGCCTTACTGAGGAGTGATCTTTCAGGCGGTCAGATCGAGGTTATTTCGATTTTCACGGGAATGAGACCCTGCTACAGTCTTCAGGTCGGATGATACATCGTCCGGCCTGGATAGAGGCGGCCCAATGAGGCCGCCTTTTTTTTGCACCGTATTATCTTCAGGTCCCTCTCTCCTCAGCTGTTACACGAACAGGTCTTTTATAAGTAAATTATCGTACCATTGCTTGTACAGGTAGATCCATCGGCGGGTAATGGCATTGAGGAGGGAAACCCTGCACTGCCCAAAGTCTTCAGGTTTGGCAAGATAGTTGGCAGGGAACGGATCGGTCAGGGGAGTGGAAGCCTCCCAGTGTGACCAATCCCGCAGTGGGATGGAACTTGCTAAAATAACTTCTTTATAAGGACCCTTTTTGCAGCTCGTTGTCGTGGGAAAGAATCTTGATGACTCCTCACCGGCGTCTTTTAGCTTTGAGCAAGGCGTTGTTTCGCCATCGCTTCGATTCAGTTCAAAAGGCCATGCTCGCAAGTTGCCAATTGACCCGTGCCAGTCCTTCAGAATCTGCGGCATGTTCCATTTTCCGTAAATATATTTCTGCGGATGAATGTGGTCGAAATCCCATGGGCGGTCAGTATCTTCTAGCTGGTCGGGGCTGGCAGGGTCAAAGTCAGAAAACCAGCGGACAAGCCATTCTCTTTGAGCATAGAGGACCATTTCTTTCATTCCCCATAACCGGTCCGCAAATTTAGGCCATGCTTCGCGCCGATAGTCGACCTCATCATCATGCTCTTTTACCTTCCGGGTGTACCAACTTCTCACTCTCTCGCTCTTGGGTAGAGACTCCGTAAAGTTATCCCACCATCTCCAGGTTTGCCAGCGCTGGTTTGTGCCATTACGCAACCCCCTAAGAGAAAGCTCTACCGCCTCCTTCAAAAGGTCAGGCGGTAACAAGGGTATTAATGGCAACTTCCCACTTTCGCCAACACTAATGCAGCTTTTCAGCCCTCCGACTGAGAACATTTCTTGAAGGTTGTCACCCGAAAGCCCTTGCAGCCTCGTCCACAGGAGAACTCCGCAGAGGACCTCATCTTCTTTGAACCAAGAGAGAGCTGTCAGTGCCCCAACCAACCGGCGGTGAACTCTCTGATCGAAGGTGGTGGGGTCGATCCCAGCGTCCTTCAATCTATCCAGCCAAAAAAGGAAGATAAAGAAGATTTCTGGAGATTTACGAGCGATATCCGCGGCCACGACAGGCGGCAGCCGGTAGGTGTGGGCATCGCCACATTGCAAGTTCAGCAACTTCCTGGCGAGGTCGAAAAGACCCTTGCCATGAGATAGGTAATCTTGAATCGATGCCAAAAAGGATCGACATTGAGGATCCCGCCCATGCACCAACCGCCGGAACCGCGTTACATCCAAAGCTGCGGGAGGCCTTTTGTCATCGGATGAACTTTTCGCCACTACTAGCCTCGAAATAAGGGCAACAAGGCGAGAAGGAGCCATTATTCCAGTGCTCAAGGTTTCCACCACGTCCTGAGCACCAGGCCATATGGATTTAAGAATTGAGTAGTTAAGCTCCTCTCCCTGCAGTGGGGTTCCTGCAGAATTCACTCTGATAAAGAGGGTCTCTACAGGGTCTTGGCGAATGGAATCAAGTGTTGGTCCAGCAGACTGTGCCAAGTCTTCCTCTTGAGACGGAGCACCTGTTATGAGGCGAGGAAGAATGAGAGCGGGGATAAGTAATGAAGGAGAGCGATCAGTTCGAACAAGACGGTGAAGGCCCTCGCACAGCCCATCCATCATAGCGGTAGGGTTGTCGCGCAGTGTGCTCCATCTACGTTTCCAGCAAATGTCCTGGAAATCTCCGGAATCTAGCGCTCTCCAGTAAGGAAGTCGCTCCTCCATCAGCTTATCCAAAATGCCCCATACACTATGCGGCGATTGAGTTACCGCATCAATCAAAAAAGGGACTGGGACAGGGCAACGGGCATCCCAAGGCCAAGCATGTCTGATCAAGGTGCTGGTTCCAAAGAGGCCATCAACAACTTCCTGGTCATCGTGTGACCATTTGTAGGCTTGGTAATAACTGCTCAGAGCCTTTCTGCGTTTTTGGTACTCGAGGGTCTTTGAAGGATCACTGCGCTGGTATCCCCATGGATGGGATCTCGTCACTACTCTAAAGACGAACCTCCTCTCGTCAGCAATATCGTCTGTATCGAGATCAATCCAAAGCGCAGCAGAGCAGGTTATCTTTGTATCCCAAGAATTAATGAATGCTAGAGAAATTGCATTGCATCTCTGCTGTCCGTCCAGAAGATGGTACTCTGCTTCATTTCCTGCCTCTAGCCCAGCGATTTCGTATAGAAAGTTCTGCGTCTTTAGATCCTTCCGGAAGGGAGTCAGCAAAAAGGAACCGACAGGAAATCCATTCAGCAATGAATCCCACAGCATTTCGACTTGGCGAGGCTTCCAGACAGCGCTACGCTGAAGTGCCGGCAGTTTTGCAGTTACTCCTTTTGACTTTTGTAGCAGCGATGGGATCTGCCAACCCGCCACATCAGTCACCGAGAGTAAGTGAAGAAAAGAAGAGGTCGCTTCTTCCCGCATGATAACAGTCCCTCCATCGCTCAAAACTAACGCTCCTAGCGTTGCAGTCTTCTAAGCTATCCTGCGCAGGGTCTTCTCCGCCTGCTCCCCCATGAATTCCATCAAGCGGTAAAGCGCATCACATCTGAAGGGTGCAAAGGCGCCATTGAAGAGCTGTAGGCGGGCATCCTGGATTTTCTGCGCAAGATCGGCGACGCGGGTCAGAACAAGCCGCGGCTTGATGCCGACCTCCTCGGCGAACAGCTCCCAATGCTTCTTCTGGATCGCGCCCGGATCGTTCTCGCCGCCGATCTTCATGGCCAGGCCTTCCGCCAGGCCGTAATGGGCGTAGATCCTGGTTGAAAGAAGATCGTAGAATGGGGCAAGCATCGGCCCTTCCGGCAGCAGCAGCAGGGAAATGTTCTTTCCATGGGCGTCGGAGTTGCCGATCAGGTAGTTGAAGATCACCCAGTTCAAGAGAGACAGCACGTCCTTGCCCGACCTGATGCTGGAATTGCGCAGGAGGCTGAAGCAGGCCACCAGCGACGGGCCCCCTTCGGTCTCGTACTTGAACTCGGGCGGAATCCCGAGCGCCTGGCAGAAATCCTCCTGATGGAGCCTTCTTGTCTCATCAGCCTTGACGACACGATCATACCGTTTGACGACAAATACCCTGGTCTCCTCATGCTGGTAGATGAACGATCGGGGCACATCCAGGCCGATCTCATGGGCCAGGGCCATGCAAAAGGCCTCATTTTCGACCGTGCCGTCCAGATCCTCGATCGCCGGCTTGATGATGTAATTTGAAGGGAGATTGCCGTACCCGAGATGGAAGTGTTCGTCATCGTAGAAGACCGGCAGCTTCTTCTGTGCCCCGGCAAGGGAGAGGCGAATCCCCTTCTCACCGGCGAGAAGCGGTCGCCGTGGCAGTTCCCTGATGATAGCATCCAGCTCATCCGGCGAAAGCTGGCGATATCTGCTGGGCTCGTGCTTAGGTTTCCCGGTCTCGGGATAAAGAGAAACCGCACCGGCGCAATCCCCACCGATCCGCTCCAGCAGCCCGAAGTCGTTATTCACGGAAACACCGAGATTCCTGGCAATTACGGCCCGGATCTTCTCTTCGGGAAGGAGGTTGGCGAAAAAGGGATGCGACTCGTCGTCGAGATAAGGGTCCGGCCGCAACGGCAACGAGAGCGACAGAGGGATTTTCGAACGCTCCAGCCACTCATTGTCGTACTGGAAACAGAAGCGCTTCTTCTCGTCCAGCCAAAGCCGACCTACCACGACATCATCAATTCTTACCAGCAGGGCCGCGGTCATGCTTCATCTCCCGGCGCCGACCACGTCCGCGGTTTTGCTTCCAGTTCGATCCCCAGGCACTTGAGGACCTGAAGCACCTTGTTCAGGCGAACCGTCTCCTTGCCATTCTCCAGGGCCGACAGAAAGGCATAGCTCACCCCGCAGACTGCGGCCGCCTCCTCCAGGGTTAGCCCATCCTCTTTGCGCTTCTGTTTGATGATCCGCCCTAAATCTTCCGGATTTGTTATCTTCACTTTGCCCTCACAATATCTATGTTCGTATATTTATACCATCAATTCAGACAAATGGCCACAAAATATATATGAACGTTGATACACCACCAGCATATTCCCGAAGGCGGCAAAATATTTACGATTGTAGATGATATGTCTTTGTATGGAAATTTGTTGCAACTTGTGGTATTTACAGGGTCTACGCGAATTTGATGAGGAGTCCGGAAGATGACGAAAGCCGATTTAGCCGACAGAATTCAGGAAAAGATCTCTTGCCAGAAGAAGGAAGCCGTTGAACTGGTGGAACTCGTCATGGAAACGCTCAAAGATGCCATTGCGACCGAAGGGCATGTGAAGATTAGCGGCTTCGGGAATTTTGTCGTTCGGCAAAAGGCCGACAGAACCGGAAGGAACCCGCAGACCGGGGAGGCAATCACCATTTCGTCACGGAAGGTCCTGACATTCAAGCCGAGCCTTATATTGAAGAATAGGATTAATCATGAACCTTAACTGCAACTTGAACTAGATAATCAATTCTCCCCGCTCTGCATTGCCAGTATTATTATGCTCTTGACTTTCGCCTTCCGATACTTATACCCACCCGTTCTTTGGCATCGATGATTTTACGCTCCTGTATATCAGCATTCTCCCCAAAGGGTCCGTGCTCAAAGGCAATTTTATAGACAATTTCTATAGCCTCCTCAGACCGTTCAAGAAGGATGCTAAGCCATCTGATGTTGTCCTTGGTTGGTGCAAGACTAAGAATTACTTCAAGTTCCCCATCTTTGTAAGGTTTGCCAGTTCGATTAGCCATTGGACACTCTCCCTCAAACTCCAAGCACTCGCTTTCAATGTGTAGGATTTACTCGTATAGAACGTTGACTATTAAGAATTTGTCAACACGTTGTCCAACTTGAACAGGATTTTTGCTACGAAGCTCTATCTGTCCAAGTACACCCTCTTGAGGGGTGCTATTGGCATCTGACTTAAATTTTAAGGGCCCACGCAAGTTTCTTCTAAAAACAGGGTCAAGTGCGCTAGCTTTTAAAGCAGATAGATGTAAAGCTTGCATGTCGCCATCATTTAGTTCCGATATTTTGCTACATATCTTTCTGACGGCTTCTGGGTATATTATGATATTTTCTAGTTTTTCCTTTTCGCCACGGCCTGCAATACAAGCGGCAAGTGTTTCCCCTATAGGAAAGTTAGCAAGCTCCTGAGCTTCACTGCGTATTCCGGACGAATCCGGCCACCATTCCGGCGGGAAAGCGGCCACCGTTCCGACGGGAAACCGGCCGGCATTCCGATTTGATTGCGGCCACCATTCCGGAGCAATCCGGCCAGTGTAAAATGAGAGTGTAGTCGCGGGGTAACTCCAACAGGTATCCTGCCTTCCTTGATTGAATAACGAGGAGGGCGTGATGCCGAGAGAAAGAGTTACCATGCGAAAGATACGAGAGATACTCCGCCTTGTTTGGTCGTGTAACCAGAGCCGGCGTGATACATCCAGGACCTGCGGTGTCGGCAAGAGCACCGTGGATGACACCATCAACCGGGCAGTCGCCGCCGGTTTTTCCTGGCCTTTGCCTGCCGATCTCGATGATGAAGCCCTTGAACTGCGCCTCTATCCCCCCGTTGTCAACCCAGCCTCCCGCAAGCTGCCCCAACCCGACTGGCGGGCTCTGCACGATGAACTTGTCAAACATAAGAAGCTCACCCTCATGCTGTTGTGGCAGGAGTACAAGGAGGGCGAACCCTCCGGTTACCAGTACAGCCAGTTCTGCGAACTGTACCGGCAATGGAGAAAGAAGCTCGACCGCTCCATGCGCCAGGAGCACCGTGCCGGCGAGAAGTTCTTTGTCGACTACAGTGGCCAGACGGTACCGGTTGTGGACGCCACCACCGGCGAGGTCCGGGACGCCCAGATGTTCGTGGGTGTCATGGGCGGCAGCAACCAGACCTATGCCGATGCCACTTGGACCCAGTCACTTGCAGACTGGACCGGATCCCATGTGCGGGCGTTCGGTTTTATGGACGCCGTCCCGCATTGCATCGTTCCCGACAACTTGCTCTCCGCCGTCACCAAGACCTGCCGCTATGAACCCGATATAAACCCCACCTATGCGGCACTTGCCGATCATTACGGCACCGCCATCGTTCCTGCCCGTGTACGCCATCCCAAGGATAAGGCCAAGGTCGAAGGGGGCGTGCTGATTGCCCAGCGTTTCATCCTGGCAGGCCTGCGCAACCGGACCTTCTTCAGCCTGGCCGAAGCCAATGCCGCCATTCGTGAACGCCTTCTCCTTCTGAACAACCGCCCCTTCAGGAAGCTGCCCGGATGCCGACAGAGCCGGTTCGAGGAGATTGACCTTCCGGCCATGCTGCCTTTACCGGAAACACCCTATGAGTATGCCCAGTGGAAGAAGGCCCGGGTGCACATCGATTACCATGTCGAACTGGAAGGGCACTTCTACAGCGTCCCGCATCGCCTGGTGAAGGAACAGGTGGATGTGCGTTACACCGAGACGATCGTCGAGTGCTTCTACAAGGGAAACCGGGTTGCCTCCCATCCCAAGTCATCTGTCCAGGGCAAACACACCACCACACCGGAGCATATGCCCAAAGCCCACCGTGAGTTCGCCGAGTGGACACCGGAGCGGATCATCTCCTGGGCCGCCCAGACCGGAACAGCGACGGCACAGGTGGTGGAAACCATTCTGTCACGCAAGGCATATCCCGAGCACGGCTTCCGATCCTGCATGGGGATCATCTCGCTTGCGAAGCGCTATACCAAAGAACGTCTGGAGGCGGCCTGTGAACGGGCAGTCACCATTAAAGGCGTCACCTACAGAAGCATCAAGTCGATCCTAGAGAACAACCTGGATCAGAAGGCGCTACCCAAACAGATGGAACTACTTCCGGTTGCCCACGAGAACATCAGGGGCACGGATTACTACAACGACGAAAGGAAACTGTATGCTGACACAACCGACCATCGAGAAGCTGAACTCGATGAAACTGACAGCCATGGCTAGGGCCTTTGCGGACCAGATGCAATGCCCGGACATGGCACAGCTCTCCTTTGAAGAGCGCTTCGGCCTGATCGTGGACTACCAGATGACCGATCTGGAAAACCGGCGGATGCAGAACCGACTCAAGAACGCCAAGCTCAGGCTGTCTGCCTCGATCGAGGATCTGGACTTCCGCCAGGGAAGAGGTGTTGACCGCTCACAGGTCATGTCCCTTGCCGGGAATCAGTGGGTGAAGAGCCATCACAACATCCTGGTGACCGGGCCGACCGGCGCCGGCAAGAGTTACCTGGCCTGTGCGCTGGCACAGAAAGCCTGCCGGGACGGTCACTCTGTTCTCTACCAGAGAGTGCCGCGGCTGCTTCAGGAGATCGCGGTATCCAGGCTCGATGGCCGCTACAACAAGATCATTGCGCCGCTAACCAAATGCGAGGTGCTGATTCTGGACGACATGCTCATCTCTCCCCTGACGCGGGAGGAACAGCGGGAACTGCTGGAGATCGTCGAGGAACGTTATGACCGCAAGGCAACCGTTATCACCAGCCAGCTGCCGGTGAGGGCCTGGCATGATGCCATGCAGGATCCGACTCTGGCTGACGCCATACTGGACAGACTGGTGCACAATGCCTACAAGCTGGAACTGAGGGGTGAATCCATGAGACGAAAACGATCCGTGCTTGACCAGAAAACAGAAACTGTGACAGAGTAAAAACCCACACCCCGAGACTCTCTCTCACCACTGGCCGGAATCACCGGAACGCTGGCCGTATTCACAGCGGAACGGTGGCCGCCATCACGTCAGTTCGACTGGCCGCTTTCACCGGAATACGCACTTCACTTCTCGAATTTCTATAAAAGACAGATAATCCAACTGGCCAGGTAGCTTGCATTGAGGCAGGAGTACCAACCCTACCAAGATTGCCAATGAACCGTTGTTGCAACTGTAAGCCGTATAAGGAACGAAAACGTCTTATTTTCTGGTACTTGCCATCAAGCCCAAGCAGTTCATCAAGAGAATCAATGGACCAGGTTATTGGCCAACTTTCATCCCAATCTATGACAAAAAATGCCCCGTCTATGTCAATGATTGGAGTACGCGGTGCATTAGGGATGCGATAATTTTGTATTGAGTAAGGTTTTAGCGAACCCTTTATGAGTAAAATGCTTTTGGCATTGCCATGCTGAAGATCACATGCTTGAGTTAATACAACAAGGACCTCTCGATTTTCATAAGGAATTGCCTCTCTTGATATAAAAACATCACCAAGTTGTATAGAATCAAGATGAGGTAGCACTGCTACGTCTCTTTCAAATTTCACCCTTTCGGCATTTTCAAAGATAGAGGCATCAAGAATGGGCTTTATTTCATCTGTCGGAAGGAAGTGAGAAGGCGGATATGTTTTAAATTCGAGGGTGTTTAGTGAATGTCCGGCATCAAGTAGATCCCTGTCGCTCTCAAGGAAATGATGAAAGTACGTATGATACACATCTACTAAATGGTCACCAAGTCCCTCTCCTTCCGCGTCAAGGATTAGGCGCTTTAAGTCTGCATAGTCAGTTAAATCAAGTTTGCGTACGCTTCTAAGAAAAGTCTCTCTTTGCGTATCCAGGGCGCGTTCCCATGCTAAAATAAACCTATTAAGTTTTAAAGAGTCTGGGAATGACGAAATAAGATCATGTACGTCAGTAAGAAATGTATTTGTATCTGAGAAAACATTCTTTTCAATTGACCTAAATTGGCAGCCCAGTAATTGCCCATCATCACGAAAAACGTCCCGCTTCGATGCGAGCCGGGGACTCGATGACATCAAAATGACAACGGGTGGATTATTGGGATCAACACTCCTGATTTCGCGGATTGTTCTAATCGCTCGATCTATCGCCTCTTCTTCACCAGTGATACCCAGGAATAAATCAATGAATACGATCCTTGTCTGAACTTGGGTGTAGTCACCGCTTCGCCCTAAGCAATGAACATGGACACCAAGACGTTCTCGAAAGATTGTTTCGAGTGGCTGCAACTGGGCAATCTTACCCTGTTGCTCGTTATTGTAATCTTCAAAAAGTGCCTTTTTTACTCGTGCCGATAGGCGCTCTTTTTGGCCCCATAGCCGCGCTACAAAATCATCATCGGCCCTGCAATTCTTTACAAGATTTTCATCATAAACGTCAACTGAGAGCAACTCTGTAATAAGTGGTATCGATTCTTCGTCCATCTCATCCAGAAATAAGTTCCAGTTTTCTGTTTTTATTTCTGCGGCCTTAGGAACATCATCATATGCATCATCTATTATTGTTACATCAGCAATTTGGTTGTCTCTGAGAAGAGCTTGCACCTGTTCTATCATTTCAATATTTCCTTTGGCAGCTCAAGAATGAAAGTATTTAATCTATCGCGATGAAATGTTGGCTCAGAGGATAGATATAATTTGCCGTTATGATAATTTGCACAATCTCTGGCGATAAACAACCCGAGCCCCTGACGGGTCGTTGCAGCCTTTGTTGAATAAAAAGCTCTAAAAATAATTTCCTTGCGTTCAGGTCTTACCCCTGGGCCGTTGTCAGTAAATTTCAAAACAAATGGATCTGATGTCAAGGATATAGCTATTTTTGGTTTAAATTCTATATTGTCTTCTCTCTCAATTTTGAGCCAATAAACTGAATTTGCTAATAGATTTTCTATTATTTGTACCATCATTCCACGCACAGCATTAACATATACTTTCTTGCTCTGACCTTCATCAATAGATATACTTAGACCTATTCCGTGCCTTTCAAATTGTGCCGATCTTGAATCAAGAGATTCTTTCAACAGAGCAACAAAGTCAAAAGTTTCTTTACGTTGGCGTCCAGAAACACTTAAAGGATCAAGAACTCTCAATCTCTTATTGATTGTCTTCATTTGATGCCTTAAGCTGCCAAACAAAGATTCTACTTCATTAGATAACTTATCACTCTCAGCTGAGTTAAGTAATGTCAAGGTATGTTCTGTCGCACGCGCAAGTTCGTGTGCAACTACCTCAATCATTAGACCAACGCCGGCTAATTGTATCATCCTCAATCGTTCATCTTCAATTTGTTCTGCTCGTTCTTTTGCTAAAACAAAATAGTGCTGCATTTCCTGAAAAATATCATTAAGCTCAGTAAAACTTGCTGCATCACCTTTATGTCGTTTCTGCAACTCGGATATCGATTTTTTTGCACGATTTTCAAGTAGATCTACTTTTTTCTTCGCAAGAGAAAAATCAAGATCTTGAGCTTCAGTTCGTTTGGCAGAATCTACATCTTCCATAAACGACTTCAACTCTGTTTGAATGGTATATTTCATAATTGCAATCAATACTGCTTTCTCGTCGCAATCTTTCAAGCCTTCACGATTCGTTTGATCGATTAAATATTGGTTCTTGAGTCTTGAAATTGCAACCCTGCCGACGAATTGAGCTTTGTTCAACTTGTATCCAGAAGCTGCTAGAGCTCGTCGATCTAGACCAAGCCAGTCATCGCTTTCTTCGCCATAAGGAAAAACACGGTAGTTATCGCGGAATAACATAATTCCTGCCCAGAGCTTTTGCCAATCTCTAATCTGATTACGCAAACCTGTTGTGTCGATCTCGTTGAAGCGTTTTCTATTGAACCAGTAAAGCTCGAAGTTGAAAGGGCCTACAGTGGTCAGCGCTGATCTTGCGACATCAGAATAGAAATCCTTTGTCAGGCTTCTTATATCAGGAAGTTCTGAAATAATTTGTTTCTCTTCGTTCTCGTATCTTAAATAGATTTCAAGTCTTGGTGTTCCCTGTTTAACTATATATTTCCCTTTACAAATTGCGTGCGCATGCTCGAAGAGAACCTCCTCAATTCTCGGAATCTCAATTCGATCACTGTTAAAAGTTATGGCAACTCTATATCGGCGCTTGGAACGTGAAAAGGGATCAGAAAGTTTTGCAAATTGAGTCTGAGCAACATCTCTGATTCTGGCTGGGGACCAATTTCCCTGAAGGCCTGATATAAACAACTTTGTGCCGTGATATTCGGGATCAGTTTTTGCTGGCCCAATGTAAGGCTCAACGTCAACATCCTCTGCCATCATTTCTGGATCTTGGGAGAACGCCTCCCAATCAATATCGAGAATGTTTATATGAGAATCTTGGGCAGTAGCGGATTGGACTTGAAGACGCGAACCAAGTCGCATTGCCGAAAGACGGCCCACTCCTTTCTCTCCAAGATATGGTGTCTCAACATCGGCTCCTCTTTTTGCTTCAGATATTGCGCGGTCAATATATCTTTTTCTATTGCTCCGGTGATTAAACGTTCAAATCAGGCAGCATAGGCGATCTTTGGATGCCTGAAGTAGTTTCGGACATGTTGTGGCCTATTTTGAAGTTTTCGCATGAATGATCTGGTTTTCTTGGTCAGTTCCTTCTCTGATCGAGGAGGAAGCCCAGACCGGATACAATGCTTGAGGTCCCCATTGAGATACTCATCGGGATTGAGTTCCGGCGAGTACGAGGGGAGATAAAAGACCTCGATTTGGTCTTTGTTCTCCAACAGCCAGTCTTTGACCATTTTGCTGTGGTGCACCCGTAAGTTGTCCAAAATCAGAAACACCTTGCGGCCCGCATCCTTGATCAACCGAGACATGAATTTAATCAGCACCTGGGCAGTCATGGTTTCCCGGTACATCATGAACCGGACTTTCCCCTGATTTGTAATGGATGAGATCATGTTGACCCGGCTTTTCGTGGCGTTAATTCGCACGACTGGCGTTTTCCCTTTGGGGGCAAAACCTTTGGTATTGTAAGCATCGTTCTGAATGCCGGTCTCGTCACCCCAGTGAATTTCGGCCTTTTCCTGTTTGGCGCGGGCCTGAATCTGGGGGTAGACCGTCTCATGCCACTGTTGAACCGCCTTTGGGTTTTGCTCGTAGGCTCTTTTCGTCGGTTTCTGAGGGGTAAAGCCCCACCGCTTCAGATAGTCGGTGATGGTTCGTAGCGGCAAATCTATGCCGTAATGTTGCTTGATTGCCAACCGTACGGCATCACGGGTCCAGAGTGCGAAGGACAATTTCAACTGATCGGGCGTCTTATCGACTAGCAACTTCTGGATATCAGCCTCTTGCATGGCTGTCAGTTCTCGTTGTTCCCCGTGACGGCGACCACGAACCCCTGGCTTGATGGCATCCAGACCGCCACGTTGGTACTTTTTCCAGATCGTACTGATGTAGGTTGAACACAAACCGACGATTTCTGAAATGGCTTGATTGTCCAGTTCGCCTTTTTCTTTGAGACGAACGACTTGCTTGCGAAGTTCATACTGTGTTTCTTGATTTAGCTTGCGGGCATCTGTAGTTTTCATGCCCGAAGTATATCACAAATTATAGTAAATTTGAATATTTATTCACCGAGTCAATACTAGGGGTTCCGATTACAAGAAAAGCATCATCAAGATCTTCAAATGACATTCCACAGCCTGAATCTCTAAATTCGATCCAGTTAGTCTCAAAATAGGCTTCTTTGAAAATGTTAGAGAAAGAATCTAAATCAGTTGCTGCATTGATCATATTAACATACTTCGACCGTGTTGATTGTAGAGCGCTTGGAAGGATAATATCAATTGCCTCATTCTTAAGTACCTTTAGATCTTCGTCGCAGAATTCTTCAATATCAGCAAACTCCTCAATTCTTGACAAAAGCTGCTGATAATCACTATGGCTAATTGTAATTACAAAATCTATTTCTGCTCCGTCCATAGATCGAGCATCAATAGAGTTCTTAATTAACTCGTAGACGGCTACAGCATCAGAGCTTATCAGCTCGCCTCCAAGCTCTAAAATTGTCCGCGCTGCGAATTTAAAAGCCATAAAGATCCTTGTAATGATTTCATAGATAAACTACAGGGCCAATTTATGTTCCCTACTTGATAACTCATAAAGTTTATTAACAAGTACATCCACTTCATCAATGGTATTCTCGTAAGACGCTGAAAAACGAAGCAACGTGGATGCCTCTTTGTATTCATACTTCATAAGTAGAGCCGTCCTTGATGGCTCAATACTGTTTGCAGAGCATGAAGATCCAGTACTGACGATCATTCCTTCACCTGCCAGTATATGAACCAAATCATCCGCGTCAGACCCAGGAATTCCAAAGAAACTCGTGTTAGGGAGCCTTTTAGCTTGAGATCCGAGAATACATGCTTTGGGGAATAAGCACGAAATTCGTTGCTCGAAATAATCCCTTACTGTTCGAACTACAGTATCTTGATTGGCCTTGAGCAATCTTGAGGTTTTTGAAGCCGCTACAGATAACCCACCTATCGCGGGAATATTTAGAGTGCCTGAGCGAAGATTATTCTGTTGTCCTCCCCCTCGAATCAAAGGCTTTAGCTGTGCACCATTACAAATTACCAAACCACCTATCCCTTTTGGTCCATGAAATTTATGGCCTGAAAAAGAGATCAAGTCCACCTCACCCAACTCTTCTGCGAAAGAGATCGGGATCTTCCCAATTGCCTGCGTAGCATCAGTATGAATGAGACATTCAGGTGCTCGTTCACGAATCAGGGATGTAGCCTCACGCAGTGGTTGAATTACCCCCGTTTCGTTGTGAGCAAACATCAGCGAAGCAAAGCGAAGATTCGAATCGACTATTGCCTCAAGCTCATCCAGATCGAAAACGCCATCTCTAGTCACCTGGAGCAAGCGTACATCCACGCCCTGCTCCTGAAGACTATCAAAAGCTTCTCCGACGGAAGGATGCTCTATTGCCGAGGTCAGAATCCATCCGCAGCCTGAGGCTCTCCGGGCTCCTTCAGCCACTGCCCAGGTGTTGGACTCAGTGGCGCCCGATGTGAAAACTACCTCATCATCAGGAGCCGCTCCGATCAACGTGCGGATCGCCGCCTTCGCAGACTCAACGACCTCCTCCAGTCCGTCCAACTGCCCGTATGCAGATGAAGCATTCCAGAAACGGGACGTCATGAACTGTGTCATGACATCCACGACTTCAGGAAAGGGTTTAGTAGTTGCGTTGTTGTCTAAATAGATCACGGCCAGGGAAGTTCCTCCGAAGGACGCAGCCCGTGTATTAGGCGCAGCAGTTGGACTATTCTTGGTACTTCTGACATGTCTAAATAAGGGACTTGAACGAAGATCGGGTGCGGTGTATCTCCGGTCTTAACGAGCATGTGACCTTGGCCGAGGAGCTTTTCTGCTCCTGCGTTTTTCTCGCCCATTGAGACCTCGGAAGTACCAGGGCTATCGACTTTAAGTATGAGGCGATTTCCCAGCTGGGAGCGCAATTGCATCGGCATGACGGTGTTGTCCGGACGCTGAGCAGCGAAGATAAGGAAAATTCCCGCAGCTCGTGCTTTGATGCTGAGTCTACCGACAAGGTCAGGAACGCGATCAGCGTAATCATCCGTTTGCATCCAATCAGCGAACTCATCGTGAATCACCCAAAGGGTCGGAAGGACTTGACCCGTGGCCTTACGGTAGTCACGGTAGTCCTTGACTTTGGCTTCCTTGAAGAGCTGGTAGCGGCGGTCCATTTCGCCGACAAGCTCCTCCAGAGTGACAATAGCGGCTGTTGGCTCATCGATTATGGTTTGTGACCCTGCTGCAACATGTGGGAGTAAATCAAGCGGCCGGTAGTCAACCCCGAACTTAGCATCAATGAGGTGGATGTGGGCCTCATCCGGAGACTTCGTTAGAGCAATGTATAGAATAAGGTTTTGGATGAGGACTGACTTTCCACTACCTGTAATGCCTGCTACCAGCGTATGCGGCTGTTTGAGCGGATCAAGGAACATGGGCCGGCCATCTTCTTCACGGATCCCGACAAGTAATTGCTCACGATACGTAATATCAGGAGAACTTTTGAAAAGCTCTACGAGGACTTGTGCGTAATGGAGAATCTGGCGATCAGGCCTTGCGATGGAGATCGAAACTCTGCCAGATTCAGGCATGACACTGATGATATGAATACCGCTTGAAGTGAAGATTTCCTCTGCTTTGGCCTCAACCGCCTGGACAGTCATATCCTTAGCCCCCTGCAACTTTATGATAGCAGCATTAGGAGTCAGGATTGGCTTGAAGTCTTCAGCCAACTTCGCTGAAAGCCCTCGTGCCAACAGCGCTGAGCGCAGATCCGCCGTAGTCTTCTCAAGCCACAACTGACCTTCTTCGATTGAAGCGGTTGCCTTGCTGGCACACTGAATGAGGTATTCGTTCAGATCCTTTCGCAGATCACCTTCGAGAAGGATAGGACGTTGTGCCTGTTCCTCTCCGACAACAGCCGAAGGGACTATGCCTTGAAGGCTCTGTGTGGGTTCACGGGGTTCCGATTGGCCAGCACTTACCACTTCCAGCGGCAAAGTTTCGTTTGGTGTTACCGATGACAAGCCATCGGAGCTACCCTCCTGAGGCTTAAAGACCTCGGGTTTTTCAGAACTCAATTTTCGTACAAGACTTGCATTGAAACCGGGATGCCCAAGTTGGGTCCGCACAAGGCGAGTCTCGTCGTGCTTATCCTCGTTCATTTGAAGCAAAATCGAGCGGGTAAGGTCAGGACCGAAGACTTCCTGCAGGGCTTGTACCTTCGTTTTTCCCCTTTGGGTTTCTATTCCTTTGCAGACCGAAACAGGCGCATCAAGATCCATCGGTGAGTGGATGAACACATGGGAATAACCCCATATGCTGAAGGTGCATTCACGGTTGCGAACCATAGAGCGCCATTTCTCAGGCTCAAAACTGCCGGGCTCTCCCTGGCCAAGGGTGCCAGTGGTGCGCGAAAGGATCATATCAGAGATGCGGGCCAACCAAACCTGCTGGTCGAAAGGACTTGGTTCGGGAATGAGTGCCTCGGATATCTGGATTAAGGTGTCGGAGAGCTGCTTCTCGGAAGTCCTGGCCGCAGCTGATACTCCCTCGTAAGTGACGAACTTGGCTTCAGTAACGATTATGTCCAAATGCGGAGTCCCGTCTGGCTGCCACTTGGGAGCCAGAACAAGGAGGTCGGCAATATTGGTTCCTTCTTTTTTCCCAAGCCAATTACTGAAATCATCGAGGAAGCACCATGCAGCGGCACGATCGTAACCCAACTCAGACTGAATAAGATAACGGGAGAGGACCATGCCGAATAGTTCATTTGTGTTGTTCGCACGCCTGGCAGCCTTTAGAACGAGTCCACCGGAGATACCGTTGGCGTCGTCCAGCAGGCGTTTTACCAGCGACTGTATAACAGCATCCGTTGTGTCGAAAGGCAAGATGGTCCGAAGTCTTTCCTTGAGGGTGTTAACAAGGAGTGTGTCTCTTGCTTTGGATGAAATGATGAGGTTGCGTCCCTGCGTGGTGCTTTGAATGTAACGGATTACCTTTACCTGCTTCTGCTCAAGAAGACGTCGATCAAGAAGTTCGTCCTGATTGACGACCCAAACCGCCAGGTCATGTGTCTCGCGCAGAATACGATCGACCCCATGATTGTCGAAATTGAGTGTGCGCATGGGAACCGGACACTGCATATTCGCCCATGCAATGTCAGCACCGTTGGTGCACATTGAAGCAATTGCGTGGAGGTAAGACCAACCAGTTTCCGTGTGAGCTGGACAACAGAGCAGCACCCGAACAATTCGGTCTCCTTCGCGAAAGGGGCGCAGCCTGTTCCATTGGTGTGGGCGATGATTGACAGGCGGTACAGTGTGCCGATCACGATCGATCCATACCCACTCTGTTTTTGCCTCAGCGGAAAGCAAGTCTCTGCAGTATGCGATATCCACCGGTTGTGAGCGGCCTTCGCGCCTCAAACGGCTTGCCGCGGCGATATTGATGCGCACCTTTGAAAGGAAATCACCGGTAGTTTCGACGGAATCTTCTGTGTCGTTATCAGATCTGGCAACGAGATCGCGATATAGATGTCGCAGGTGAGTTTCGTCATGGTGCATAAGTAACACATGACAGGTTACCGCCCCATCCTTTGATTCTCGATTCAATTTATTGAGGCATTCAACCAGTGTGCTGGGCAGTTCAGGAGAATCGCAATTGTACAGCAACACAGACAAGTTATCCCGCTCATGAGGTTGGAGCCTCAGATATTCCTGGATCTCCCCCAAGATCGTTTTGGCTGATTCCGCCGCATTATCTTCGAGGGAACGGCTTGCAACTCCAAGATCAACCGGCTCATGCAAGGTGTAAGCACCGATGGACTGGGTTGCTACACGCATGAGCGGTTCCATGTTTTCCCAGCATACGGCAATCTCGGGCTCAAGGGGATAGTTCAACATCTCCCGCATTTCACGAAAGAACAGGGTACCGGCAGTACCGTCGGAAAAAACAATCTCTCTCTCTGTGAGCAACCCAGTGATTGTGTCTAATAACTGTTCATTCCTGGCGGCTGCTGCTTCCATACGGACTGGGTGCCATGGGCAGACAACCGCCACTTTTGGCCTGTGGCCAGACTCAGCCACGGTTACCGTGCCAATTCGAAGGACGGTCCGGAGTATCCGGTAACGAATATTCTCATTCGGTACTGTACGGATCAGAGATAGCAGGCCGCGGTAAGCAGCGGCCGTCCCTGTAGCATACTTCCGTTCGAGAGCGTCATAAGCAAGGGACTCTACTGCGCTACCATAGACATTGTTGAAATCAGAAAACGCTGTTCGCAACCCCTTTGCGATCTCTTCAGGGAGGGACCGGTTACTTTCTGACTGATCGATAATAGTAGTGAACTCGGCGGCTAAAGAATTAATCCTCGTCTGTGCTGGAATAAACCTGCCACGGCCTGACGCTCCGGGAGGTGAGGCGAATCCCTGAACCGAGTTGAGAGACAGCATCAATGGGATACCTTTCCTCCCTACGGTCTCATAATTCGCAAGCCCTTCCGCAAACGCTGTCCGAGTCCTCTTCTGATAGCGACAGAGAGCATCCAGATCTGCTCCCTCCTGAGCGAGGACGGAATCCTTCGGAAACATCCATATCAGAGGAAGAGTGGCAACACGCGTTTCATTGCCACCCAGCCTCTCAAATAGGGTTACCTGGAATTCAAAACTATTGGGGGTAGTCCGGCCGCCAGCTTTTCTTGTTTTCGGAGCACTATCAAGCTTCGGACGGACCTCCGAGGAGTAAACGGGAAGATTCGTTTTCTCAAACCGTATCAGTTGCTTCGAATGCTCTGGCAACTTTCCATAGTGACGCTCAAAATACTCACATGCTTGGCGATTGGCTGAGGCAAAGTGCAACGGCTTTTGCTGACGGACTCCCTGGATAACCAGCCACGCGGCCTGATCGGGCGTACGGAGCCGCAACGTTCTTTGAAGACAATCAAGTATCCCTTCAAAAAGGTCGGAGCAGATAATCCGCTGACCGTAGACAAAATCCTCCCAGTCGAAAAGCAACTTGGGGTCATGCGAAATGTCGTCGGAGTAGGTTTCGAAAAATTCACGGTATTCGTCGGTGGCCCCTCCGCTTTTCCGAGGGTTTTGTTCGAGAGCCTTCAGGACGGCTTCATCGTCATCAGTTGGAGTGATGCCACAGACTTCAAGGATTTTGCGGGTTTTTTCAACAAATGACCGGGATGTGGTTTTCCGTTGTTTATCAAAACAGTTACGGACTATCGACCAGTCGTGCCCGAAAAGAAAAGTTTCGGTAGCTTGGCTGCGAGTACCCTCCGCTTCAATGTAAACGGCAAAAGCATCGAGGACATTGTCCGGTATATTTGGGCCCGCGTTGTCGTTACGCAGGCTGTTAAGATTCTTACGGAGATGGTCAGGATCTAAGAGCAGCCCGGTTGGGTATCGTTTGTTGAGATAACAATCCTGTTTCTGATGATCTTCGAAGAGCTTGCGCCATTGCGATGGTTGCCCGGACTTCACTGATCCCAGGGACATAAAACAATCTTCAAAAAGGGGCAGATCCAAAGCAGGGAGATGCATTCCAGAGGCTCTTAGCAAAGGAGTCCCATCCTTATATGAGGAAAGCACCTGTAGGATATATCTTGCAGCTGTGCCAATTGGGAACCGACCACACTCAAAAAGGCCCTTTATCATGGCCCCAACCTGCTTGGCAGGCTCTGGCGGGAGCGCCAGCCCAATTACGTCGGAAACTACATGAATCCAGTGCGCTGGTGCTTCATCTGCTTCCTTGAGCTGATCCGCCTTAATCGTGATCTTGTTGCTGAGAGATGAACCTACATCCGGTTCGCTGTCTGTGGTAATAACAATTTTGCCTTGACGGTCTGCATTACGTACACTGACAGCAGAGGTCTGAACGAGGCATTCTTCTGGTATGTTGTAGCCTGTCAGTTCGGAAGCCGGGAAGCCGATGCGAAGATGCCCCCAATACGTGCCTGTGTGCTGCGCAGCTTGAATGAATCCTGCGAGTTGCGCCCCAGTGAAGCCCGAAAGAACGAAGAAAGCACCGTTGAACTCGGAGTCTTCAAGTAACGGAGTGAATCTTGCTGCCGTTAACCGAAAGGCAACAGTCCCGACAATGCGGTCGGTATAAGTTATTCCGGCCTGTTCCAGGTCCGCAGCTTGGTACTGAATTTGGTCATTAGGTATCGGCATGGGTCACCGTTGTTACTTCAAGTAAGGATTACGGATGTAAGTGCAGGCATCGCTCATGCGCTGGGCAAGCCCAAGTCCGATAAGGCGGCGGGCTAGCCGCTCCTTGTTCTTGCTGAAGTCACCATCATCATGGAAATTTGCTGGAAGTTCTGTCGCGGCTTCACGCGGACCAAAGACCAAGTGATATCGTTGGTTGAGAATGCAAAGCAGTTCATCCTCTTCCACTTGATGGGTGACATTTGCGAGAACAAGCGTACGGAGCAGTCGATCGCTCGGAGCGTACCGAACTTTTGTGGTGCCACGTTTGTCGAGAAGGCCAGAAACGCGGCCTAGCCCAAGAAGCGCTGCTGCCGTTCCATCACGGTACCCGCTTTCGGCAAGAGAAATAACTTTACGCCGAACGTCATCCATACTGGACGCTTTCAAATCCTCTTCATCAATGGAACAAACCTCGGCAAGATGCTCGACGAGCAGCTCGGCCTTTTCCTCTTCAGGCAGGTCCGGGGAGTCAAGCTGCTCGTTAACATTAGAATTGGACCTGATCGCTAATTCGACAAAGCGGCGTACGGCAAGAACGCCAAGTCCCTCATTCTCATCGCGCGTGGCAATGGAAGCCTTGCGCACCACATCCATTCGCGGGCCGGGAATTTCACAGACACAGACAGGTATCTGCTCCTTTTCCAACCATTGGTTTGCCGTCTCTATGGCGTAAATGTAAATATTGAAGGATATGACGTGCATAAGGTACTCGAGCACATCCTGGTCTGGCAATCCGAGTGAAAGAAGGCTGTGGACGTCCTCGGCCAGACGATCAAAAGCTGGATGCCTCTTGTAAGGTAGATATGTTCCCCCCTTCATACTCGCTCTTTCCAGCTCCGCGGATGGAAGGAGGCTCGTGAGTAGCTTGTTGCGAATCGTGGCTGTATCGAACAGAGGGGAAAGTTTCGCGGCGAGAGAGAGCCGTAGCGGTTCGGAAGCGCGGCTGAGCATCAGGTAAGCTAATTCACCTGTCCGTGTAAAAAGGACTCTGTCGCGCTCCAGGTTCTCACTGCTGGGCTCGTAAAGTGCGGCAGGACCAATCGGAAACAGCAGTTGTCGAGTCCATGTCCGCCCGGAGCCGGGGTCCATGGTGATCCGTCTAAGAAGAGTCACGCGCGAGACTAAATCACTGAACGAATGGAAACGATGGCGCAAATACGAAAAGTCAGCTGTGAACTTATCCCCTACGGCTGCCTGGTTCTTAATTTCTCGAAGCCATATCTCCCAAGCATCATCATCGCTGCCCTGACAACGGGCGCGGACTTCCTCCATAAGGGGGTTGTTAAAGAGGATACTCCGCAAGTGAATTAAGGTGTGTGCGGAATAACGAATATCTTCTCCAGGCTCGGTAAGCGCCAACAGTTTCCCGCCGCGATGCATCGCTTCGGCCATCCCCAAGAACTCGAGCAGCAGAGCAGACCCAGGCTGTCGCTCCAGACGATGCCCCCAGATTGCTTCATTGAACCAGCCCAAGAAATCCTTCTTGGAACCAGTGTAGGGCTGCGTATTGTCTTTGTCAGTTATTTTCATGATGGTTTCATTCGCTCAGGTGAATGTGCTCCTTATGGACTTGGCCAGTCGCAGTCACGTCGAGGCGCAGGAGAACCTCAGAGTTCGGACGGATTTGTAGATCACGCAGGCAACATTGCTTCAGCGATAGAAAGTCCTCGTACGTCTCACGCGAAAAGCATGAGGGCATCGCCCCGGCGGCAATGCGCATGAGAAATTCATATCGTGAGAGGGTAAGATCGAAGCTGAAACTTCGGCCATTTGCACGGATAATCACTTTTGGGAAAGCACCGTCTGGAATAATGTCAAATCCCGGGGGATTGGCGGCAATGGAAATCTCCTCAAGCAGCAGGTCGCTTACCGGCGACGTGCTAAGATCAAGGCCAGTTGCAAGGTAGATTTCATGAGCATTCTCATCGAGCAAAAGACCGGTCCACACCCTGTTGAGTCCACCAGCCAGATGTCGGATGTGCAGTTTTGCAGGCGAGTGGCCTTCACGGATCGGGTGAAGAATATGCTCTTCGAAGTCGCCGGCATGGTGGAAAACAGTGACGGACCAGAGTTTGTAGTGTTTAAGTTGGTCTTCAGAAGCACAAAAGAAGATACGGCGCCGTTCGTGGATCAGTTCCGAAAGGAACTCAGCTGATTCCTTACCGTCGGTGATCTCCCCACGAATATAACGGAGGATAAGCCCGTCAAGTGCTGGATTACGCTGATTGAAAGGATCGTTGGCTATCAACTCAGCATGTTCTTTTTGGAGTTCCTCATCCCTGCTGCCAAAAATAATAAGCTCGTCAAGATCATTCGTGGTCTCCTCTCCGACATGAAGCATCGAGAGGAACCGATAGACATCCCTTTGGCTCCTCTGAGCCTTACCCAAGTTGAATCCAAAGAGATTGAGGTGGATAGCAGCCTTATGGCGGGTGTCTTGCCCAAGAATCTTTTTTGCTGAAGCATCCGGTCGAAAGACCTTGTCGGAAGCATCAGGATGGCCAAGGAGAGCGTTCGAGAGTAGGATCAGTATTGAGCGCAGGGGGAGATGGTGCCCCGTGGCATCGGCAATGCGGGCTAAGGTGATCAGACGATGCCTGACTGCTGGTGAGCCTAGCATCTCGAAGTTTGTCCTTATTGGGGATTTTTCGCCAAAAAGAGGATTATCCTTCTCGTCTTCAAGACATTTCCATTCTGAACGACTGAGTATACCGTCGAGGCAAAGCTGCATGAGCAAGTCGCTCGGGGTGCGAGAAAGATTTATCAAACGCAAGAGTGGAAGTGATTCTGCTTCCTTCAAGCCCGAGGCATGCAGATTGACCAGAGCCTCCCCCAAGGCTTTGAGTTCGGCCGTGCAGCTCGTTGGTAGACTCCGAATTGTTTCTAGAAGCTGGCCATCATTAACCGCAAGAACGTAGGAATGTCCGCCAGTTCCGTAGACATGCGCGGAGGCTTCCTCCAGCATTTTGACGTTTTCCGGGCTCAATATTCCCGACTCACGACGGCGCCAGCCAGTGAGATCGTAAATCATGGTCAGGCGCCTCATGCCCACCTGAGTCATAACTTCAAATGTTTGAAATCCAGTTGAGCTTTCCTTCCGCTTGGGAATAGCCCCCATCAATTTCTCTGCAAGCTGATAGCATAATGTGGTTTTGCCGTCACCAGCAGTACCTGTGAGGACAACAGTCTTGAATTCACCTGTTTCAAGGGGGAAACAATCGAGAAGGTCTTGCCATGCAGGATGGGGGAACGATAGGCGGCGCAGCCCTAAGCGGTCAGCAAGATAATCAACCTGTTCCGCTTCCTGAGCTAAGTCATCCGGCACCGGTCCGTAGGCTCTCAGGAGCCTGATCCATTTTTCACCTTCGGTCATAGCTGGGCCATCCAAGGTTTTAGAGTTGGCAAATCAAGCAACCTTCCCGGGTGGGTGGTTCATATTCCATGCCTGCTAGTATTGAAGCTAGTGGTACATCCTTCCTGCGTTGGCGCTGTTTTTCCTGAGACTTCTCCCAATTCTCGATGATCTGCTGCATCCTTTCCGGTTGCTCCAGATCTTCAAGCGACTCTTCTTTGCACCAGAAGAAAACATTTCCATTTACACGGTTAGGTTTTTCGTAAGCTTTAGCCATTTCATAATATTCCGGATGTTTTTGCTTCAACCTGACCCACTCAATCTTCTGCTGATAAAAGCAGAAATAGCACCCAGAACGACTGCGTCCCCATTCAATATATGGTGGCAACCCGATCCCCGACTCCATTAGAATCCGAACCACATCCTCATAGGCGATGCCGTCGTCACGAAAAGGAAACGAGGCAATTATATTAGGCTTGTGACTGATGTAACCAACACGGTCCTCATCTGCTCGGATACCAATATAATTTACACACTCATCGTTACCGACATAATCCTCAAAGGGTTTGAGTTTCATCATCTTCGTGCACCACCGTCTATGATTCGATGGGAGTATGCCTCCGTATCGCCTCAATAGGTCGTCAAAAGTGGTGCCAAAAGTAGTGCGGACAACCTTTGTGCCCAGATAACCTTCTAGCCTTTCCAAATATTCGTATGTTTCGGGAAGTTCCTTGCCGCTGTCATGGAAGATGTACTCCATCCCGTCAATGCGATCGCGCATGTAAATTGCGAGGGCTGCAGAGTCCTTCCCTCCCGAAAGACTTAGAATATGCCTTATCTTCTTCTGTCCATTAACGTTAGGCATCCCCGTCCCCAATCTAAGGTTCATCTTCAGCGCCATGTTGCTGCTGCCATAACAATCCGGCCGCAGCTGCCAACGCAATCTGTCCATGCTCGCCAATAAGTAACCTCAGAGCAGTCTTAACGCTTTCGAGCCGATGATCGTCCTCAGGACGCCAATTTAGAACTTCTTGGGCTTCCGAGCCGTCGGGTCGGGTTACGGTAAGCCGGACACATCGCCTGGACTGGCCACCACCAGCGACATCACCGTCAAAATATATTGATTCTACGCGGAGGTAACGGGGCACGAATGCCTCAAGGTTTTCAAAGAAAACAGCCTCGTCAGTATTACGCCACCGCTCAGGGGATTTCTTGGCAACCAACGTGGCAACAGACTCGATCCATTGCGTGTCGGGAAGGGCGGAATCGCCCAGACGCAATACGAATGCTTTGAAATCTAAGTCGTAAATGTGATCTGCGATTGCAGCAGACCTTATTGCCAGTGAACTACGAAATTCATCAAAATCCCCTCTGGAGTTAAATGCATCCTGGAGACCGTTGCGAATTCGACATAGAAGTGCCGGGTAGGCGTTACGGAGTTCTGCAATCGCTTCTGTCACCCCCTCAACAAGATCGGAAATCTGATCATCAGAAAAACATTCTGTATTAACCATAGGGAAACCCAAGGCTTCAGGAAGTTCTTTAAAAAGCAAAGTCGCGGGTTTTCGCGCAGCAAAGAGCAGATCGCGGACTTTGCGTGACCGTGGAGAAAGAACTTCACGGGCGTGCCGTACATATTCTGGAAGTGAAACTGCAAATGACACTAATGGACGAATCACAGTTAAAACATCCGGGCGTTGAGTTGTATCCGCTCCAAACGCCCTACTCAACTGATCGTACACCGCTAAACGAACCCCACTAACAGAGCAGTGTTGAAGGGCAAACATCTCGGGCTCTTTATTTAGCCGTTGGAATTGTTCACCACCAACCTTGAGGAGGAAAGTGCCATCTTCATATACTGATGTTTCTTCCCAATGCCCTGCGAGGTAAACCGCTACCAAAAGTGGCAGAAGACCGTCCCGAACCCCTAAGGGAGAGCGACGAAGTTCATCATAAATTCTGTCCACTGAAACAGTATCCAAGTCGGCCTTCAGCAGCAAATCATGGATGCATTTAAGGCTTGGCGCAAGTCGGCAAGGATCTTCGTCCAGCTCAGAATAGGAAACGAATCGCCATGAATTACCATCCTGAATATGAAGTTTCCCTTCCTTGAGTACGGACAAGTAAATAGCCAACTCCGGTGGATTTCGATCACTATTAAAACCAAGACATTCTTCAGTCGAATGAGTTGCAACGGCTTCAATCAGAAGAGTTCGAGCACGAGATGCTGCCGAACTTGTCACCCGGCGATTGATAAGTTCGTTCTGCACAATCGGACAGTCTGGGTAAAGTTCATCGCACACAACGCTCAGATAGCCGGCAATACCGCGATGTTCTTCTACCTGAATTTCTCTCCCGTTATGAAACCACTGAATTGGACGTTCACGATCAACAACAAAATCAGCCAAGAACTCCAATTCCCGACGAAGTGCAGCTTTCAGGAGCTCAATTTCTTCGCGCACGTATTCGAGCGCAAATTGATCAAACGAGAGTTCCCTGGCATTCTTACGAACCCACTCCCAACGTTTTAGTTCTGAAAGAACATGAGAGATACCAGCGACGGGCACGCTTATCCCACTTATCACATGCCTCGGTAACGTTTGAACTTTCGTCGACTCGATTGCTGATCGTTGCTCCTCTAAGGAAAAGGGAACCACAACAACTATCGTTCCATCTCCCGACGGTTGTTCTGCAGCCTGCTTTAATGCCTCCTCAGCATCCTTTGCATGAACGTAGTGGACTGAAAAATGTCGCAAATTCCCAGTCTTGACATAATGTCGCCGTGCAACCAAGTGCTTTTCTGGGAGATATTCCAAAAGGGCAGATGGGTGAGATTCTCTTCCACCCAATGCTTCTTCAGCCTGTCGAAGTAATTCCTCAAGATTTGCGCTGGTGTGTGGCCATAACGAAAGGCCTCTTGCCGTTCCTCGCTCATGTAGCAACCGCAATTCTGACACAAGGCGTTCTATGGTATCGACAGACTCTGGTCCGGACTCAGAAGCCAGCAGGATTTCACGCGTCGAAGGAAGTGCTGGATCATCAATCATGTTCAAGATCGCAGCACTTTTAAGAAGCCTTTCAGCCGTCTCCCCATATCCTGCACTCTTATCCACCACGGACTCGGCGATATCCCAACGCGCGCGAGCTGGTCCGGCGCCTAGTTGCGAAAGATTGGTTTTGAAGTAATCATAGAGGTCTGAAATCCGGTACAAATTCCCATCAATACTGACCCGATCTGCGAATGCCCTGAGACCAAACGGTTCAAAAGAAGTTAGAAAGCTTACTATAGAACGCTCGTTCTGACCGAACTTCCGAAGCAGTGCTATCAAGACTGGCAGTACAACTGGATTCAATGGAAACAGGCGGGGGGCCAGGGAGATAAGATATTCTTTAGCAGCAAGTGAACCATACAGGCCGCAATCAACAGCCTGTTGCATCACTTCTCGCATCAGGCCATGGATCTTTTTAGGTAAAAGATCCTCTTGAATCCCCAGGGTTTCAGCAAGAAGAACTGCAGTCTGCTCTACCGGCTGGGCAAAAACGATTTCCTCGAAACGACCGGCAACTTTGTCCCATTCTTTCTTGGCGACCGCATCGGCCGCCGCCGAATACGAAGCGAATCCTTGATGCAGCAATGCAAGCACCATTAATGGCTTTCCATTGCTTCGAACCGCCTTCTCTCCAAGACGTTGCAGCAAAAAAACGTCATCATCGTCTGGATGTTGCGCAGCATATCGAAGATTCTGCCCCAACTCGTCCAGAACCAGCAGCAATCCGTCCCCAATCTTCTTGGCTCGAATTCGGTCACCCAGCCGGTCCAAGAGCTTCAGAACCTCGTCGTTAGTGCTGGCAGAAGACAAAATATCACTCTTACCAAAGACTCTAGTTTCAGTTTCGCTAATTCCTCGCAGGATACAGGTCCGTAGTGGCTCTAAGTCACCCGTAACCAAAATTGGCTCCAGTTTAACTCGTTCACCCATCCAGTTCTGAAGATCCAATGGGAGTCTTTCGTCATGGCCTGCCGCAACACGTGCCAATGCCAGTGCAAAGCTGGACTTTCCCGTTCCATAGTCGCCAGTCAGACGCCAAGCGCGCTGGGAAGAAGCAGGCTGGAGACCGCTCGATACTCTCTGAAGAGTTTCACGGACCAAATTAGTCACGACATAATGTTCACTGGACCGGGGATCGTCATAATCCTCGGCCACATCTACGGAACGAAGGAAAGCTGGTCGGACCTGGAAAAGGCTTGAAACACACTGCAAATCCATCAAGCCTCCCTCATATAAGCATCTTCCAAGAGCATCTTGATGTCACTCGATGGTTGCAGCCGGCGTACAATTCTTTGGTTTGCACCTTCCAACACTGCAAACTCCTTTGGCCTATTCTGAGCTAATAGAACGAGGCGATCTCGAACTTCCGCCTCTGGCATCCGAAACACGCGGCCAGGGCTACATTTTCCAAAAGCAACGTCAGAGAACAATACTGTCTTCTCGTCTCTCACATACCGATTCCACCAATCATGCAGGCAAAACCTGAACAGTCCACCTGGGATTGAATTCTTCTTACGAACGTCGATGGAAAAAAGTGGATCACGTCCACGTTCTCCGCGACGCTCGCCGAACTTTCGGATGAAACCCAAACATGACAGTGGACTATCAAGCATATCCTCAGGCAGTTGACCTGCAACGCTATCCGATGCTACGTATGTTCTTAGAAATACATCGAGATGTTGTCGTAACGTGGTCTGAGACAAAGGCCTTGAGTATGTATCAGATTCCGCTTGAAATGCCTTCAATGCCTCGTTCAAAGTAAACTCAGGCTCATGATAAAGATTGACGAGCCAGTGCCACGCAAAGAATGGTCGGGAGGAATTGGTGGAAGCCATCCAGTGGAGGAGCCAAAGCGTACGCTGGTCTTCCAGAAAAGGATCTTTTCCGTTTGAACCAAGAACTTTCTCTCCGAATTCGGTCACCTGCCAGGAATGATCCGTGCGTTTGACCACCCCAAAGTATTCACCCCAACACTCAAGTGACATGACCATGTTTTTCCCTAATCCCAAGATTCGCATTCCTTCTCGTGGATTGGAAAACGGATTCATTCCCTTTGACACTGCTGACACAGCTTTCGGAAGCCAAGCTACTCGCAACGGAAAAGTCTCATGCCCTGAGAATGAAAACCGTTCCGACTGCACCTGCTGTGTTTGATTAAGATTTTTTTGCATCACTCCTCTGTTCACAGCTATGCTTTTCGCTGTTCTTGTCGAAATTCCAAATCTGCAGCACCGCCAGCCTTCACCCACTCGTCAACTTCGTCTCTTTTGAACTTCCAGAGTCGGCCCATACGGTGAGCGGGCATGCCGTACTTATCTATCCATCGGTAAATTGTGTCATTGCTGACACCAAGATATTTACCTATCTCCTCTACCGATAACCAGCGATCTTCTATCTCGGCCATATAAACTGATCCTCATGGCTATTCGTTGCCACATCCACCGTAAGAGAACGGGCAAGCCTGGATATAATAATCCCAGCTTAAACTTCCTTAAAATACGTTGATATAGACCGATTGTCAACCGCTATTTGCCGCAAATGACCGCATAGGCTTGCTTTGATGTAGAACAAACTGGGATGATTGGGCTTACATTCAACGTTCTTTTGTCGAGCAGGAAGGGCAGCGGTAACTTTCAGCTATTGACTCGGTGAATAAATATTCAAATTTACTATAATTTGTGATATACTTCGGGCATGAAAACTACAGATGCCCGCAAGCTAAATCAAGAAACACAGTATGAACTTCGCAAGCAAGTCGTTCGTCTCAAAGAAAAAGGCGAACTGGACAATCAAGCCATTTCAGAAATCGTCGGTTTGTGTTCAACCTACATCAGTACGATCTGGAAAAAGTACCAACGTGGCGGTCTGGATGCCATCAAGCCAGGGGTTCGTGGTCGCCGTCACGGGGAACAACGAGAACTGACAGCCATGCAAGAGGCTGATATCCAGAAGTTGCTAGTCGATAAGACGCCCGATCAGTTGAAATTGTCCTTCGCACTCTGGACCCGTGATGCCGTACGGTTGGCAATCAAGCAACATTACGGCATAGATTTGCCGCTACGAACCATCACCGACTATCTGAAGCGGTGGGGCTTTACCCCTCAGAAACCGACGAAAAGAGCCTACGAGCAAAACCCAAAGGCGGTTCAACAGTGGCATGAGACGGTCTACCCCCAGATTCAGGCCCGCGCCAAACAGGAAAAGGCCGAAATTCACTGGGGTGACGAGACCGGCATTCAGAACGATGCTTACAATACCAAAGGTTTTGCCCCCAAAGGGAAAACGCCAGTCGTGCGAATTAACGCCACGAAAAGCCGGGTCAACATGATCTCATCCATTACAAATCAGGGGAAAGTCCGGTTCATGATGTACCGGGAAACCATGACTGCCCAGGTGCTGATTAAATTCATGTCTCGGTTGATCAAGGATGCGGGCCGCAAGGTGTTTCTGATTTTGGACAACTTACGGGTGCACCACAGCAAAATGGTCAAAGACTGGCTGTTGGAGAACAAAGACCAAATCGAGGTCTTTTATCTCCCCTCGTACTCGCCGGAACTCAATCCCGATGAGTATCTCAATGGGGACCTCAAGCATTGTATCCGGTCTGGGCTTCCTCCTCGATCAGAGAAGGAACTGACCAAGAAAACCAGATCATTCATGCGAAAACTTCAAAATAGGCCACAACATGTCCGAAACTACTTCAGGCATCCAAAGATCGCCTATGCTGCCTGATTTGAACGTTTAATCACCGGAGCAATAGCAAGCCAATTCCTGTGGATATCCGGGTGATAGCTGCCACTCATCGGAATTTGGAGAGAATGGTATCCGAAAATCAATTCCGTGAAGATCTATGGTTCAGGCTTAATATCTTTCCCATAATCATCCCTCCCCTTCGCCAACGAAAAGAAGACATCCCGGCGCTTGCCCGCTTTTTTGTCGCAAAGAAATCAAGGAATCTAGATATAAGACTCATTCCTGCTATTGCGCCGGGAGCACTTGAACGTTTAATGAAATACAACTGGCAGGGCAATATCAGAGAATTGGAGAATATGGTAGAAAGAGAGCTCATCCGGCATAAAGGGGGACAGCTAATGTTCAATTCATTGCCGGACTATAGAGAAGAATCACCAACCATTTCGGATCAAAATACGCCTGAAACATATAATGCGTTGAGTCTAGACGAATTGATGTCATTGCACATCAGGAAAATTCTGGATAAAACCAACGGGAAAATTCATGGTTCGGGAGGAGCGGCAGAAATACTAGGAATAAAATCTACGACTTTGCGAGCTCGAATGGATAAATTAGGGATCAAGTACAGACGCGAGAGATTGTAGTGCTACAGATTACGTTCCGGCCTGGGCAGCATGAGTTGGAGAGGCTGCTGAAGTTCTGTATCTTGATATATCCAGCTGTTAGAAACGGGGTGAAACATTTCAGAAAATCAAATGAATCACCCCGCCGCAAGACTCCTACATCTTCAACGCTTGACGAATATGTGACTCGATCTTGGCGGGGCTGGTGATGGGCGCAAACCGTTGGAGCGGAGTCCCGTCTCGCCCGACCAAAAACTTAGTGAAATTCCACTTCACGTCTTTCCCGAAAGCGCCCGGAAGCTTTGTCTTCAGCCATACAAAAAGAGGATGAGCATTGACACCATTCACGTCGATCTTCTCGAATATGGGAAAGGTGACCCCATAGTTGATCTGACAGACAGCACGGATGGCGGACTCGTCTCCCGGCTCCTGATGCAAAAACTGGTTGCAGGGAAAGCCCAGGATAACCAAGCCCGACTCCGAGTACTTATGATAGAGCGTTTCAAGGCCCTTGTACTGAGGTGTAAAGCCGCACTTGCTTGCGGTGTTGACGACCAGCACAACCTTACCGGTGAACTGTTGAAATGAAATGTCCTCGCCCCCCAGAGAACGCGCATGAAACTCGTAGAATTCTGTCATCTACTCCTCCTTTTCTTGATTTATACAGCAGCCGCGAGTTAGGCTCCGGTGCAGGATCTGCAATGGTCGCCCTCTCCGCAGTCTTTCTTGGGGAACATATGCTCGGCTGCATACTCGGTAATATCGGCGAAGAAGTGCAGGTAGATATCCGTTTCTCCCGCCAGGGGGACCCAGTAGCCATCTATTACCCGTCCGAAATTTTCATCATAGGCCACGACCCGTTTTGCGGCCTGCTCCTGCAGCGCCTTGTTTGCCAGACATCCCCTGTGTTCTTCCTTCTTGCCTCTGTCGATGCACCGTGTCCCGGGAATGCATCCCATTGCCTCCGCCGCCTTGTTGCGGTCGAGTATGGTGCGATCCTTATGGATCAGCAGAACGGGGAACGGAAAGTTGTCCCAGAACAGGTGGAAGTTGCGGCACATTTCATCGCTGATTTCGATCTTTTTCATACATGTCTCCTTTTGTTTTTGGTCTTTGTCATCTAACTGCTTTCTGCATCTCGCTTCTCACGTCTAACACCTCACTCCGAAGTCAACAGTGCTGCGCCAGTATCTCTCGGCCGAACGGCGAGATCTCCCGCAGTCGTCTGATGATCGGCGGGAGCTCCCGGATGACCGTGTCGACCTCCTGGTCGATGTTGAAGCGGGAGAGGGAGAAGCGGATCGAGCCGTGGGCACAGGTAAACGGCACCCCCATGGCGCGCAACACATGGGACGGCTCCAGCGACCCGGAGGTGCAGGCGCTCCCGGACGAGGCGCAGATCCCCTTCTCGGAGAGGAGGAGCAGGATCGCCTCCCCTTCCACGAACTCGAAGGCAATGGAGACGGTGTTGGGAAGCCTTTCCGCACCGCCGCCGTTCACCCGGCCGGCCGGGATGAGGCGCATCAGCTCCCGCTCCAGCCGGTCCCGCATCCCTTTTACCCGGGTGTTCTCGTCGTCCATGTGCCGGGCCGCCAGCTCGCACGCCTTGCCGAGCGCGATGATGGAGGCGGTCGCCTCGGTGCCGGCACGGCGGCTCCGTTCCTGGTGCCCCCCCACCATGAACGGCCTGAACGGCACCCCCTTGCGTAGGTAAAGGGCACCGATCCCCTTGGGGGCATGGAGCTTGTGTCCCGACAGAGACAGCATGTCGACGGTCGAGGTGGCCATGTTGATGGAGATCTTCCCCACCGCCTGGACCGCGTCGGTATGGAACAGCGCCCCTTTCTCCTTGACAATCGCCCCAACCTCCTCAATGGGGAAGACCACGCCGGTCTCATTGTTGGCGTACATGATCGAGACGATGGCCGTGTCCTCGTCGATGGCGTTTTTCAGCTCGTTCAGGTCTAGCCGCCCCGCACCGTCCACGTTAAGTTCGGTCACCCGGTAGCCGCGCTTGGAGAGGCTCCTGCAGAGGGTGAGGACCGCCGGATGCTCGACCCGGGTGGTGATGATGTGCCGCTTTTCCGGGAAGACCTCCAGGGCGGAGCGGATCGCAGCGTTGTCGCTCTCCGTGCCGCAGGCGGTAAAGACGATCTCGGCAGGGTCGGCACCGAGCAACGTCGCCACCCGGCTTCTCGCCGCGTCGACCTTTTTCTGCACCTGGCCGCCAAAGAAGTGCATGGAGCTCGGATTGCCGTACAGCTCGCAGAAGTAGGGGCGCATCTCTTCAAAGACCGCCTCGTCAACCTTGGTGGTGGCGTTATTGTCGAAATAGATCTCCTTCATCCCTCCACCTCCTCGACGGTGATGTCATCGGCCACAAGCTCGCGCAGCTTCTGCTCCACGAACCGGGCGGTGTACCCGGACGAAACGCAGCCGGCGCACGTCTTGCGGAATGCGATCTGCACCATTCCCCCGTCGATGTCGATCAGTTCCAGGTCGCCGCCGTCGACCCAGAGCTGGGGGCGGACATCCTTCTCCAAAACGTCCTGGATCAGCTGCATCTTGCGGAAGTTGGTCAGCTTTTCTGGCTTCTTCCGCTTCTCCTGCGGCTACTCGCCGAGGACTTCCGCGATCAGTTCCTTGATCTTCGGGATACAGCCACCGCAAGCCCCGCCAGCCTTGGTGAAATGGGTCACCTGCTCGGCGGTGTGGAGCTTGTTGGCGGCGATCACCTTCTTCAGGAAGCCGTCGGTGAGACCGAAGCACTTGCAGACGACCTCCCCCTCCTGCTCGGCGTGCTCGTGGTCGTGGGGCGTCACCTCATGCCCCCGGTACTTGGCGATCGCCGCCTCCAGCGCCTCCTGCCCCATGACCGAGCAGTGCATCTTCTCCTCGGGGAGACCGCCGAGAAAATCGGCGATCTCCTGGTTGGTGACGGCGAGCGCCTCGTCGAGGGTCTTCCCCTTGATCATCTCCGTGAGGGCCGAAGAGGAGGCAATGGCGCTGCCGCAGCCGAAGGTCTGGAACTTGGCGTCGACGATCCGCTCCTTCTTCTCATCCAGCTTCAGGAACAGTTTCAGGGCATCGCCGCAGGCAAGACTCCCCATCTCCCCAACAGCATCGGCGTCCGGTATATCCCCCACATTTCTCGGGTTCAAGAAATACTCTTTGACCTTATCTGTATAGTCCCACATGGTTTCTCCCATTGTGATTGGTGTAAATCCTGGTTATGCATTTGACTCCAGTGACCTGAGTCGAACTGGCAGCAGAGGCGGCCGATTTCATATAAGAAATCGGCCGTTTTTGTTTTTGAAGTTTTATCGGCAACATTTGCGACGCATAAAACACATACCAAATCTGTAGTTCCAAGTTCGAGTCCGATTTGTTTAAGTCACAGGGCATCACGAAACAGGTAAAGTCGGTGTTGGCAAGAAAACGGTTCATTTGTAGATTCGCAATCAACCCTACACCGCATCTTTCATGGACCAGGCGTCCTTGGTGCCTCCCGGCGGTGCTGTGCAAGCAATCCTCCAAAGATTTGTCCGAGAACTGCGCCACACATCAACACCGGGAGGAATTTCCATTCGTATCCTGTCTTTACCCTTAGGTAAACGACCACGGGAAGCGACAGGTACAGGTAAAAGTGCCACCCGTAGGCAAACCGCTCATGCCCGTTGCGCAAATACCCAAGAGGAAGATTGATGGCGAACAGGAGCGTTGTCAGCGCCGACAGTAGGAGGCATGAGTTCATTGGGGTTATCCTTCTTTACGCGCCAGAGCAGGAACCACATTCTGCTCCGTTGCATCTTTTGGGGATTAGATGCTCGTCAGCGTACTGCGTGATGTCGTTGCAGAAGTGAACGAAAAGTTCTTGCGACTCGGCCAGCGGGATCCAGTACCCGTCGAGGACCTGATCCAAATGCTCAACGTAACTCACATCGCGTACCCCCGTGCCTTCCTGCAGCGCCTTGTTCGCCTTGCAGCCTGCATGATGTTTTTTTTCGCCGATGTCCACGCACCTCGTTCCGACGGGGCAGCCGAGCTCACGGGCAGTCTTGTTGGCCTCGATTATGGTTCTGTCCTTGTGCACAAGCATGACCGGACCCGGATAGTTGTCCCAGAAAAGATGGAAGTTACTGCGGATTTCTTCGTTGATTTCAAACGTGTTCATACATGTCTCCTTTTGTTTTTTGTCTTTGTCATCTGACTACTTTTCTGACCCGTGGGCCGAATCGAATCCCTTCTTCAGTTCCGAGCGCTGTTCGGGGGTCAGCATGGCACTGATTTCGATAAGACGGTCGACGGTGCGGTGGGCAAATCCGGTGAGTTCCTTTGCTTTCTCGTCTACGGTATTATGCAGCCACTGGCGATCCGGGGTGTCCAGGAGGAGACAACCAACGACTTTAGCTGAAAGTCCCTGACTGTTTTTGCACACCTGTTGACCGTCGGCTACAATCTGATCTGAGACTCCACCAATCTTTGCCCTTTGCTCATCGGTTGCTCCGACCTTCTTGAGCGATGCATCGAAATGCTCCTTCATTTTCTTGGCATAATCGCCATGCGATTCATGATGCTTGCAGGCTGCCAATGTTCCACTCACGAGAACAACTCCGAGAATCGTTGCAACAGCTTTCATTCCGTTTTTCATAGCTTCTCCTTCGTTCTGATATGATGTACCGCGATGAGGTCAGGCTAGCCACGAAATGTAAAAAAAGTATGTGGCAAATGTAAAAAAAGCGTAAATAACTGCCGAAGCTTCATTCAATTTGATATTGTTTGTAATTATTAGGAGTTGTTACGATGGATGAAAAACGACAGAGACTGATTTTTCTGGTCGATGACGACGCCAAGCTGCGGAAGCTGCTGGTTAAGTTTTTGAAGGAGCATGGATTTGTCCTGCGCGAATTTTCCGACGGTTCGATGGTAACGGCTGCCATTGAAGCGGAGGAGCCCGAAGCCGTCATTCTCGATATCATGCTGCCCGGTGAGAGCGGCTTGGACATTCTCCGCCGCATTCGTCAAGAGTCGGCGGTGCCCGTAATCATGCTCACTGCCAAAGGGGAAGACGAAGACCGTATCCTGGGGCTGGAGCTGGGTTCGGACGATTACCTGCCCAAGCCTTTCAACCCTCGGGAGCTCCTGGCGCGGCTCAATGCAATAATGCGGAGAGCAGCATCCGCACAGGACGTCAAGGTGCTTTCCACAGATACGATGGAAGTCGCCGGTCTTCTCCTCAACCGAAACAGACGTACGGTCAGCTCGGGCGGAACGGAGTTGCCACTGTCTGCCACCGAATTCAAACTTCTGGAGGCGCTGATGAGCCGCCCGAACATGATCCTGTCCAGAGACGAGCTCTTGAACTATGCGCGGGGCAAAGACTTCGGCCCTTTTGACCGGAGCATAGATGTCCACATCGGCAAACTCCGGACCAAAA
Source organism: Geobacter benzoatilyticus (assembly GCF_017338855.1). NCBI lineage: Bacteria > Pseudomonadati > Thermodesulfobacteriota > Desulfuromonadia > Geobacterales > Geobacteraceae > Geobacter > Geobacter benzoatilyticus. Next base: position 3,329,388 of record NZ_CP071382.1, read on the forward strand.
TCGAATCACTCCCAGGGGCAAAGAAGTGCATCAAGACCGTGTGGGGATCGGGATACATGCTGGAGGACCGGCCATGATGCGGCGGCTCTATTTCAAGATACTGCTCCATTGGGTAGTTGCCCTTATTGTTACGGAAGCGCTCATTTTCGGTCTGTTCCTTTTTATCGTCAAAGACGGTCACCGCGCTTACGTGGTTGAATCCATAGGCAGGAACACCCTTATCGCCAGGGATTATGTTGAAGCTGCGATCGCCGGATGTCCCGTAAAAGGAGAGGATGTCGGTACCGTGATGCGAGACGCTGTAGAGAGGCTTGGTGCGTCTGCCCACGCAAAAGTCTGGATCAACAGAACAGACGGAACCCTGCTTGCGGCATCTTTTGCAGGTGACATCAAGGTTCCTGAGGTAGATTCCGGCAAGTCCGCCAACTACGAGAAAGCCACTATCAATGTAGAAGTCGGGCCGAAACGTCTCTCGTATTCTACGGTTCCAATTACCCTTGGAAACCCGCTGGAAGGTACGGCAACACTGCATATCCTCACAGAGCGGGAACCCGGGCGGTTTCCCCACGGCAAGTTCGGGGCAGGGTTGGCCTTGATCGGTGTTGTCATAGCTGTCTTCGCCATTCCACTTTCACGGCATATCACGAGACCACTGAAGCGTCTCCAGGAATCGGCGCTTCGCATTGCGGGAGGTGATCTTTCTGCCCGTGCCGACATACGGGGAAAAGATGAAATCGGAAGGCTCGGCCAGGCATTCAACAGCATGGCGGAGACAGTGGAACGGATGATCCAAGCGGGAAAGGAGCTTACCGCCAACGTTTCGCACGAGTTGCGCAGTCCCCTTGCCCGCATCAGGGTTGCGGGAGAGTGCCTTAAGGATTCCGTAGCACGGGGTGACACGTCCGATTCCGCAGAGTTGCTGGAGGGGATGTGGGAAGACATCGCCGAGGCGGACCAGTTGATAGGGCGCATCCTCGATTATTCGAAGCTGGACCTGCACGAACCTGTTCCTGTAACCACGGAGGTCTGGCCGGCAACGATCCTGGATGGGCTCCTCAAGGCCATGCGCCCCCAATTCAAAACAAAAGAGATCACGGTTGAAATTGAGGTCGAACCGCAACTCTCAGTTGCGGGAGATGAGGAGTGGTTGAGAGCGGCCTTCAAGAACCTCCTGGAGAACGCAGCACGATATACGTCGGAAGGGGGACGGGTACGGATATCGATGCGCTCAGAGAATGACGCAGTTATGCTAGAAGTGACAAACTCGTCTCCTCCGCTTCTAGCGGAAGACCTGGAGAGGATTTTCAATCCGTTTTACAGGGGAAAGGGGGCAACGGGTGAGGGAACCGGCCTCGGCCTTGCGATCACAAAGAAAATCATCGCGCTCCATCAAGGGGATATCGGAGCGAGAAACACACCACAGGGGTTTCAAGTCTGGCTTCGGCTGTCGAGATTCACGGCAGAAGGATCCGTGTTGATCAGCGGTAGAAGCGATTGAAGAACCGATGCCCAACTCTATGTCTACCCTAATAGATACGAATGGATAAATTGGGGATTGAGTACAGGACTGCCGCCGATTTCCGCAAAATAGGGGAGTTGCGTATAGAGAAGATTGACGCGGTATCGTTGCAGGTGGTATGTCTCTCGAAGTCCCTAATTGCCGAAGGAAAATATTGCCATGAGTCGCATCCTCTCCTTGATCGAACAGATGGAACCGGGAGTCGTGATCCTCAACGAGGATCTCACCGTTTCTTCCGTCAGCAGCATGGTTTTCATGATTTTCGGCCACATCCCGCGGGAGCGCATCTTCGCCGGGGACCTCCTCGGCATCCACAGCGAGGAGGCGCGGGAAAAGGTGAAGGAAACCCTGCGGCTGGCCCGTCAGGCGCAGCGGCACATTCCGCTCTCCCTCAAGTTCATCACCAGCGAGGGGCACGACCGTTACCTTCTCGTCAAGCTGATCACCGTGACGGAGCGGGACCCCGCCGGCGGGAAGATCTGCGCCCTCTTTTACGACATCACCCCGTTCATCCTGGCCGAACGTAAGCTCATGCGGGTTCCGGTGACCTCCCGCGGCGATATCCATCTGCTCAAACCGGAGGAGATCGTCTACCTCAAGGCGGACAACATCTACTCCCTCATCTATACCGAGTCGGGCGAATTCCACAGCGATATGTCCCTGGGGTCCATTGAAAAGCGCCTTTCCGAAGAGATCTTCTTCCGCATCCACCGCAGCTACCTCATCAACATCACCAAGATCATAAAGGTCCACCGGGAGAGCCACGAATGCACCGTTGCCACGGGTGGCAGCGAAGTCCGCCTCCCGGTGAGCCGCGACAAGATGCAACGGTTCCTGGCCTATCTCGGCCTGAAGTAATCCGGCAGCTCACTCCGCTTTTCCTACCGTTTACAACTCCCTAGCACCTTTCACAAGTCCCGGATGGCATTGCTCCGTTCCCCGACGTATAGGTATGTAAACGACACCACCTGTACAAATCGAGGGAGGAGCATATGGACCTGGCACACACCAGCCATGACAGCCGCAGTATTGATCCGGCCGCGAAGGAGATGCTGCGCATCGCCGATCGGGAAGGATACGCAACGATCTGGGAGCGTTACGAAAAACAGCAGCCCCAATGCAGCTACGGCCAACTCGGCACCTGCTGCCGGATCTGCTCCATGGGACCATGCCGCATCGATCCCTTCGGAGACGGCCCCAGCCACGGTGTCTGCGGGGCCACCGCCGATACCATCGTGGCCCGCAACCTCGCCCGCATGGCCGCGGTCGGCTCCTCATCACATTCCGACCACGGCCGCAAGGTGGCGCTCCTCCTCAAGGCGGTTGCCAACGGCAGCAACACCGACTACCGCATCGCCGATCCCGAAAAACTCGTAGCCGTCGCGACGCGTCTCGGCATCCCCACGGACGGACGGGAGCCCGCTGCAATAGCCGGCGATGTGGCAACGGTTGCCATCGACTGTTTCGGCAACCAGGGGGAGGAACCGATCGTCTTCATGGAGAAGTACATGCCGAAGAAACGGTTCCAGCGGCTGCAGGACCTGGAGGATACCCTCTACCGCACCATGGGCGCGAAAACCGGGTTTCTGCCGCGCGCCATCGACCGGGAAGCAGTGGACATCCTCCACCGCACCCACTTCGGCTGCGACCACGATCCCCTCTCCCTTGTCGCGCAATCGGTCCGCTGCTCCCTCTCCGACGGCTGGGGGGGCTCCCTGATCGCCACCGAGCTGCAGGATATCCTGCTCGGCTCCCCCACCATCAAACCAGTGAAGGCCAATCTGGGCGTACTGGAGGCGGAGAGCGTCAATGTCGTCGTCCACGGCCATGAGCCGATCCTGTCGGCCAAGGTGGTGGAGATGGCCCAGAGCGCCGCATGCCGCGCCGCGGCGGAGGCGGTGGGGGCCAAGCGGGTCAACGTGGTCGGCCTCTGCTGTACCGGCAACGAGGTGCTGCTGCGCCAGGGGGTCGGCATGGCGGGGAACGAGTCCCACAGCGAGCTCGCCATCATGACCGGTGCCGTTGACGCCATGGTGGTTGACGTGCAGTGCATCTATCCGGCCCTGGCCGACCTTGCCTCCTGCTTCCATACCCGGTTCATCACGACGAGCGAGCAGGCGAAGATCCCCGGCGCGCTCCACATCCAGTTCGAAGAACAGGAAGCGGATGCCATTGCCACCCACATCATCAAGACCGCCATCGACGCCTTTCCGAACCGCAACAAGGCCCGCGTGTACATTCCGCAGCACACCAGCACCGCGATCGTCGGGTTTACCGTGGAGGAGATCCTCAAGGCGCTAGGCGGCACGCCCCAGCCGCTGATCGACCTGATCGTCAAGGGAACCATCAAGGGGGTGGCCGGCATCGTCGGCTGCAATAACGTGAAGGTCCAGCAGGACTTCTTCCACCGCACCCTGACCGAGGAGTTGATCAAGCGCGACATCCTGGTCATCGGCACAGGCTGCTGGGCCATCGCCGCGGCAAAATCGGGGCTCATGGATCTCCCTGCCCGGGACCTGGCCGGGCCGGGGCTCCGGGCGGTATGCGGCCAACTGGGGATACCTCCCGTTCTCCACATGGGCTCGTGCGTCGATTGCTCCCGCATGCTCAACCTGGCAGGGACACTGGCGGACCACCTGCAGGTGGACATCTCCGACCTCCCGCTGGTTGGGTCTGCACCGGAATGGACCACGGAAAAAGCGGTCGCCATCGGTACCTATTTCGTCGGCTCCGGCATCCCGGTGCATCTCTGGCCACTTCCCCCCATCCTCGGTGGCCCTGAGGTGACGAAGATCCTCACCAGCGACGCCAAGGATGTTCTCGGCGGCTGGTTTTTCGTGGAAGAAGACCCGGTGGTGACTGCCGACCGGATGGAACAGATCATCATGGAGCGGCGCGCCGCCCTCGGGATTTAATCACAAGGAGAATTCCCATGTGTCAACCGCAAACCGGAATGCGCGTCGTCATCACTGGTAAAGGGGGGGTGGGGAAGACCACCCTCACCTCCTGCCTCGCCACTGTCCTGGCATCGGCCGGCACCCACGTCCTTGCCGTGGATGAGGACCCCCAGATGAACCTGCCGAACGCCCTGGGGGTCGCGTACGAGGACGCGGCAAAGATCGTCCCCCTGAACCGGCACGCCGACTACATCGAGGAAAAGACCGGCATCAGGCCCGGCAGAAACGGGTGGGGTGCCCTCTTCAAGCTCAACCCCGACGTGGAAGATGTGGTGAGCCGGCTCGGCTTGAAGGTGGCGGAGAACCTGAGCCTGCTGGTGATGGGAACCGTGAAGCAGGCGGGGGGCGGCTGCCTCTGCGCGGAGAACGTACTCCTCGACGCCACGATCAGGCACCTCGCCCTGCGGATGAACGAAGCGATCCTCCTCGACACCCAGGCAGGCATGGAGCATTTCGGCCGGTCCCTTGCCAAGGGATTCGGCCAGTGCGTTGTGGTGGCGGACTCTTCCTTCAACGCCTTGAGCGTCGCCCTCCACTCCGCCTCCCTCGCCCGCGAAACCGGCATCGAACTCGTTCATCTCGCGGTAAACCGGGTCACCACCGGCGATATCCGGCTGGAGCGGTTCGAGCGGGAAACCGGCCAGAAACTGCGCGATCTGTTCGACACGGTTGTCCAACTGCCGGCAGAACCGCTCCTGCAGGCGCTCGACCCGCACGTGGTGCGGATCATGGCGGACCGGCAGAACGGCTATGCGGCAGCGGTGACGCAGCTGGCCTCCCTGCTCAGCTCTCCGCCCTGCCCTTGCGCCGCAGGCCATCACCAGCACCACCATCACCATGCCCATTGAAAAGGGAGACAGATGCGATGAAACGGATATTCGTTGATTATAAAAAGTGCCTTGCCTGCAAAGCCTGCGAAACCGCCTGCGCAGTGGAGCACCATCCCGGCGGCACCCTGCTCGCCGCCCTTGGCGACCGCAAGACGGAAGTGAACGTCCGGGTGCTCGGCATTGACCAGGAAGCCTTTCCCCTCTCCTGCCGACATTGCGACCCTGCGGAGTGCCTCGATGCCTGCCCTTCGGGGGCGCTCGGCCGGGACCCGGAAAGCGGGGCCGTCATCCTCGATCCCGCACTGTGCAAGGCCTGCGCGATGTGCGCCATGGTCTGCCCCTTTGACGCCATCTCCTTCAAGGCCACCCACCGCGCCGGATATGGCCGGGATGTGGCCCATAAATGCGACCTCTGCACCGATAGGGTCAAGGCCGGAGGCCAACCCGCCTGCGTCGAGGCATGCCATTCCGGTGCCCTCGTCTTTGCCGAGTACGAGGCCACCCGCACCGAACGGGCCGTCAAGGGGCTGCGGCATTACCTCTTAGGTCTTGAGGGGCTGCCGCCCCATGTCGAGCTTTTTCGAGAGTTGCGCCGGAAAGAGTTTGCCCGGCGCCGGGGAGGTGAGGAATGAAGGTGGTCACCGTAGGAACGGGCATGGCGGCATCGGAGTTCGTGGAGCGGCTCAGGCTCGACGGGTTCACGGACGACATCGTCATGTGCAGCGATGAGGAGTTTGCCCCCTATTCCCCCTGCGTCATCCCCTTTTACCTGGCCGGCGAACCTCTGGAAACCGTCTACTGGAAGGGAAGCGACTTTTATGACCGGTACCGCGTGATGCCGCGCCTGTCTGACCCAGTGGTGGAGGTGGATGCACAGAGGCGAATGGTGCGGACGACAGCGGGACGGACCGAAAGCTACGACCGCCTCTTCTTTGCCAGCGGCGCCCGGAGCTGGTACCCCCGGCCGGAGTGGCTCGACACCCACGGCGTCTTCGGCTTCAAGACCCTGACCGACATGGTCGCCATCGACCGCTACATCCGCGAACACGATGTACGGCAGGCAGTGGTGTTCGGCGGCGGATTCATCGGGGTGGACGCCGCCCTGGCCCTGTGGCATCGCGGCCTCGACATCACCCTGGTTCACCGCAACACCCGCGTCCTGTCCCAGATGACCGACGAGGAAGGGGGACAGTTCGCCACCCGGAAGTTAGCGGAAAAGACCGGGCTGGACATCCGGCTCAAGACCACAGTGACCGATATCGTTGCCCCGGCAGGACAGCTTTCCGGGGTACGCTTCTCCGACGACACCACTATGGAAACGACACTGCTGATCGTGGCCATCGGGGTATCCCCCAACTCCGAGCCGCTGCGGGGTGACGACAAGGGGGTGCCGTCCGACCGGCAGATGCTGGCGGATGCTGGCATCTACACCGCCGGCGATGTCGCCGTCACCCCCCATGCGGTCACCGGCGAGGCCGGGGTCTATGCGACCTACCCCAATGCCATGCGCCAGGCCCGTACCGCGGCACAGCACCTCTTGCACGGCGATGGGAGTTATGCCGGCTCGATAAATACGAACGTGCTCAAAAAGCACATCGACTTCCCCATCGTCTCGGCGGGGAGCTTTACCGGCGAACCGGTCACGTGGCAGCAGGGGGATATCTGGCGCAGGGTCTACCTGCAGGACGGCATGATCAACGGCTATATCATCATCGGCGACACCCGCATGTCGGGTTACGTGTATCAGCTCTATGTCTCGCGCCAGCGAGTCGACCGGACCATCGGCAGCATCCTCGCATCGCCGCACCACGATGCCTACTACCGGCAGGTAACAGGCTGCAATGTCTGATGCGGGGCGGTTGTCTGCAGTTCAGACATGGGAAGAAGGCTAAGGGAGAGAGCTAACCGGCGCGGAGCTTCCTTGCGCGGACGCTTGGTTTTTGACGTGATGCTGTCTCGACCAGTCGGTCGCTGGCATACTGGTTTCTTTATTTTTTTCCAGACTTTTCCACCAGTGCATACCAACCGCAGTGTCATGCATGCTTACCGCTTCACCCATCATGGGAATGACGACCGATACGATCCGGGCATTACCCAAGGCGGCAATTCTGTCGAAAGGCTCCCACCAGGAGTGCATGGCCAGATCAAAAGTGCCGTTATGCACCGGCAGCAGGAGTTTACCATTCAGGTCCAGATGCGCCTGGATCGCCTCTTCCGGGTGCATATGGACTTCAGGCCAATTCTCGTTATACGCGCCGGTTTCCAGCATGGTGATATCAAAGGGGCCGTATTTGTCGCCGATCTGCCTGAAACCGTCGAAGTAGCCGGAATCGCCGCTGAAGAAAACACGCCGGTCACGGCCAAAGATTACCCATGATGCCCACTGGGTACGATTCCTGTCGAAGAAACCGCGCCCCGAGAAGTGTCGAGCTGGTGTGGCGGCACAACAGACACCGTCGATTTCAGTTTCCTGCCACCAGTCCAGTTGCCGCACCTTTGCCGACGGCACCCCCCAGTCAGCCAGAATGTCCCCCACCCCGAGCGGAGTCAGGAAATATTCTGTCTTCCCCTCTAGCTTCATGATTGAATCATGATCCAGATGGTCGTAATGGTCGTGGGAGATGATGACCCCCTTGATTGGTGGCAATTCTTCAATACTGACGGGTGGCGCGTGAAACCGCGCCGGTCCAGCGAACCGCAGCGGGGACGCGCGGTCCGAAAACATCGGATCAGTTATCCAAAAGGCGTTGTTCAGCTTCATCAATACGGTCGAATGTCCCAGACGATACACCATGTTGTCCGGGGCGGCCAGTAGCTGCGCTCTGGTCAATGCCTGTACCGGTATTTTCCCCGATGGACGCGTGTCTGCTGATTTATTGAAGAAAAAATCCCACATGACGCGCGCCTGTTCAAGCGCTCTGCCTTTTGTCAGCATGACCGGATGTTTTTGATCACTTTCGAGCGATAGCGGTGACAGCGCCAGGGCGGTGGCGCTGTTATTACTGAAGAGTGTATATGCCATGACTATAAGTGCTCCCAATATCATAACGCAGAACATGATCCGTTTCATCGCCGCCGCCGTCCGAGAGCGCCGGTACCGGTGAGCCGATGCGCCGGTCACTGGAGATTTCTGCCCATTTCATAGGCCAGGTCCATCGCAGGGCTTTTCGTTATGTCCCCTTTGTTCCAGGCTCCGGTTCCATAAATAACACCCCGTTCCCTAGATCCGGTCAGGCAGGAAGCGAACTTCCTGAGCGATTCGAGAGTCAGCTCCAGCAGCTCTTTGTCGCCGACAGCGGCGGTCATGATGAAGTAGAACTCCTTCCCGGTGATCGCGGTATATCGCGCGTAGGTCCGGTCGATCAGGGCCTTCGTCTGGGCGTTCATGGTGGAAAAATAGACCGGCGTCGCCATGACGATCACATCCGCGCTGATCATTTTATCGAGGATCTCCGCCATATCGTCTTTCTGGACGCAGGCACCGCCATTGCCCTGACAGGCGTCACAGGCGGTGCAGTAATTGATCCGCCTGTCACCTGCGGATATCTTTTCCACCCGGCAGCCGGCTTCGGTCGCACCTAGCGCGAACTGATCGCATAACAGGTCGGAGTTGCCTTCTTTTCTGGGACTGCATGACAATATCAGTACATTTTTCGCCATAACCTATTCCTTTCGGGTCACTCGGACCTGAGCGAAGCCATATCGATGGAGAAGCGGTATTTCACATCCGATTTGAGCAGCCGCTCGTAGGCTTCGTTGATCTTCTGGACCGGAATCACCTCCACATCGGCGGTGATGTTGTGTTGACCACAGAAGTCGAGCATCTCTTGGGTCTCCCTGATGCCGCCGATAAGCGAGCCGGAAATGCTCCTGTGCCCGAAAATAAGGCCGGAGGCCGCCAGCGGGTGCGGCTTCTCGGGCACGCCGACCAGGGTTATATGTCCCTCCAGGCCTAGCATGGCGATGTACGCGTTGATGTCGTGATCTGCGGCTATGGTGTCGAGGATGAAATGGAAAGATCCGGCGTGCTGCCGCATCTCTGCCAAGCTGGTGGAGACGATGACCTCGTCAGCCCCCAGGCGGAAGGCATCTTCTTTCTTGCCCGGCGAGGTGGTGAACACCGTCACATGGGCGCCGAAAGCCTTTGCAAACTTGACCCCCATGTGCCCCAGGCCGCCAAGGCCGACCACGCCGACTCTCTTGCCTTTGATATCTCCCCAGCGCCGGATGGGGGAGTAGGTAGTTATTCCGGCACAGAGGAGCGGAGCTACCCCGGCGAGATTGAGATTCGGCGGCACAGACAGCACGAAGCGCTCATCAACGACGATGCTTTCGGAATAGCCACCATAGGTGACCGGCGCGGTGCCATGCCTATCCGGTGAGTTATAGGTGAACGTGGCCCCGGTACAGAACTGCTCCATATCCGCTTTGCATATGGGGCAATCGTGGTCGGAATCCACCAGACAGCCGACCCCCGCAAGGTCGCCCGGCTTCACTTTGGTGACGGCTAAACCGGCCTTCGTGACCCGGCCGACGATTTCGTGCCCAGGTACGCAAGGATAAATAGTAGGCATTACGCTGTTCCACTCGTCGCGGGCTGTGTGGAGATCGGAATGGCAGATGCCGCAGTAAAGAATTTCGATCTGCACATCGCGGTCCGCTATCTCTCGGCGCGGTATGGTATCCGCGACGAAGGGCGATGTGGCGCCGGCAACTGAATATGCTTTTGCTTTGTACATGATGCTGACCTCCTTGGGATATCTTTGTCTGGTTATCGTTGCCTCCACAGCACTTGTCAGCTGGTCGATCGGATCATCGGGCGTCAGTCAATAGGGCTTGTCTCCCTTTCCAAAATCGAAGCCCGCCGGCAACGCTGCGAACGTGCCGTTCACCGTCGTGCCGCCGTTTTGAAACGCCGCGAACAGCGGTTGCACGCTCTGCGGGAAGCCGAAGGCCGGTTTGGTGAGCTCTTCAAGCTTGCCCAGTTCGGCAGGTGTAATTTGTAACTCAAGCGCTTTCACATTGTCCTCCAACTGCCCGAGGCGACGTGCGCCTATGATCGTCGAGGTGACGCCGGGCTGCGCCTGCACCCAGGCGAGAGCGACACGCGCCACCGTACTGTCGTGTGCTTTCGCGATTACTTCGAGTTCGTCCACCAGCGCATAGGTGCGCTCATTCAAAAACGGCTCGACGAAGGACCCACGGTCCGGTTTCACCTGCCCCGCCGTCTTGCGTGTGTACTTGCCGCTGAGCGCTCCACTTTTGAGCGGGGACCACGGCGTGATGCCAAGGCCAAGTTCAAGCGCCATCGGCACGAGTTCCTGCTCGACACTGCGCTCAAGGAGCGAGTACTCAATCTGCAAGCCGATGAACGCCGACCAGCTGCGGAAGTGCGCGGTCACATTGGCCTCGGTGATTTTCCACGCTGGGGTATCGGAGACGCCGATATAGCGGACCTTGCCGGAGCGCACGAGTGCGTCGAGCGCTGCCATGAGTTCCTCGATCGGCGTATGAACATCCCAGTTGTGCAGCCAATAGAGGTCAATGTAGTCGGTCTGCAAGCGGCGCAGCGACTGCTCGCATGCAGCGAGCACCGACTTGCGGTTCGAGCCGCCACCGTTCGGATCCCCGGGATAGAGGTTGCTGCTGAACTTGGTAGCGATGACCAGGCGGTCTCGACGGGCGGGATACCTGCCGACATGGTCGCCGATGATCTTCTCGGAGTGACCCTTGGTGTAGAAGTTGGCGGTGTCGATGAAGTTGCCGCCCATATCGACGAAACGGTCGATGATCTGGTTGGACTCCTCGACGCTCGATCCCCAGCCGTAGTCTTCACCAAAAGTCATTGCTCCCAGGCAGAAGGGGCTGACGCGCAGGCCCGAGCGTCCAAGCGTTACGTAGTTGTCGAGTGACATAATTATTACCTCCGGGAGAGATGTTTTGACTCAATGGAGTGGGTTCCGACCTTGCCGGGCTTCATTGTCGTAACCGATGGCATGAGAACGTTGCTCGGGGGAGAAATTCCGCGACACTCACAGATTCACTGCCGCAAGGCCGCGTTCATCGTAGCGCCCGCCTTCGACCGGATGGGCGGCGACAGCCTCCTCGATGGCCTTGACGTCCGCGGCGCTGAGCGACACCCCGGCGGCCGCGATGTTCTCCTCAAGCCGCTCACGCCTGCGCGTTCCGGGGATCGGCACGATCCACGGCTTTTTCTCAAGAAGCCAGGCAAGGGCAAGCTGGCCGGGCGTAACGTTCCTTCCCCGCGCGATATTCTTTAGGGCGTCGACGAGCGCGACGTTCTTCTGCAGGGCCTCGGCCTGAAAGCGCGGATTGGTGCCGCGGAAATCATCCTCGGCGAATTTCGTGTCGGCGCTGAAGGCTCCTGTCAGAAAACCGCGTCCGAGCGGGCTGTAGGCGACAAAGCCGATGCCAAGTTCCTCCACCAGGCCCAGTATCTCCTGCTCCGGCTCCCGCGTCCAAAGGGAATATTCGCTCTGGAGTGCGGTCACAGGATGGACCGCGTGCGCCTTCCGGATAGTCGCCACCCCTGCTTCCGACAGGCCGAAATGCCTGACCTTGCCGGCCTTCACGAGATCGGCCACAGCGCCGGCGACCTCCTCGATCGGCACGGCCGGATCAACGCGGTGCTGATAGAACAGGTCGATATGATCGGTCCGCAGCCGTTTCAGGGAAGCGTCAGCCACCTCCTTGATATGCTCCGGGCGGCTGTCTGTCCCGAGAGGCCATGGACTGCCATTCGGGTCGATCCTGAAGCCGAACTTGGTGGCGATGACGACTTGTTCGCGCAACGGAGCCAGCGCCTCGCCCACCAACTCCTCATTCGAGAAAGGCCCGTAGACTTCGGCTGTGTCGAAGAAGGTGACGCCCCGCTCGACGGCGTCACGCATGAGCTTGATCATCTCGCCCCGCTCGCCGGGTGCGCCATAGGCCCACGTCATGCCCATGCAACCGAGCCCGATGGCGGAGACCTCCAGGCCGGATTTTCCAAGTATACGTTTCTTCATGTCATGCTCCTCAAAGAAATGTAGGGTTACGACTGTCATCTTCCCCCGCCCGGCGCGGAATCCATGCCTTCACCTGCGGTTCAAGATGCTCCTCGATACTTGTGCTTACTGTGTTGAGAGTGCTGCCTCCACGGCACGTACAATAGCTTCATCCAGCGGTTCTGAATCGGGTGCGAATCGCGCAATGACCGAGCCGTCGCGGCCGATCAAAAATTTCTCGAAATTCCACAGCACTTCCGGCTCGGGATTGGGCGTCATGCCGTACCCTTTGAGGCGCTCGCGAAAAGCCTCGCTGCTTTGCGCCTTGGGTTGGGCCTGGATCAGCGCGGCGTAGAGCGGGTGCTTGTCATCGCCCGCGACCGAAATCTTGGAGAACATTGGAAAATCAACTGCATAGCTGGTTGAGCAGAAACTTTTGATCTCGGCGTCATCACCGGGCTCCTGGCCAGCAAAATTATTGGCGGGGAACCCTAGCACGACGAACCCATCACCCTTGTATTTCGTGTAGAGCGCCTCCAGGCCTTCATATTGGGGAGTCAGGCCGCATTTGGAAGCGGTGTTGACGAGGAGCAACACCTTGCCCGCGTACTCCGAAAGAGACGCCTGGGTACCGTCAATCCGCGTGAGCGGTATGTTGTAGAGATCAATGGCCATCGAAAAACTCCTTTCCTTGTTAAATGGGCTCGTTGCAGAATGCCCGACCCAGTTCCTGAACGACCTCTTTCGCCGGGAGGATACTGGTAATCCCGCCCGCAGATTCCGACACACAAACTACGCCGTTTTCCAGTCTCCATCGAGCATGCCAATCTTGGTCGCGCCAATACCATCCGAGTTTGGTGCAACGTCCCCGGTCCATAGCGGGATGAGCCTAGCCTTGCCGGCCGGCGTTGGGACCGAGTACCCCCAAGCCGCCAGCCTCAGAGACCGCTGCCACTCACGTGGCTGACGTCAGCCAGACCATCGGGGCCTGAATAACGGGGTAGTCGATTTTCAACAACGTCGAGACGCGTGTTGTGGTGGAAAGCATACCGATTACCTCACTGTTTTTATCGCCGGTCACGAATCCGGCCGATAGAAGTCGGATCAGTCACGGCCGGCCGGGTATCCGTTGCCGCTCATCGCGTCTTCACCGAAAGCACGACGTCGATATTCCCGCGTGTCGCGTTCGAATAAGGGCAGACCTTGTGGGCCTCGTCGACGATCTCCTTTGCGGTTTGCAGATCGACGCCCGCGATGGTGACGTCCAGCGCGACGGTAAGTGCGAAGCCGCCGCTGCCGTTGGGCACCATACCGACGGTAGCGGCGATATCGACATCTGCGTCGCCGATTTTATGATCCTTGTTACGTGTGATGTGAATTACGGCGTTGCCGAAACAGGCGGCATAGCCGGCAGCGAACAGCTGCTCCGGATTGGTTGCGTCCTCTTTGCCGCCAAGCTTTTTCGGCAAGGCGAGCTTGAGGTCGAGAAGCCCGTCCGTACTGCGAACAGTGCCGGAGCGGCCGCCGACTGCATTCACCGTAGTGGAATAAAGCGCGTCCATATTGTCGTCCTCCATCAGTGTCTGTTCAGTTCCCTTCGACTCCGCTCAAGGAGCATTCGTGCGCTGAGCGGAGTCGAAGCGCATTCACAACCGAGTTACTCCCAGATAAAGCGCCGCCGACGCAGGGCGGGGCGATAATCATCAAGTTGTGTTGAGATGGTGGGCAGTTTAACGTCATGCCCAGGACAGGAGTCAGCAGCCCTCCTTGCAATGGGCGATGGCCCTCAGTTGATACCGTTTTCTCAGCATGATTTTTCACCTCCTTTCACGGGAGACGGTTTCATCCGCTAGCGCCACATCACCTGGGCGTCATTACGCTGCGGAATTCTGCGGTAGTGGTGTTTGGGCAATCCAAACATCATAGACTCATAAACCTCATGGCCGTCCGGTACACCAAGCGCCTCCCGGAGCGCCGGCTGCTCCTTAGCGGCCCAAGTCAGGATTCCCGCCCAGCACGTGCCGATGCCGTGCGCCGTGGCGGCAATCTCGAAATTTGTAAGAGCGATGGCGCAGTCCACCGCACTCCAGTTCCAGTCGCGTGGGCCGACAGTGACCGCAACGTGCGGCGCACCGCGTAGGATCATATCCCGACCCTGTTCCCAATGATCGATGAAATGGGCATAACGAGAGGAATCACCAGCCTGCCGGAGCCAGTCGTAGACCAGTTCAGCCAGACGATGTACCTCGGCGGGGTTATGTACGACTATCCATTGAACCGGCTGACGGTTTACTGCAGTGGGGGCCCAACGGGTGGCATCGATCAGTGTACGGATGGTCTCGATGGGAATTGTTTCCTTATGGAACTCGCGTATTGAGCGGCGACTCTTGAGAAGTTGCAACAGCGCATCGGATTGAACTTCCAAAGAAGAGTCGATAAGAGGTGATTCGGCCATGGATATTTTTGCGTGATGGACCGCGTCTCGGGAGCACACAGCAACACAGTGCCCGCAGACAAGACAAAGTGCATCCGCGCTCTCGCGAAATTCCGGAAACCCTTCTCCATCCAGATCAAACAGGTCAACCGGACAAACAGCTCTACAACTGCCGTCTCTCCGGCAGGTTTCATGGTTTATTGCTATCAAACTCATTCGTATCCTCCTCTAAGGTAATTCGTGTCATCCGGATTCTGTCTGTTATTCAGGGGCAGCTCCCTAACCTCACAAGTTACTTTCGGCAGAAATATTTACATGCAAACCGGTCGGTATGTTATTTTGCAAAAAATTATATTAGGCGCGAAGCGCCTGAAGATAAGTATCTATACCCTGAAGACATGACTGAAGGATATCTGCTGACCGGGCATTTTTTGCGAGACCACGACATCCGGACATTACGGAAATATAAAATATTGCCACATCATTTGGGTTGACGCCGCTGCTGACATATCCTTTCCGTTGTCCCACTGCAATAGCTTGGGCTATGCCATCGCGCCACATCTCGTAAATCGACGAAACCTTCGTCCGGAATGACTCATCAATACTTGACATCTCTTGGGCAAGATTATTGAGAGGACAACCCATCTCAATATCTTCCGATGTTAATGATCCAACAAGTTCCCTGGAAATTTCCATGAGACACGTTAGAGGATCTGTACACATTTGAAGAGGTTCAATCAAACATTCGATAATACTTTTTTCAATGGCATCTAGTAGTGCAAGTCCCAAGGCATTTTTATTGGGGAAGTGATGATAAAGAGCCCCCTTTGTGAGATCAGTGCATGCCAGTATGTCGCAGAGACTGGCGGCTTTGAAGCCCTTATGATGCACTTCCTTAAAGGCAGCTTCAAGAAGAGCATTACGAGTACGTTCAGGATCTTTCATACCAACCAGTATGCATGTTAAAGTTTAGCGTGTCAAGGCCTGATCTAATCAACCTTGGGCCGAGCATCCATAACCGTTTCATTCAACCTCCGAATAATTTTAGGATGACCTCTCGAAAGGCCCGGTCGTGTTCAAGAACAAAAGACTCCTCAAAGCTGCAGTTATCGGCTACGAAGGTGCGCTTCAAATAACGCAACCCATCGGCAGGCGCCTCTAGGATGGCTGCTACAAATTTGCTTGATTCTTCAGGCAATTGCTCCACCTCATACACCGCACTGACCAACCCAATCCTCATCGCCTCTGTGGAGTCAATCCTTCGTCCAGTCAGACATAGATCTCGTGCATACCCATCTCCCACGATACGACGCAAGGGAGTGTAGAGCGGCGGAGCGCCAAATTTGATCTCGGGATGGCCAAAAAAGGCTGATATGGCGGCAATCCGTATGTCGCAAAAACAAGCCAAATCAAAGCCTCCCCCCATTGTTGGTCCGTTTATAACAGCGATGGTCGGCTTGGAGAAGTTCCACAGGTCGAGGTGATATCGGGAAGAAGATGCCAGCAGCTCGGCATGGCACTCCACCTGTTTGAATTCTTCCAGGTCGAACCCTGACGAAAAGGTATTTCCGGCCCCAGTGATAATCACGCAGCGCACGTTATCATCTTCGTTCCAGGTTGTCAGACAGGCAGAGATCTCCTGCCGCATCAGGATGGAGATTGCGTTGCGTCGCTCGGGGCGATTCAGAATAATAGTTCCTAATCCGCTGTCACCAGTCGTCGCCATTATGGTTTGATATTCCACCTCACCCCCCTCACCATATTGTTTGCTGCGACCTGAAATCATTAGCGCTATCAGACTGTTTTTTCGAATCTTTTTCAAAAAACGGATACAAAAACAGAAACAACAGAGACTGACCAACAAATTGTGAGGTTCTTCCTGTGACTTTTCCAGCCCATATTCTAGGATCTATTCCAGCAGCACTGTAATTAATTCCAACAGTCGTAATCCGTATAGGAGCGACTTCCTACGGAATCCAGGTTTCAAAACAATACAGGATGACTCACACCGTTTCAGGGTATTTTCCCCCGCCAAACGGAAACAAAAACGGAAACAAACCCCTAAACTAACAAAAAAAGGACTTAACCTTTCCGGCTAAGTCCTTGATTTTCTTGGAGCGGGAAACGGGATTCGAACCCGCGACCTTCAGCTTGGGAAGCTGACACTCTACCACTGAGTTATTCCCGCTTGATTGAGATGAACTTTTTAGCCCATGGGGCCGTCGGTTGTCAACAGTTTTTTCCCGAGGAAGGCGCGCGCTTCGGCGTCTGTTCTAACTTCACCGGTGCTCTGGGCCTTCCGGAGAAGCTCCTGCGCTTCCCCCACTATACCGCCAGGAGGGACGGAAAGCAGGGCCATGATTTCGGCCCCGGACAGTAACAGGGTGCCTCCACGGGGGATGTGGCGGTGCTGATAGTAATCGACCAACTCGCCACAGCGTAATTCGGAGATGCGCCCAAAGGCCTGAAGCATCAAAGGGAGTTCCAGCCCGGCAGGATCACAACCATTGAAGAGACCGTATGCCGAGACGGCATCATAGTGGTCTGATATTGGCAACGCCTCGGCACAATACAATTTCTCCACAAGCTGCCCGCCGACTTTCCCCAGCTTCAGCCGCTCGACCGCTCCATGGGGAGCAATCTGGGCCGCGGCTAAAAAGGCTGCCAGCTTCATTATTGAGAGGACCGTTATCCCCTCCTGGACTTCCTGCCAAAGCCGCGACTCAACTTTTACAGCCGCTTCGGCACCAAGCGGCAAATTAGATTGAACAATACCCTGAATCCTGCCCACTGCCTCGACCGCAGAAGAAACCCGTGCCGGCAAGAGTCCGAAAACAGCTGAGAGAAGCCCGGATTCGCCCATTATGCGAAATGAGGAGGCGGCGTCCGGCATATCGAGTATCCGGAAAAGTTCGTCCCGAATCCGCTCTCCAGCGCAATTTGCGATCAACGGCGCATGTGCTGGTATCGCAGCAAGGGTTCCGGACTCAATACGGAAACCGAGGGTGGCGGCAAAGCGGAATGCGCGCACGAGCCTCAGCGGGTCGTCTCGAAAAGCCGCTTCGGAACAGCGCCTCACCTGCTTTGCGCAGATGTCGGCACTGCCGTTGAGTGGGTCTATCAATTCAACGTCCCCTTGGAGCGGGACGGCAAGGGCGTTGATGGTGAAGTCGCGCAGCGCAAGATCTTCGAGTATGCCGGGCCCCTTGAGGGGAGCGAAGTCGAAGGTTACGGTTCCGGGCACTTCCTTGAAGATGACGCGGGAATGCCCTCGCACCTTGTCGAGGGGGAAAAAAGTACCGCCACACTCACTGGCGAAGCAACGGGAAAGCTTATCAGCCCCGCCGTCAACGGCAACATCCACATCATTTACGGCGCGTCCCAGCAGGATATCCCGCAGGCTGCCGCCCACCAGGTAGCTCTGCCGGCCAAGGGTCGCAGCGATTCGTCGAAGTGTCGCCAGATGCGGAGTTGCCATGAATTCCGAGAAGGATGGTTTCATGGGATGAGATTACCACCCGCTGGAAACGAGGCAAGAAAAAAGCCCGCGCAAGGCGGGCTTTTCAAAGCATATCTTTTAAAAGCGGTCAGACGGCGACCCCTTTCTTTATGGACATGAGCATCTTTTCAGCCACTGCACGGGCACTTACGTTGTACTCTCCGGCAGCCACCTGTTTTTTAATCTCTTCAACCCGCTCCATCCGGATGTCGGGAATGCTCTGGAGAGCCTCGCTCATTCTGGCAACCCGCTCTGCATTGCCGGAGAGTTTGACCGTATCCCCCCCCTGCCCCGCGGCAGCAGTTCCGTTCTTATGGGCCTCGCCTGCGGCAAGGGCAGCAGCTGCATCGTTTCTTGTCACAACAGTTGCCGGCAATATCGGATTATCGTCTATTTTCATGGCACTCAAAGCCTCCGTACCCTCCGTTTCTCTTATTAATTACTATATCGTCACGGAGCGGAAAAATCTTTAGAAAAAAATGACACCTCCCCAAAAAAAATTGGCGAAAAAACGCAAAAAACGTCAATTAACTGACTCGCGCTTGCGGTAGTATTTATGAATATCAGTGAGGCGGATAATGGAGATTCATAATTAAGCACCGCCGGGCACGGGAAGGATAACAACATTGACTGCCGCGACGAATGCAGCTAAATTGTTAAAACTTTAAAAGAATCGGAGATCCGGCTGATGACCAAGTCTGCCCAGGAAAATAATACCGCGACTTACTTCGCCCCCGCCGAGCGGGCATCCCGCATGGAGGTTGATGAGATTCGCTATCGCGTGCTACTTGATCGAACCCTCTCATCACTGCTGGACGCCATTCCCGACTACGCCCTCATACTCAACCACGAGCGCCAGGTTATTGCCGTCAACAAGCGGTTATTGGACGCCTTCAGGCTGGGGAACCCCAATTCCATCATCGGCAAGCGTCCCGGCGAGGCCTTCGGTTGCATATTTTCTTCGGAGGGACCGTCCGGATGCGGTACCGGCAATCACTGCTCCGTATGCGGGGCGGTAATGTCGATTCTGGAAAGCCAGCAGAACCTCGTCCAGAGCTGCCACGAATGCCACATAACCCTTGACCGCAAAGGCGGAACATCCCTGGACCTGGAGGTCTGTTCGAACCCGGCCACCGTTAACGGCATCCCGGTTACCGTTTGCATCATGCGCGACATCAGCGACCAGAAGCGGCGGAACATCCTTGAACGGGTCTTTTTTCATGACGTGATTAACACGGCAGGCGGCATTCACGGCATGGCCTCAATGCTCGCCGAGAACCCTGGCCTGCCAGCGGGGAAAGAAGCAGAATACAAGCAGTGGCTGGTCCTCTTGTCGGGCCGGCTCATTGATGAGATCAACCATCAGCGCAATCTGCTTGCCGCCGAAAAGGGGGAATTCAAGCCGAATCCGGGGATGGTGCATGTACCGGCACTGATGAAGGAAGTGCATGCCCTTTACGTTTCCCATGACATTGGGGAAGGGCGCACCCTGGCCATGGGGGATATCGTCGACGCATTCATCGAGAGCGACCGGCAGATTCTGTACCGCATCCTGGGGAACCTGGTCAAAAACGCCCTGGAAGCCACACCTCGGGGAGGGACCGTCACTCTCTCCTGTTCCGGCGACGACGACCGGGTCACCTTCAGCGTAACCAATCCCGGCGTGATGCCGGCAGAGGTACAGCTCCAGATATTCCAGCGGTCCTTCAGCACCAAAGCCACCACCGGCAGAGGAATCGGCACCTACAGCGTAAAACTCTTCGGAGAGCGTTACCTGAAGGGAAAGGTCGCATTCACCAGCCGGGAGCCCGACGGGACCACCTTCACCCTCTCGATTCCCAGACATTTCAGCTAGAGCGTTATCCCCGGCAGGCTGTCAGTCGCTCAGCCACCCTCCGGAAATACTCTTCTCGGCACCAGTTTTCCACCTCCACCATGGCCTGAAAAGCCTCGGCGAAGTCCTTCTCACCCAACGTAAAGACCCCGTGTCCGTAGACCACCGCCCTGCGCGGGCCGGCAATGACCGGGGGGACCCGCTTCGCCAACCCGCCGGCACCGATCTCCCCCGCAACAACCGGTGCATCACCCAGCATCCGCACCCGGTCACAATCCTTCCAGCAGTCCTTCACGGTGCACTCCGTTTCGTCGCACTCCATACTCATGACCACCGCGAATTTGGGATGGCCATGGAGGATGACTGCAGCTCCCGACACCTCGTAAATGCGGCGGTGTGCCAGCAACTCACTAGAGGCGGTGATGCCGAAGGTGGAGGAATTGTCCATGGGGACGGGATCGATGCAGCCGGCCAGGGCATCGAGGCTTGCGGCGGTCTGGGAAATGTAGATGACATCACCGGTCCGGCAGGAGATGTTGCCGAAGAATGAGTCCACAAGGCCCCGCTCCACCGTGTAGCGCCCCACTGTGGCTATCTCGTCCAGGATGACGGCGGGATCGGCGAGAGGGCCGAGGCGGAAGGAGAGACCGTCGGCCGAAAGCGGGCGCAGCCAGTCCCGGCGGAACCCGGCAAAGGCCTCGGCCTCGCCCGGCAGAAGAAACCCGTCATGGAGCAGATCCTGGAGATACTTCACGAACGTGGAGTGAAAGATCGACGAGTAGTTGATGTAGGCCTGCTCTATGGTGAGGGCACCGCTAGCCACGATTCCCACCCCCTCCACGACCACCCCTTTTCGGCTTCCCAGGAGCCGGGCAATATCCAGAGCGGCGTTTTCTCCCAACTCTTCCCGCCTCAGAAAAGGAATATCGTGGAGAAAGGTGCGTGTCTCAGTGTCACGGGGAATGATGCACGACTCCTCCCGAGACGCCCGGGCCACGAGAAAATCCGCAAACGGAAGCGAGGGGGCAGCCACCACCAGGCCGAGGCAACTGAGACGGGCGAGAATATCACCGGCAAGGTGCGTCAGAGCGGGATTGCCGTCCACTATGAGCACATCATCCTGGGCGGCGATGGCAATCTTTCCAGCCAGAGCCGAGCGGTCGGTTATGAGTTTATTCATGTACCTTGCAATCTGATCAAACATATACTTACCTGTTTACCAACTTATATCAGGGGCAGTTTATGGGCAAAAAAGCCTCAAAAAAAACAATGCGGTTTATGCATTTCTTAAAGCATCAGCTATGCAAATTTTATGGCTGCTTCAGCAAAAAATCAGGATCCGCGAACACCCCCTCAGGGGTCAGCCCCCGTATCCGGTAGTATTTCTGCAGCTCCTCCTCAAACCGCATCCGAGCGACCGGAGGAACTTCAATTCCCTCACCGCTTGAACCGGACTCATGAAAGAATCGCTCAGGCAGAATATCGTCTTGCACTCCAAAACCATTGTCACAGTTATAGAAGCGCTCGGTGAGGCAGATACGCCGACCGATTTCTTTGAGCTGCTGCGGAGAGTAGTCGATGCCGGCAGTGGCCGAAAGGAGCTCGGCATATTCCTCAAGGGTGGCGCCAAAGAACGAAAATTTGCAGGCAACCAGAGAATCGACTGCGGCGTTGGTATCCTCGGCGATGGCAATGATCCGCGCCTTTCCCGAGAAGGAGAAGCGGTCGGTGGCAATGGGCTTGCGCAGAATCTCATGGGAGATGGGATAGGCCCGCAAGTGGCAGCCGCCGCGACTGCTGGTGCAGTAGGCCAGCGCCATGCCATAGGCGCCGCGGGGATCGTAAGCGGGAAGCTCCAGCCCCTTGACGCTCATGGAGAGGCCGGGACGCCCCAAGGCCTCGGCAACACGCCGGGACCCGAGGGAGAGGAGTTCGCCCTCCCCCCTTCGAAAAGCCATGTCGGCCAGCAGCCCCTGCACCTCCCCGCCATCGAGGAAACGGCCGCGGGCCTCGCCCCATGCCGACAGGGTCGCAGCGGCGGAGATGGTATCCATACCCAGTTCGTTGCAAAGGGTATTGGATTTTACGATGGCGGCAAGGCCGGCGTTCCCGTTCAACCCCCCGAAATGGGAGACTGTCTCGTACTCCGGAAGATGCTCTCCGGAAGGGGTGCTCTTCTTGCACTGGATGGGACAACCGTAGCAACCGTCCTTTTTGGCGTGGAAATCCCGGCGAATTGCCGGCCCGGAATAGTTGCCCGACTCTTCGAAGACGGTCCGCCTGAAATTGTCGGTGGGAGCCATGCGGCGCTGGCGCATGAGGTCCACCAGGGCCGGGGTGCCATATTCGGCAATGCCCAGCTCGCCAAAAATGACGGGCGAAGCGCGGAAGAGCCTCATCACGTCCTGCCGGGCCGTTTCGAACCGCTCCCGGCAAGCAATGTCCACGGGCCGGTCGCCATTAACTGTCACCGCCTTGAGCCCCTTGGCCCCCATGACAGCGCCAAGGCCGCCGCGCCCAACCGAGTTCCCCTCCCCCATCATGATATTGGCAAAGAGGACGCCATTCTCCCCGGCAGGGCCGATGGCCGCAACGCTCCCCCGTCCGAAAAGGGCGGAGACGGTCTCATGGACCGTTTTTCCCCGCAACCGGGACACATCCACAATTTCCGCTCCGGAGGGAGTTACGGCAATGGCGACCGGGGTTGCGCTCGCGCCGGTAATCATCAGGGCATCCACACCGGTGGCCTTAAGACGCCAGGCAAAACGCCCTCCGGCGGAACAGTCGTAGATGGTGCCGGTCAGGGGCGATCGTGACACGACCGTAAGGCGTGCCGCAGTGGGTGCCGGCGTACCACAGAGGGGGCCGACGGCAAATATGAGGGGGATGGCCGGATCAAAGGGATCAAGGCGGTACCATTCCCGCATAAGCCTTACCCCGAGCCCGCGACCACCCAGATAGGAATGGAGAAGTTCCGCCGGGATATCCTCGTACCAGCTCTTCCTATTCGTGAGGTCAACGCGCAGCATGCGCCCCGTCCACCCATACGCTGATTTACAAATCATTACATACTTACCTTTTTACAACTAAACAACGGTATTTCGATGAGTTCCACAAACCGGTCCACACGATAATCAGCCCCTGCCAGTTCCTCCGGTTCACCATATCCCCAGATGCATCCCACGGTCGCGACTCCTGCTCCCCTGCCTGCCGCCATATCGTTTATGCTGTCGCCAACCATGGCTGCCTGGCCGGGGGCAACGCCGAAATCGGCCAGCAGCTTCAGGACCGGCTCGGGCGACGGCTTGCGAAACGGTAGGGAATCGGCACCGAGAATCTCCTCGAAATGGCGGTCTGCGCCGAGCGCCGAGAGTACTTCACGGCAGAGCGCCACGTTCTTGTTGGAGATTACCGCCATCCGCATCCCGCGTAGCTTCAGCTCGGCAAGGGTTTCGGTTACTCCGGGATAAAGGACGGTATGGTCTGCAATATGCAGCTGATTGTAATCGAGGAAAAGAGCAAGCCCCTGTTCGACCTCGGCATCCGGGGCACTGGCAAGAGCACGTTCGACGAGGCGCCGCGCCCCCTGCCCCACGAGCCTGCGCACGGCTTCCTGATCGATGCGCGGCCTGCCGAGGGATGCCAGCATATGATTCGTGGCGTCGGCAAGATCGGGGAGAGAATTGATGAGAGTTCCATCCAGATCGAAAATAATAAGTTCGGTGGGGTGCGGCACTGGTCGGCTCCTGGCTGGTGCTTTACTTTACAACTATAAAGTGTTTGCCGACCCAACCGCAATAAAAAAGCCCGTCGCGGGACGGGCTTTCACGTGGCCAACCGTTCTCAGTATTCCTTCAGGTTGCTGAACTCGCCCCATGCCAGGTAGGTTTTCGGGGCTTCCACGAAAGAGTAGATATTCTCCACGATACTCAGATGCCGGCGTTCCTCTTCGGCCAGCTTCAGCAGCAACGCGCGGGCAGCCTCGTTATCAGCCTTGGCTGCCATTTCCTCATAGAATTTGATGCTTTCCTCCTCCTCCTTAACCACATGCTGATATCCATCCGGGTCCCGAAGCAGTTCCGCCACCAGATCGCGCTTGCCAAGCAGAGGCTTGAAAGTGCAAACAGCGTCATCGAGGGCCTTAAAATCCGCTTTTGCAGTATCAACACCTTCCAGCATGGACATGAGAGTATCGTGGTGTTCTTTCTCCGCAGCGGCCAGCAGCCCGAAAATGCTCCGCAATTCCTCAACCGACGATGCCGCAGCCAGCTGAGTATAGTGGCTGGCAGCCTCTTCCTCCATCTTGAGCGCACAGTCGATGATGTTCATGCACAAGCCCCCTTTCCCTCGGTTGATTTGTACTTCCTGCTGTAAGGATACCAAACCACAGGAAATTTTCATGTGCAAGCGGGGCAGGAAAAAGTGGATGAAAAAAAAGGGCGCCGAACGGCGCCCTCT
Source organism: Geobacter benzoatilyticus (assembly GCF_017338855.1). NCBI lineage: Bacteria > Pseudomonadati > Thermodesulfobacteriota > Desulfuromonadia > Geobacterales > Geobacteraceae > Geobacter > Geobacter benzoatilyticus. Next base: position 3,353,926 of record NZ_CP071382.1, read on the forward strand.
ACAGCGTGTCTATTCCCACTCGATGGTGGCGGGAGGCTTGCTGGAGATGTCGTAGACCACCCGATTGACCCCCTTCACCTCGTTGATTATCCGGCTCGATATGCGGGCCATGTCCTCATAGGGAAGCGGGTACCACCCCGCCGTCATGAAGTCCTTGGTCTCCACGGCCCTAAGTGCTACCACATACTCATAGGTACGGCCGTCGCCCATGACCCCGACGCTCTTCACGGGGAGAAAGACGGCAAAGGCCTGACTGATCTTGTCATAGTGGCCGGCGGCGTAAAGCTCCTCGATATAGATGGCGTCGGCCCGGCGAAGGATGTCGGCATACTCTTTCTTCACCGCGCCGAGAATCCTGACCCCCAGCCCCGGCCCCGGGAACGGATGGCGCCATACCATCTGGCGGGGCAGCCCCAGCTCTTCGCCAATGGAGCGCACTTCGTCCTTGAAGAGCTCGCGCAGGGGCTCCAGAAGCTTCAGCTTCATGTAGTCGGGGAGCCCCCCAACGTTGTGGTGGCTCTTGATGTTGTGGGCCTTTCCGGTCTTGGCCCCGGCGCTCTCGATGACGTCGGGGTATATGGTCCCCTGGGCAAGCCAGCGGGCATCGGCGATTTTCCCCGATTCTTCCTCGAAGATATCGACAAAGAGCTTGCCGATGATCTTGCGCTTTTTCTCAGGGTCGCTCTCTCCTTCCAGCGCCGAGAGAAACCGCTCTTCAGCGTCCACCCTTATGACCTTTACCCCGAGGTTCTCGGCAAAGGTTGCCATCACCTGGTCCCCCTCGCCGAGGCGCAACAGCCCGTTGTCCACGAAGACACAGGTAAGCTGGTCGCCGATGGCCCGATGGATAAGGGCCGCCGCCACCGACGAGTCTACCCCGCCGGAGAGGCCCAGAATCACCCGGTCGCTTCCCACTTGCGTCCGGATGCGGCTGACGGCGTCCTCGATAATATGCCCAGGAGTCCATTGCCCGCTGCAGCCGCAAATCTTGCGCACAAAAGTATCAATGAGGACTTCACCCCGCGGGGTATGGTTCACCTCAGGGTGAAACTGTACCCCGTAAAGGTTACGCTCCACATCCTGTATGGCGCAGACCGGAGCGTTGTCCGTCTTCGCCACCACATCGAAGCCGGCCGGCACCCGTGATACATGGTCGCCATGGCTCATCCAGACCGGGCTTTTCCCATCGACAAAAAAACCGTCGAAAAGGTGGCCGGGAGCTCCTTCGGAGAGGAGATCGGCATGGCCGAACTCACGCTTTCCGGCGGGAACCACCTCGCCGCCGAAGTGGCGGCTCATGAGCTGCATCCCGTAGCAGATGCCAAGAACCGGCACCCCCAGCTCGAACAACGCCTCCTCGACCGCGGGCGCTCCCTCTTCATAGACCGACTTGGGGCCGCCCGACAAGATGATGCCGCGCGGGGAAAAGTCGCGAATCGCCGCCAGATCCATATCGAACGGATGCAGTTCGCAGTAGACGTGAGCCTCACGCACCCGACGGGCAATGAGCTGGGTGTACTGCGAGCCGAAATCCAGGATCAGTATCTTCTCTTGATGAATGTCACTGCTCATCGAACGTTCTCAACCCGGTAGTTGGGTGCTTCCTTGGTAATCATAACGTCGTGGACGTGGGACTCCTTGAGGCCCGCGCCGGTAATCCGGACAAAACGCCCCTTCTGCTGAAGCTCCTGAATGGTCCGGCTTCCGGTGTATCCCATGCCGGCCCGGAGCCCACCCATAAGCTGATGCACGTTTGCCCCAAGCGGTCCGCGCAGCGGAACCATTCCTTCTATCCCTTCGGGGACCAGCTTGACGTCGCTCTCCACGTCGCTCTGGAAGTATCGGTCCTTGCTCCCCTCTTTCATGGCCCCGATGGAGCCCATGCCGCGGTAGCTCTTGTAGGCGCGGCCCTGGTAGAGGATGGTGTCGCCGGGAGATTCCTCGGTTCCGGCGAAGAGGGAACCGATCATGATAACGTCCGCGCCGGCGGCGATCGCCTTCGTTACGTCGCCCGAATACTTTACGCCGCCATCCGCAATGAGGGGGATATCGTTTTTGCGGGCAACCTTTGCACACTCGGCAATGGCGCTGATCTGCGGAACGCCGACCCCGGCCACCACTCGGGTGGTACAGATGGAACCGGGTCCGATACCAACCTTGATGGCGTCAACACCTGCCTTGACGAGAGCCTCGGCAGCCTCCGCCGTGGCAATATTGCCGGCGATGAGCTCAACCTCCGGGAATTTGTCTTTAATGGCGCGTATCGAGTCAAGTACCCCCTGGGAGTGACCATGGGCAGTATCGATGGCGATGACATCGACTCCGGCTTTGACGAGTGCATCGACGCGGGCTTCCATGTCGGCGGTGGGGCCGACGGCGGCGCCGACCCGCAAGCGCCCGAGGGCATCCTTGCAGGCATTGGGGTATTTTCTGACCTTCTCGATATCCTTGATGGTAATGAGACCCTTCAGGTTCTTATCGTTATCAACCACCAGGAGCTTCTCCACCCGCGTGTGCTTCAGGTGCTCCTTGGCTTCTTCCAGGGTTGTCCCCACCGGAACGGTCACAAGGCGGTGCTTCGTCATGCGGGCCGAGATGGGAAGGTTCAGGTCCGTCTCGAAACGGAGGTCGCGGTTGGTGAGGATGCCGACCAGCTTCCCCTTGGAGTTGGTGACGGGAACCCCGGATATCCGGTATTTCTCCATGATGGCCAGGGCCTCGTGGATTTTCTGGGTGGGGCGCATGGTTATTGGGTCCACGATCATCCCGGACTCGCTCTTCTTGACCTTGTCCACCTCCATTGCCTGCTCTTCAATGGTCAGGTTTTTGTGGATGATGCCGAGCCCACCCTCCCGAGCCATGCAGATGGCGGTCCGCGCCTCGGTAACCGTATCCATGGCGGCTGAAACCAGCGGTATGTTCAGGGTGATGTTTCGGGTCAGTCGGGTATTGAGGGAGACATCGCGGGGAAGGACATGGGAATGGGCGGGAACGAGAAGAACATCGTCGAAGGTCAGACCTTCCTGAATCGTTTCATCTAACATCGCGGACTCCTTTGTGGTGGGTCTCAAACTATTAACCGTAAAAGATAGTCAAGTGAAAAATGTGAGTCAAGTAAAAAGGCTTTAAAATCAAAGAGATTTTTTAGCCTGATTTGAAAGAAAACATCTTCTCACAACGCCCCTGCCCATCAACGGGGGATGAAGGTATCTTTATCACCCATTGCCGGCAGCGCTGAAACGATTAGTCGAACAGCGTTCTCCAGATCGGAGAGTGAAAGAACCTCCACCGGCGTGTGCATGTAGCGCAGCGGCAGTTTCACCAGTGCCGTGGCCACTCCGCCCCGGGATATCTGCATCACGTTGGCGTCGGTGCCGGAGGCCCTGGCGATGCCGGTGTATTGTACCGCAATCGCCTCCCGCTCCGCCGTTGCCGAGAGAAGGTCAAAGAGGGGCGGATTGATGTTGGCGCCCCGGGAAAGAATCGGCCCTTTGCCGACCTTCACCTCGCCGTTATGCTTTTTTTCCACATCGGGCTGGTCGGTTGCAAAATCCACCTCCACACAGATCCCCACGTGGGGGTTCACACTGTAGGCGCTGGTGGTGCCGCCGCGAAGCCCGATCTCTTCCTGCACGGAAGAAACACCGTAAAGGTCGACGGGAAGCTTGATCCCGGATTCAGCCACTGTTCGCAGCACTTCGGCCACCACGAAACTCCCGGCCTTGTCGTCAAACGCGCGGGATGCCACCCGGTCCCCCAGAAGCGGCTCGAAGCCGACGGCAAAAGTTACCGGATCGCCGACACGCACATATTCCTGTGCCTCTTTTTTGTCGGCCGCACCGATATCGATGTACTGGGCATCAAGCCGTACGATCTTTTTCCGGTCCTCCTCATCCATGAGATGAATCGGCTTCTTTCCGATTACCCCTGCAACCGCCCCCTTGGCCGTGTGGACACGAACCCGCTTCCCCGGCGTCAGGTGCGCATCCACCCCGCCGATGGGCGCGAAGAAGAGAAAACCGTTGTCATCGATGTACTTGACCTGGAACCCGATCTCATCCGAATGCCCCACGACCATCACGCGCGGCAGGTCATCACCCTCACCGCGAATGAGGCCGATGACGTTTCCCATGACATCGGTGCTCACTTCGGCAAAGGGAGCGACATACTCGCGGAATACCCTCTGGGCTGGCTGTTCGTAGCCGGACGGGCTCGGCGCTTCAACAAGCTTCTTGAAAAAATCCAGCGATTCCTGACGCATGGGAGCTCCTCATTGAACTAATGGTCAAAGGTTATGGGTTATGGGAAAATTTGCAATCGGCTTCACATCGGATACTTGCCCAGATCCGCAGGATCGAGGTTTTCGAGAAAATCCACAAAACGCCGGGTGTCGGCATCCGTAAAGCGCTCGTCATCCTCATCGCCGACATATGAAATCTTGTCGAGAAGATGGTTGGCAACCATTACCGGAAGATTGTGTTTCAGGGCCAATGAAAGGGCCTCGGATATGCGCACCGGGAGCATCACCATTGCATCATCCACCCAAACCCCGGCCGCGGCGTCAAAGAGCCCGTCTTTCATATCCTCGATGACAACCTCTTTCACTTCGGCATCAAAGTGATTGAGCAGCGCGGAGAGCAAATCCTTGCGGTCGCTCTTGGCCCCGGCATCATGGCGTATGAGCTCCGCCACGATATACAGGGCGTCGGTGCTGTTCATCCAGATGGGAATGGTGTTCGCCTCGTCGGCATCCTTGAGCAGGACCACGGGCCTCTGTGCTATGGAATCGAGGGCGAAACCGTGAATGTTCATCTTCAGGTACATATATGCTCCATTTTTCTTACTGCATGGGTGCGAGTTCGCCAAGGAGCGAGTTCGGAAAGCCGCGGGTGATGCGCACATCAACCAGCGAACCGACAAGAGAAGGGTCTGCGGCGAAGTTCACAATCAGATTGCCGCCGGTACGGCCGTAAAGCTGGTCGCCCCTTTTGCTCATCCCCTCCACGAGAACCTGCTGACAGGTATCCACAAAGCCGGCATGGCGCTCGATAGTCATTTCCCGCTGGAGAGCCTGGACCCGTTCGAGCCGCTCCGTGGCCTCCTTGCGCGTGACCCTGCCGGGAAGGGACGCAGCAGCGGTTTCCGGCCGGGGCGAATAGGCGAACGAAAAGATATCGGTGTAACGGACTTCTTCCATAAGTGATAGTGTCTGGAGAAAATCGTCCTCGGTCTCGCCGGGAAAACCGACGATGACGTCGCCGGTAATGAGAATGTCCGGGCGGGCCGCCTTGAGTGCTGCAACCTTTTGCAGATACTCCTGCCGCGTGTAGCCGCGGTTCATGCGCGCAAGAATCGCATCGCTCCCCGCCTGGGCGGGAAGATGGATATGGCCGCACAGCTTCGGCAACTCGGCAAAACAGGCAATGAGCTCTGGTGAGATATCCTTTGGGTGGGACGTGGTGAAACGAATCCGTTCAAGGCCGTCGATGGCGGATATTTCCCGGAGGAGCCCCGCGAAGGTCAACTCGCCCGGCATTTTCAAGCCATAGGAGTTAACGTTCTGGCCGAGAAGCGTCACCTCACGCACGCCACCGGCCACGGCACCGCGCACTTCGTCGATAATCTCGGCGGAGCGGCGGCTGATCTCCCGCCCCCGCACATAGGGAACGATGCAGTAGGAGCAGAAATTATCACACCCCTGCATGACCGTCACAAATCGTGTTACGCCCCCACCGTCGTCAACCCGCGGAAAAAGGTCGAGGCGGGTCTCATTGTCGATGAAATCCACGGCGGCCCTGCGCTTGCCCTGCTCCGCCGAGCGGACCATTTCGGGCAAGAGATGAAGGTTGTGGGTGCCGAAGACGAGATCGAGCCAGGGGACTCTCTTCAGGAGCCGCGCCCCCTCCTGCTGGGCAACGCAGCCGCCAACCCCAAGTAGGAAGCGCCTCTCGCGCTTAAGTCCCCTGAAGCGGCCCAGATAACTGTAAACCTTGTGCTCGGCTTTTTCCCGCACGCTGCAGGTATTGACAATTATCAGGTCTGCCGCCGATGCATCGGGAGTCGGCGTGTACCCTTCTCCCTTCAGGAGCGCCGCAACCTTCTCGGAATCATTAACATTCATCTGGCAGCCAAAGGTTTCGATATATAGAAGTTTTTCGTCGGACACGGATTCTCTTTCCTCAGGATAATCTTTAGATACTACGAGATTGCGTCATGTCACGTCAACAGCCTATTTAGCGAAAGCTCTACTGGCACGCATACAAATGCGAGTGCCCAAAAGTGTCAACGAGATCACAAAATTGTGTCATATGACCGACACCATCTAATGGCCACAATATACAACTATCCAAAATATTGAATAAATATATTCTGGCATCCGTATTGCTTTTCGACTATCGTATTGTAAAATGCATTCCGATCATGCCACATGAATGTGCGCTAATCGACTCCAAGTGATCAACAGTTTTAAACGCAGGCTAATCACACCAAGAAAGGAGAACGCATGAAAAGCACTACCCGGAAGGTCCTTGCAGGTGCCCTGCTCGTCGGGCTCTGCCAGCCGATTACTGCACTTGCCGCAGACCAGGCTGACCTGGAGAAGAAAATGGAGGCCCTCGAGAAAGAGCTGGAGTCTCTCAAGGGTCAAATGAAAGACACCGACAGAAAAGTTGACAAGGTTGAGGAAAAATCCATTGGCCGCTGGCTGACCATCAGTGGTGATTACCGGTTCCGGTATGACTATCTGCAAGGCCGCACTGCTAAATATTTGGTACCTAATCCAGCGGATCCCATGAATCCATTTCCAAGTGCCAGTAAGTCTGTAAAAGACAGTTCACTCTTCACGAACCGCTTCGGCCTTAACCTCAAGGCCAAGGCCACCCAGAACGTGAGCGTCACCGCCCGTCTCCTCATGTACAAGGTGACCGGCGATCAGGATGATGCCGCTCTTCAAGGGAACTCAGCATATTCGTTCGACCGGGCCGGAGCTTTCGACGGCACCGTCGGCCATGTCCCGGGCGACAGCAAGCTTGCGGTCGACCGCGTTTACGCCACCTGGAGCAACATCATGGACCAGCCCATCTGGTTCTCGGTGGGTCGTCGCCCCTCCACCGGCGGCATCCCCTCACACCTGAAGCAGAATCAGGAGCGCCCCGGCAACGCCGGCGTTCCGCAACTGCTCGTTGATTATGCCTTTGACGGCGGCACCCTGGGATGGGCGCCGGACATCGAGGCGCTTCCCGGCGCATACGCCAAAATCTGCTATGGTCGCGGCTTCGAGAGCGGCATTCAGGATAGCAGCAACAACAGCCTCAAAGATACCGACATGATCGGCATCAACATTGTCCCTTACGACACCGACGCATTCCACGCCGAATTCCAGTACAACCGCGGCATGGATATCTTCGACGCACCGGTAATGCTCACTGGTCCGTACACATACCTTAAACCGACTGCAAACCTCGGCGACATCGACTGGTACGGCCTCTCTTTCTTGGGTAAAGTAAAGAATGCTGGACCAGGATCTTTCCACTGGTTTGTTAATGGCGCTATCAGCAAGACCCATCCCAACGGAGATCTGTTAGGAATCGACGGTAACGGCGACGGGCAAGTTGACCAAAACATGCCTGTTGCTCTTCTTTCCGATATGGGTGACACAAAATCCACCTCGGGATGGGCTGTATATGTCGGTGGCCGTTATGACTTTGAATCCACCGGGACGAAGATCGGCCTTGAGTACAACCACGGCTCCAAGAACTGGATCACTTTCGCACCGGCCGCTGACGACATGTGGACCAGCAAGGTGGGCACCCGCGGCGACGTCTACGAGGCCTACGTGATCCAGGAACTGAAATTCGCTCCGATTTCTTCCTATCTCAGCAAGGTATTCTTCAAGCTGGGCTACCAGTACTACAAATTTGACTACACCGGCAGCAACAGCTGGCTCGGCGCAGCGCACGAGTTCAACGAGCTTAACAACCCCATGCTGGCGCAGATGACTGCTCCCATGAAAACTGCCCAGGATCTGTACGCAACATTTGAAGTACATTTCTAAAAGAAGTATCCAAGGGGGGGCGCAAGCCCCCCTGCTCAGGAAGCACGAATAACGGAATTACGAACACCGTGAAGGCATCCAGCCGACACACAACACACAAGGAGAACGAAAATGAAAAAAGCGGTTTCAGTCATCATGATGGCAGCATTCATGGCCCTCAGCATCGTATCGTTCAGCGGTGTAGCAAGCGCCGAAGAAGTAAAGATGATTGGCGTTATCCAGAAAATCGAAATGAAGGGCGCCAAAGAAGCTGTTGTAACCCTCAAGGACAACAAAACCGGCAAGAACGTGGAAATCGTTGTCACCGACGATCTCACCCTCGACAAGTTCAAGGACAAAAGAATCAAGCTTGATGACGAAATTCGCTGCAAGTACGATAACGCAGGCGGCAAGAACACCAGCAAGCTCTTCCGGAAAACCGCCGGCTGCTAGGGCGCATTTAACTGAATAGATGATGCCAATTGCAGCCCTTATCAATGTGGCTGCAATTTTCTTGGGGCAGACATCCAATTATCTAAATATATTATCTATACATATTTTCGAATAATGTGTATTAATTAATTTAAAAAAAGAGAGGACCCTATGAACACAAAAGTTCTCGTCGGCACGCTGATGGCAGGTCTGCTGGCAACGGCGGCAGTAGAGGCCAAGGAACATGCCGGCAAGGAATACATTCAGAAGAATGGCTACAAGGGGCCGGAAACCTGCGAAGTCTGCCACGCCGGTACCGCAAAGCAGTTCCTGACGACTGTTCACTGGAAACACGCATCGAAGGTCGATAATGTGGAAAATCTCGACCCCAAGCAGGAATACGGGATGAAAAACCGTATTTACACCATGTGCAACGGCAACGATATCGTCAACAACCTGAAGGAGATTCCCAAAGCTGCCGACGCAAAGAAGACCAAGTTTTCCGGCTGCAACACCTGCCATCCGGGCAACCACCTATCCGACGTGGGGAGCACTGGCGCTGAGGCAGAAGCTGCCGTCGACTGTCTCGTCTGTCACTCGAATTCCTATGACTTCAGCAAGCGCGCTCCCCATAAGGATGATAAAGGCAACGTAGTGCTCGGTCAGGACCGCAGCACCGAAGCTGCCCTCACCATCTCGAAGCCGACGGTCAAGAACTGCATGACCTGCCACGAAGCGGCAGGGGGCGGCGTTTATGTTAAGCGCGGCTTCACCTTCACGGCGGAGAACGATGTCCATGCCGCCATGGGAATGGTCTGCGTCGATTGCCACAAGACCGAAAATCACCGGATACCGACCGGCTTCGACCCGAACAACTGGGCCCACGACGGTCTGCGCCTCTCCTGCGAAGGGTGCCACACCGAAAAGCCCCACGCTAACGAGGCGTACAATAATCACACTGCACACATTGCCTGCCAGACCTGCCACATAACCAGGACCGGCGGCACGTTTGCCAAGGACTTCACCGTATGGGAAAAGCTCTCCGACGGATACTATGAGCCGACCACTCTCCGCAAGGAAGCAAACGAGACGACACCGGTCTACGCCTGGTACAACAAAACCGTCGCAAACCGTCCCGACTTCATCGGCCCCAAAGGCGACCGCAAAGACGGCAAGAGCAAAATCTACCCATTCAAGATATTCCAGGGCAAAGCCTTCTTCAACAAGAAGGACGGCCAGCTCATGTCAATGGATTTTGCTCCACCCATGTCCAGCGGCGACACCCTTGCCGGGGTAGCATCAGCCGCCAAGATTCTCGGAATTAAAGACTACGAGCCCGTCCCGGGCTGGCAGACCATTTACTTCGGCAGCAACCACCTTGTGACCAAGTCCAAGGCCCTGACCTGCAACAACTGCCACGCCCCCAACGGTGTCCTTAACTTCAAGGATCTTGGCTACAGTGAAGCCGAGGTAAAGAAACTGACCACTCCGGAACTTTACTTCAAGTACATGGCAGAGAAACAAAAAGAAGATTGGTAATCTCCCTTTTAAGCCTCCTTCAATGCAATGGGGGGTGGTCATCCCACCCCCCCTTTTTTTCACTTCAGTTCATGCAAAGCTCGTCAAACTCGGTCTTGACGCACATCAGAAAATCCTTCACGAACGGATCATTGGACTTGCGCCTGCTCACGGCAACGGTTCGATACCTGTTGTGACAAAACCCCTCAACCCTGTGTTCTCTGAGAGTTTGCTCATCCAGCTGTTTCCGCACCAAACTTGTAGAAACGAATGAAATCCCGCCTCCGGCAAGTACTGTCTCCACTGTCAGACGCAAGTCGTCATAGATAACCGTACTCCTGAAATCCTCGATATCACATCCCATGGCCGACAAGTTGTGCCGAAGAAGTTTCTTGGAACTGCAACCGTCTTTGCGGGCAATGAGCCGCTGGGCCTTTAGCTGTTCGATATCGGCAATGGGCGAGGGAATTCCCAGGGAGGGAGAGCTGATAAAGACCAGTTCATCCTTGGGAAGGTCTACTTTGTGAAACTCCGAAAGGTCGAGCCCATCGCAGTGTTCAATGATTCCGATGTCGAAATCCCTTTCGGCAAGCCCCTTCACCGCCTGCTCCGGCGTAGAGAACATGAACTTGAGATCGACAGTGTCGGCATTTTTCTGCATGAAGCAGTTGAGTACCCCCGGAAGGAAAGCCGTTCCGAAAGATGGCGTGCAACAGATCGAGAGGCTTTGCCTGCCGGTAAACTTTTGCAGTTCGTCCTGAAGAGATTTTTCTATCTCAAGCATCGCCTGGGCTTTTTTAACCACCATCTCGCCCGCCGGCGTCAGCATCACCACCGGTCCAGTTCTGTCAAGGAGCTCGCAACCGTAGCGCTCTTCCAGGAATTTTATCCTCTGGGACACGGCCGACTGGGTTATGCAGAGTTCCGTGGAAGCCTTTGAAAAACTCCCCTTTTCCGCAGCAACGATCAGCGTTTTCAGATACATCGTTTCCATAGATTCACCTTCCCTCCAACAATCTTGCCGTGCAGCAGACCCCATTAGCAGCACTTATGCATTCATTAAAATGATTCGTTTTGGTTTTCGGTATTTCTCGACGATAAATACATAAATGCCGAAAGCGATTAATCACCAGTTAAAGCGCATGAATACACTGCAAGGTTCGTGCAAATTCACCACCAAAAGGAGGTGGTTTTATGGGTCTGCGGGCACTGTGCCCACGGTAATTCCGCCGAAGTACTGATTGAATCGAAGCACACCACAAAAAGGAGCAGCCATGCAAAAAAAGTTACCCAATGCCAGATGGTTGTCCCTGGCCGCATTGTCCGTGATTTCGCTAGTTGTTGGAGCATGCGCGACGGGCTCTGTCAGGGAACGGGTCCTGACCCTGCCGACCATTGAAGGCGCAGCATACGTCGGCGACAAGGACTGCGCCCAGTGTCACGACAAGATCGTTGAACCGTTTGCCGATACCATCCACGGCAAGCTGGCCGATTTCGAGGTTATGGGGGGAACGAAGGGGTGCGAGTCCTGCCACGGTGCCGGCAGCATCCATACTGCCGAAGGCGATTCGAGCAAGATTCTCTCCTTTGCGAGCCTTTCATCGGATCAGGCCTCGGCAATCTGCCTCAAGTGCCATTCGGCAGGCACCCACATGGAATGGGCCGGAAGCGAACATGCGCTGAACGAAGTGGCCTGCACCGATTGCCACAAGATACATCAAGGCAAGAAAGAGGCAAAACACAGCCTGAGGATGAGCGAAGTCGAACTTTGCTATTCGTGCCACCAGGAATACCGTGCCAAAGCCAACTTCCCCTCCCACCATCCGCTCCGCGAAGGGAAGATGACCTGCACCAGTTGCCATCAGCCCCACGGCACCGCCGAGAAGAGCCTCAAGACCGAAGAACGGGTGAACGACCTCTGCTTCACCTGCCACAGCCGCTACCAGGGTCCCTTCGTATTCGAGCATGCGCCGGTACAGGAAGACTGCACCATCTGCCATGACGCCCACGGCAGCGTGGCAAACAATCTTCTCAAACAGAGCGAGCCGTTCCTCTGCCTCCAGTGCCACGAGAGCCACTTCCACACCATCAGGACCGGCGCGACCGTCGACTCCGGCAACGTGGCTTACGATGCAAACACCATCGCCAATACAACCGACCCGCTCTCAGCGACGAATTCGGTTCAGTTTGACAACAGCCACGGCACCGACGGATGGGCCAAGGCCTTCGGCACCAAGTGTACCGTCTGCCATTCCCAGGTCCATGGCAGCGATCTCCCCTCGCAGACAGCACCGTCAATGAACAGCGATGGCTCAAGGGGCTGGCCCGATGGAGCCTCGGGACTTACCCGCTAACATGAACTGCACTGAATATGAGTAAAGGAGCAGATATGAAAATATCCGGAAAATGGCTGATGGCTCTACCGGTACTGGTCCTGTGCGCTCCGCTTTCACTTTTCGCCGAGCAGGAATCAAAAAACCTGTCTGCGACAATTGAAACGGGGGCAGCAGGGCTGGCAGTATCGGATGACATCAGCCGCGTGAACGAATATTCGTCAATACGGACCAAGCCCGGCGTCAACCCCTATGGGAAAGTCGATCTCAGTGTCAAAGGAGCAGGCATCACACTGGATGGCGACGTCAGGTTCATGGACTCCAGGGATCAGACGCACAATGTGAAATTGGACGTCAAGCGGGTTCTTAGATCCAGCTTCAGCTATGATGTGTTTCAGCATTGGCTAGACCATGACCAGATAAACTATCTCGACGCGGCAATCCCCAAAGCACCCGCACTCTCTGGGCCGTCCACGACAATCGGCACCAACACTGCGTTCCTTGAAAGCAACAACACCATCACCCCAAACTTCGTACCGGGCTTCCTGGTAACCGAGACGGCCAGCGGAACCCGTTATGTAGCCAACTCCTGGACGCCGACTGCCGGGTACACTGCCCAGCAGATAGGTCGCGCATCGGTCTTCGGCGAGGATCTGACCCCAAATGCCGATTTCTCCGTGGTGCGCCGGGAATGGAAAAGCCACTCGGACCTCACCCTGCCCCAGCTTCCGAACCTGACCTTCCACTTCACCTACCGCAACGAGGACCGCAACGGGATGGAGCAGTCCATAGGCATGAGCAAATGCACCTCGTGCCACGTGACCGGCAAAGGGAAGAAGATCGACGAAAACACCAGGGACATTACCGCCGGCGTCACGGGTAAGTTCGGGCTGCTGACCTTGAACTACTCTTACATGAACCGACAGTTCAGGGAGCACGGCGCCGACCCGACGATGACCTATGACCCGGCACTGTCTCCGGGCATGAATTTCCCGGCCAATTACCTGACCGCGGCCCAGGGGTTCGATAACCGGCTCCTGTACGATTACCGCAATGGGGGGCTCAGGTATGATGTTACCCCCGATTCCAACAAGGACAGCCACGTCATCAAGGCCAAGCTCGACCTGCCGCACAACACCACCATGGTGGCCAGTTACGTGAACACTACTGTCGACAGTACAAAGACAGGAGACGCGGATATATTTTCCCTGGACCAGGGGAAACTGAAGACCTCCTACGATGCCTACGGCGGCAGGATCACCGCCACCCCGTGGAAAAACCTGACGGTAACGCTGCGCGGAAAGGCAGAGAAGATCGAGAATGACGATGTAACCCTCTCGTTCAACACCCTTCCAGTCGTTGATGTCGCCTCATGGGGCACAGCGCCGAACCAGTTCACTCCCACGGCGGAGTCGCTGTCGCCGACGCGGCATTCGGTGCTCTCCAGGGATGTGGCAACCCTCGGCATGGATACCGTTTACCGGCTGGCGAAACGGACCACTCTCCGCCTGGGCTATGAGTACAAGAACGAAGACCGCGACGACGAGCTCTTCGGAAAGACCGAGACCCATAAAATCAAGGCGTCACTCAACAGCAGGCCCACCAATACGCTCTCAATGAGGGCCAGCTACACTTACAAGGACATCGAGAACCCGTTCCAGAATCCCGATGCCGCACTGGTACCGACGACATCGGTCATGGCCCCCTTCACGACAACGGTCATCGGCGGTCCGACCTATGGGGTCTCATTCTACGACGAGCGGATCGCAGATCTCTCCAACCAGCCCGACAGTGTTCACGAAGGGGCTGTCACCGCCACATGGTCGCCTTCGGCCCGTTTTTCGACTACCGCCTACTACCGCGTAAAGATGGAGCAGAACGACCTCAACACGTCCAGCTGGAAACAGCAGACCCATTCGCCGGGCATTTCCTTCTGGTATGCACCGAGCGATAAAGTGAACATCACCCTCGCCTACAACTTCATGAAACAGACATCCAAAACAGACTTCTGCCAAGGATGGTACGATGGCTGAGCGGGGGTAATCCCATCGACCCAGTTTGGGTCGACATGCGACAATTTCGAGTACGACACCGAAGTTCATACTCTTTCGCTGAACACGACTTACCAGGCAACAGACAAGCTGAAACTGCACGCAAACGCCCTGTATAATGATGCAACGGCCGAAATGAGCGGGCTTTACCTCTCGCCCATAGACACAACCGACTACATCATTAACCAGCTGTACTCCACCGACAACCTTGCACGGTTCAGCACCTACTCGGATCTGAGCTATGAGCAGATTGAATGCAGTCTCGGCGGCACCTATAACTTCACCCGGAACCTCTACCTGACTGCCCAGGCCGGGTTCTCGCAGTTCGTGGACGATGCTCCCTACGTCTACGGCGACCAGGACGGAATCAGCTACTCCGGATCCCTGGGGCTCGGGTACCGTTTCTAACGCAAAGAACGGCAGCAGCCTCATTTGCGTATGCAATTGGGCGGACTCCCGGAGTCCGCCCTCTTTTTGTGCCTGGCTCCCATGGAGCCGCGGCATTTTTAACTTGACTATGAAATGAGTTCAGTGGTAATTATAAACCTTTCGTAACTACCAGAATCTACTCGATACACATACGGAGGTGCAGTTTGGCTCATCACAAGTCGGCCCTGAAAAGGATCAAGCAGAACAAGAAGAAACAACTCAGAAACAAGTCTATCCGCTCTGGTCTGCGGACTTTCATAAAGAATGTACGTGAGGCGGTTGAAGCCAAGGATGCAGCCAAGGCAAAAGAAGCCCTTCAGGCAGCTATTCCGGTCATCGACAAGGCAGCCACCAAGGGGATCATCCACGCCAATGTTGCTTCCCGCAACGTTTCCCGTCTCACCAAACTGGTGAACACCCTCGGCTAGATATTTCCTGCCTTAAGCAATAAAAAAAGGGCGCCCGATTGGGGTGCCCTTTTTTATTACCGGGAAATTCCGCAGACATCCATCACAAGCCGCTCCATGATGAGTGCAGGCCGCCGTGACCCTCCCCCCTTGAGCTCCAGGTCAGCCGCGTACAGGCTTTCGAACACCCGTTTCAGTTCATGGGTCCCGAAATTACGCGCCTGCGCCATAACCCCTTTAAGGAAATAGGGGTTAATGCCTGCAAGGCGGGAGATATCCTGCTGCGCGACCTTCTGCGCCATCAAATCCCTTACCCGCCAAAGCTGACGGAAGTGCCTGGCAATCATGGCAAGGAGCATAAGCGGCGCCTCGCCATCCCGCAGGATGGTGGCAAGGCTCCGCAATGCCTTTGCCGGATCGCGTTCGCCCATGGCATTGGCAAGATCAAAAACGCTCTCAACCTTCGTGTCTGAAACGATACCCCGTACATCGCCAATGGTTATTGCTTCGCGCTGGCCAACATACAGTGCCACCTTTTCCAACTGTGTGGTTAATTCGCCCAGATTGCTTCCCACCAGATATACCAGCATTTCGGCCGCAGCCGGCTCGATGCGCTTGCCCAGGCTTTTTGCCTCTTCGCGGATGAAAGCGCCGAGCTGGTTCTCGTAGGGGCGCTTGCACTCCACGAGCTCACCCTTCTTTTTCAGTTCCTGGAAGAATTTCTTCCGCTGATCAACCTTCTCTCCGACGAAGACGAGGCACGTGGTGGGCGGCGGGTCCACGGCGCAGGCTGCAAGTATTTCCAGGGCGGCAGCGGAAAGGTCGCCGGAACGCTTCACGATTACCATCCTGCGATCGGCAAACATCGGAAGAGTCTGGGCCACCGACGCGATTTCATCTCCCTTGCACTCGTTGCCATAAAAAACGTCCAGATTGAAATCACGGAAATCAGGGGGGACAACGAGGTCTGTAAGCCGCTTTACGGCCCGCTCCATAAGGTAAGGTTCATCACCATGGAAATAGTAAAGGGGAGAAATATCTCCCCGTGACACTGCTTTATTGAATTCGTCGATTTTCATGGGATAAAGGGGATCCCGCGCAAGCCTGCACAGACATCAGAAATCTTCAGTCAAATGGATATAGACTTCCCGCGCCAGCTTGCGGCAAATCTCCCGAATGGCGGCATCTTCGCTGTTCTGCTGGAATACAAGGTCATCCAGGGCGGGAAAATCCTGGGAAGAGGTAAGGGTACCTTTCCAGATCACTTTTCCGGTCTCTTTATTTCTCAGGGCAACTTCAGCCGTCACCTTAGCCCGGTATTCCTTGACCTCATCCTCTGCGGTATAAGAGACATGGGATGTTGAATAATCAATGATGGCCCCGGAGAGCACAATATCCCCCCCCCTCTCCACAAGCTGGGCGCCTTCTCTCTTGACCAGTTCATCCACGATTATGTCGGAAAGGATCGCTTCGATGTTCGGCCGGAAACTGCGGTTATCGAATATGGTAACCTCCAGGGTCTTGCCTTCCAGCCCCGCCCCCCCCCTGGCCGGTTTCATGACGTGATATCCGCACCCCGAGATGACGAGGGCAGCCAGGGAAAGTGCCATCAGCCTTGCTATGTATCCCTTTACTGTCGGCATCGGTTCGTTACCCTACCACAATATTGAGGAGCTTGCCCGGCACGTAAATAGCCTTGCGGAGCTGTTTCCCCTCCAGCCACGGCTTCACCTTTTCGTCCGCAAAGGCGGCTGCCTTGACCTGCTCCTCAGTGGCATCGACGGATACCGTCAGTTTGCCCCTGAGCTTGCCATTCACCTGGACCACGATGAGGAACTCCGCATCAACTGCGGCCGCAGGATCGAAGGAGGGCCAACCGGCCGACTCTACCCCACCCCGGTGGCCGAGGGACTCCCAGAGCTCTTCTGCCACATGGGGAACGAAGGGGGAAAGCATTATGACGACGCTCTCGATGGCCTCAGTCAGAACCGGCCCGTTTTCGGGCGCATTCTTGGGCTCGAAGGCATAGATGGAGTTAACAAGCTCCATAATGGCCGCAATGGCGGTATTGAAATGGAAACGTTCATCGATGTCGTCGGTAACCTTGCGAATCGTCTTGTGAACGGAGCGACGAAGGGCAAGGGCCTCATCGGAAAGGGCCGCAGGATCTACAGCCGTTCCCTTGCCAACGAAAGGAAGAAGGTCGCAGACCAGGCGCCAGACCCGGCTGAGGAAGCGGAAACTACCGTCCACCCCCTGGTCGCTCCAGTCCAGATCCTTCTCCGGCGGCGCGGCAAAGAGGGAGAAGAGCCGGGCGGTATCGGCACCGTAACGGTTGATCAGTGCGTCGGGATCCACCACGTTCCCCTTGGACTTGCTCATCTTGGCGCCGTCCTTGATGACCATCCCCTGGGTGAGGAGATTCGTGAACGGCTCGTCCACGCTCACATACCCCAGGTCCCGCAAGGCCTTGGTGAAGAAGCGCGCATAGAGGAGGTGCAGCACTGCATGCTCGATGCCGCCGATATACTGATCCACCGACATCCAGTAAGCAGCCCTGGCCTTGTCGATGGGACCTGCGGCAAAATCGGGGCAGCAATAACGGAGGAAGTACCAGGAAGACTGGACGAAGGTGTCCATGGTATCGGTCTCCCGGCGGGCCATCTGACCGCAATGGGGGCAGGGAACATTCACGAAGGAGTCGAGCTTCTTGAGGGGGCTCCCACCCTCGCCCGTGAACTCCACATCCATGGGGAGCACCACCGGCAGGTCCTTTTCAGGCACCGGAACCACGCCGCAGATGTCGCAATAAATGACCGGAATCGGGTTTCCCCAGTAACGCTGGCGGGAGATGCCCCAGTCCCGCAGGCGGTAGTTCACGGTCTTGATGCCGATTCCTTCCTTTGCCAGGTAGTCGGCGATTTTCTCCTTGGCCTCGTCGCTGCGCAGCCCGTCAAAGGGACCGGAGTTGGCCATGGTCCCGATCTCGGTATAGGCGGCAGTCATGGCGGCGGGATCGAGGGTTTCGCCTTCGGGCTGGATAACCACCTGGAGCGGCAGATCGTACTTCTTGGCAAACTCGAAATCGCGCTGGTCATGGGTCGGTACTGCCATGACCGCGCCGGTGCCGTAGTCGAGAAGGACGAAATTGGCAAGGTAAATCGGCATCTTGCGATTTGTGACCGGATTGATGCAGTAAGATCCGGTGAAGACCCCCTCCTTCTCGAAATCCTCGGCGGTCCGCCTGATCTTGTCGGTCTTTTTCACCTTGTCGATGAAAGCTTCCACCCCGGCCCGGCGGTCCGGCGTCGTGAGCTCCAGGGCCATGGGATGCTCAGGGGCGAGAGACATGAATGTGGCGCCGAAGAGGGTGTCCTGGCGGGTGGTGAACACCCGTATCTTGCTGAGGCCGCCTTCCACGGGGAAATCAATCTCGCAGCCATAGCTCTTGCCGATCCAGTTGCGCTGCATGGTAAGGACGCGCTCGGGCCAGCCGGGGAGCTTGCCGGTGTTCTCCAGAAGTTCCTCAGCATAATCGGTAATCTTGAAGAACCACTGTTCCAGCTCCTTCTGGGTCACCTCGCTGTCGCAGCGCCAGCAGGCTCCGTCCTCCACCTGCTCATTGGCCAGAACCGTCTCGCATTTGGGACACCAGTTGACGTAAGAGGTCTTCTTGTAGGCAAGCCCTTTCCCGTACATCTCCAGGAACATCTTCTGTTCCCACTTGTAGTAGTCCAGGTCGCAGGTGGCCAGTTCGCGGTCCCAATCGTAGGAGAACCCCATTTTCTTGAGCTGGCTCCGCATATAGGCAATGTTCTCGTAGGTCCACTTGGCCGGATGGCTCTTATGCTGAATGGCCGCATTCTCCGCCGGCATGCCGAAGGCGTCCCACCCCATGGGATGAAGAACGTTGAACCCCCGCAGGCGCTTGAAACGCCCGATAACGTCGCCGATGGAATAGTTGCGCACGTGCCCCATGTGGATACGGCCCGATGGATAGGGAAACATTTCGAGAAGGTAATACTTGGGCTTGGCAGGGTCTTCAGTGACCTTGCAGGTTTTGTTCTCCTCCCAGGTTTTTTGCCATTTCTCTTCGACGTTTCGGGGGATGTATTTCTCTTCCACGGCGTGCTACCTCCGGCTGACGGGTAAGTAAAAAATCAAAACCAAGGGTCTGTACTTAGCACAAAAACGCCGGCCATGCAAATATGTTCACAGGGCCGGCGGGGCTTTCAAAAGATGGGCAGACAGGCTTTACAAGAACATCAATAGAGCCTTTTATGACACTTTTCGCAATTCACGGGATCTTTCACGCTGAAGGCCATGCTGAAACCGTGGCAGGCGCCGCACGACTGCCCCTGTTCCATATCTTTCATGGAATGGGAGCTCCTCCCGGAGCCGGCAACGATGATCTTGCTGTGACAGTCTGCGCAGCCATATCCTTTGGCCGAATGGGATTTATGGCTGAAAAGGACGCTCCCCACATCGCCGGGGAGCTCATACTTCACCCCTTTGGTAACCGGATGGCATTTTGCGCAATCGCCTGTGACGTTGAAGGCACTCTTGCCGTCATGACAGGCACCACAGGAATTCCCCTTTTCCATTTCGGCCATGGTCCAGGACCGGTTGTCGGCGTTCGGCTTGAACAGGGCGTCATGGCAATCCGTGCAACCATAGGCGTTGAGGTGGAATGCATGGCTGAAACGCGCGCCTGATTTACTGAAATCGATCTCCTTGACCGGATGGCACTTTGTACAGTTATCCTTCACGGCAAAAGCGCTTTTGCCGTCGTGGCACGCCCCGCACGAAGCCCCTTTCTCCATATCGGCCATGGTGTAGCGTTTAGCGGATGCACCGGCTCCGAAGATCCCATTGTGGCAGTCACTGCAACCATGGAGCGAAGTATGGACCCCATGGCTGAAGGGGGTGACTCCCGTCTGGCGCACAGCAAATGCCACATCCACTGTTGAGGTATGGCAGCGGTCGCACGATCCCTTGACAGTGAATGCGCTCGAACCATCGTGGCAGGCGCCGCAGGAGTTGCCTTCCTCCATCTGGGTCATGGTCCAGCGGCGGTTTCCCGGACCGGAGAGGAACAGCCCGTTATGGCAGTCGCTGCAGGTCTGGAATTCGAGGTGCTTCACATGGGGGAAGCGGGCATCATGGGGAAGGAGCACATCCCGCAGGGGGTGGCAGGTGCCGCAATTGGCGGCGGCAGTGGCGGCAAAAGCAGTTTTGCCGTCGTGGCACGCGCCGCACGACTTCCCTTTGCCCATCTCAGCCATCGTATAGCTTTTGCGTCCTTTTCCGGCGGTAAAGATGCCATTGTGGCAGTCACCGCAGCCATACATCTGACTGTGGGCATCATGCCTGAAATTCACGGTGCCGGCAGCCCCAGTTTTGAAGTTGACCTCTTTGGTTTTCACATGGCAACGGTCACAGTTGCCGCGCACTCCGAATACCGTTTTATCTTCATGACAGACACCGCAGGAAAGCCCCTTTTCCATATCGGCCATGGTGTAGCGCCGACTATTCACCCCGCCTACGAAGGTGCCGCTGTGGCAACTGCTGCACTCAAGAAGAGCGGTATGGACAGCATGGCTGAAGAAAGCATCACTTTTACTGAACGTCACATCCTTGACGGCAGTGTGGCAGCGGCCGCAGTCACCCTTGACCGAGAAGGCGGTGCTGCCGTTGTGACAGCCGCCGCACGACTGTTGCGTCTCCATCTCCAGCATTGTGTAGCGCCTGCTGTCGGGACCGGCCAGGAACAGCTTGTTGTGGCAGTCTCCGCAGACATGGCCGAATCCCAGGTGGACATCATGGCTGAAAGTGACGTCGGCAGAGAAGGGAATATTGCGAACCGCGTGACACTTGGTGCAGTCCCCCTTTACGGAGAAGGCAGTACTGCCGTCATGACAGGCACCACAGGAAACACCCTGCTCCATCTCCTTCATGGTGACGTTGGGATTGTCGGTCCTGGCGCCGAAGAGGGTATTGTGGCAATCGGCACAACCGTATGCGCCAAGGCCAAGATGAAATTTATGGCTGAAAATTACGGCCCCGAAGTGGGGGATATCCACCGGGACTTCCTTCGTTACGTGGCAGCGGGTACATTCGGCAAGGGCAAAAGCCCTTTTTGCGTTGTGACAAGCTCCACACGACTTGCCCGCCTCCATTTCCTTCATGGTGACCGGAGCCGCCTTGGTGCCGATTTTGAAGATCGAATTGTGGCAGAGCGTACAATTGCTGCCCAGGGCCTTCAGGTGTACCGGGTGATTGAAATCTACCGCCCCGGCGGTTTCGGTTTTGAATGTGACCACCTGGTAATCCTGGGCGAGAAGAAGAAAAGGCAGACATAGAATGAACAATATGGCAGGAATGAGCAGGCGTTTCACGAGAACTCCGAAAGGATTCGGAAGCCGTCGGCCGGGCTGCGGAAGAAATTTTTCTGCATCCTGACCCCGGCTCCCAGGGATTTTAACCGATCTCTAGCAATTCCTTTGCCACCGCAAGTATTTTGCCGGCCTGAATCGGTTTTGTGAGGTAGTTGTTTGCGCCGAGCGCGACTCCCCGCTTTCTGTCCTCGTCGGCACCCTCGGTAGTAATGATGACGATCGGGATGTGCTTCAGCTCCGGGTCGTTGCGGACATGGCTCACAAGCTTGAGGCCGTCCATGATCGGCATGTTGATATCGGTGAATATCAGGTCGAATTTATCGCAACCGAGCTTCTTCAACGCGTCAACTCCGTCGGTCGCTTCCACCAGTGCCACATCGGGCAGGCGCCGCAGAGTGTAAGCAATTAGCTGCCGCATGGTGGGCGAATCTTCGACTATCAGTATCTTCTTTACAGCCATAATTAAAGGTTCTCCAGTGGCCAGAACTACTTAGTCAGAAGGTTAATGAACCCCTGCATGGTTGAGCGTTTACGTTCCGAGTCCGAATAGAGTTTTGAACTGAATATGGCCGTTGCCGCGTGTCCGGCAAGTAGCGTGAACAGCTCGTAATCAACCGGCGCAAAAGTTTTTTTCTGGATCAGGAGCTTGTAAATGACAATCACCCCGATCACCTGCTCTTTGATTTTGAGCGGGATACAGACCATGGGGTTCAGGAGGTCGCGCACGTAACCGGCAGGATCACCGGCAAAATAGTTTTCGCCCGTGCTGGCTATGGTACCGATTTGCCCCTCGCCGGGACGCACTTTCGGCATCTCGTCAAGGGCTACCCCCTCTGAAGCGACGGCGCTGAGCAACCCGGTCCTCTCGTCAGTGACCATGACGGCAAATTCTTCGGCGCCGATCAGGTTGATGATGATCTCGGTAATGACCTTGAGAACATCGTCGAAGTCGAGGATCGAATGTAGCTGATAACTGGCTATGTAGAGATTCGCCAGGTTGTTGTTTTCTTCTTCGATCTCAACGTACCGGGTAGCGAAATCATTGTTCTCATCCTCAATCTGCCGGATTCGTCCAAGAATTTCCTCTTTCTCCCGCTCCAGCTCCTCGATGCGGGTTGCAAGCTGCCGATTTTCGTCGGCAAGGGACGTCGAACCGCCACCGGTGCGCAACTCTTCCTCCAGCTGCAGAATCCGGTAACGGAGACGTTCGTTCTCCTTAAGGAGGTCCTGCGTGAATTCCGCCCCCTTTTTGAACAACTGGAGAAATTCATCGGCTCGCACGTGAACTCCTGGTTCCTCGACCTTATCATCAATCGACACGACTGACCTCCGTCGCCGCTCTCCGTAACGCGACGCGTCCGTAATACTGCAGACCGTACAACCTGCTAATCCATGTCGGCGGCAACTCCGCTACGCATGCGGATTTCAAGCGCCATAAGGTCAATGGAGACTACCTTGTCCACAACTCCCGTTGCAATAGCTTCCTTCGGCATGCCGAACACGACAGCAGAACTTTCCGCCTCGGCAATGACCTGTCCCCCGGCACTTTTAACGGCCCTTACCCCTTGACTTCCATCGTTTCCCATGCCCGTGAGAACCACCCCAAGCGTTCGGGAACCATATACCTCGGCACAGGAAGTGAGCATGGCATCCACCGAAGGAGAGTAGCGCTCCGTGGCTGAGGGTTTGACTATCCGGGCAACGACAGAGCCGCCGGACTTTTCGAACACCATATTATGGCCGCCCGGGGCAATCAGGACGCTTCCCGGACGGACCTGGTCGCCATCGGATGCTTCCCTGACATCGAAGTTACATAGACGATTGAGACGTTCGGCAAAAGTCCGGGTGAATCCCGACGGCATATGCTGGGAGATAACTATCGCCAAAGGCAGGGGCTCGCGGAACGAAGCGAGTATCCGCTGAAGCGCGGGAGGCCCGCCGGTGGAAGCCCCTATGGCCACCACATCGAGACGGCACGGCATAACGCGCGGCGCCTCAACATCCTTTTTCGCCTTCCCGGAAGCATGGGGAACCGAAGCCACCCCCTTCTCCCGCCGGATGATCTCCTTCATGTTCAGGGAGAGTACGCTGCGCACCTTTTGCTGGATATCGCCGCTGATGGAAAGGAGCTCCTCGGATATCCCCTGGGTCGGCTTGGCGACAAAATCGACCGCACCCAGTTCCAGCGCTTTGAAGACTTTCTCGTCATCACTCTTTGAACTGATTACTATGACCGGCGTCGGGCAGTACCCCATGATTATCCGCAGGAGGGTGAACCCATCCATCCTGGGCATCTCAAGGTCCAGGGTCACAAGGTCCGGTTTCAGGTCGATAACCTTCCTGATACCTTCCTCGCCATCGGTGGCATATCCCACCACGACCACCTCGGGCATGCTTTCGAGCATTTTGCTGATGGCCCGCCGGTTGAAGGCCGAGTCGTCGATGACGACGACCCTGATTTTTTTCTGGCTTCTCACAGGCCACCCCCTGCGACACCGGCGAAAGGCTTCTGATACACCATATCGCTCTTGAGGTGATTGAGGGTAAATGCCGTCGTGATATTCATGAGCGATTCGGAATGGCCCAGAAGGAGGTAGCCGCCATTGCGAAGTGAGCGATAGAAAGAATCGATCACTTTACGCCGGGCAGCGAGGTCGAAATAAATGATTACATTGCGGCAGAAAATTACGTCCATATGGCCCAGAAACGAAATACGGTTTGCGTCCAGCAGATTAAGATGGCTGATGGTAACCAGTTCCCGCACCTTGTCGTTCACCCTGAACATACCGTCCTGCTCGGTAAAATAGCGGCGAACATAACTATCGTCGGTAACCCGGAATGACGATTTGCCGTAGAGTCCTTTGCGGGCCTGCTGGATTACCCGGTGGCTGATATCGGTGCCGATAATTTCCACGTTCCAGTCGGCAAAGCCCCCCCTGTCCAGCAAAAGCATGGCAATAGTGTAGGGTTCTTCTCCGCTGGAGCAGCCGGCACTCCAGATACGTAGCGTCCGGTCGCCGTTCTTCAGCTTGAGTTCCCGGAGAGAGGGTATGATCTCTTCGGTGAAAGCCCTGAGCTGGAATGATTCCCGGAAGAAGTAAGTCTCGTTGGTGGTCAGGATATCCATGATATCCGAAAGTTCCTGATCCCGTTTCCGGTCATACTTGAGGAAGTGATAGTAATCCCTGAAGCTGGAAAGCTGATGGAACTGCAAGCGTTTGGCGAGGCGCTTTTCAAGCAGATAGGTGGCGTCGGTATCGAAAAAGAGACCACAATGGCTGTAGATGAGATCCCGTATCAGGCGGAATTCCTCATCGGAGAGTGGTATTTCCGGCTCAAGGCTGAACATTACGACCACCTTCCGAGAAGATCACGGATTTCACCCCGGACGAGCTCGTCCTGCTCGGTTTCCAGGGCCTTTCGCAGAGGCACGGCAGCACCATCGCCAAGCAGGTGGGCCATGGCGCGGGCCATGGCGCAGCGCACGTCCCAGTGGGGGTGCCGGAGGAGCATGTCGCCGTATTCCCCTATCCAGCCTGAGTCGCTGCGGGAAAGTATGT
The DNA here is from genome assembly GCF_017338855.1 of Geobacter benzoatilyticus. Lineage (NCBI taxonomy): Bacteria > Pseudomonadati > Thermodesulfobacteriota > Desulfuromonadia > Geobacterales > Geobacteraceae > Geobacter > Geobacter benzoatilyticus. The sequence goes on from NZ_CP071382.1 coordinate 3,379,086, forward strand.
CTATGGCAGACTTGACCACCTCTTCATCACCACTCACAAGGCCTTTTCGCACCATCGCCAGCGCCCGGTCGCCACCCAGCCCCGCAAGCGTTTCAAGAGCAGTAATCAAAACAACCCCGTCTGCCTTTTCGAGCAATGCCTCAATGGCATCCAGCACCCCTTCGCCACCTATCTTGCCCAGGCTCTTCAGGGCCGCGCAACGAACCCACGGATCCTCGTCATCAAGGGAAAAAATCAGCGGCTGCAGATCTTTCACGCCCGGCACATCACCAAGGCCGGCAGCCGCTGCGATACGAACGTCAGGATCTTCGTCCACCAAAGCCATGATCAGGTTCCCGGCACATTCGGGAACCCCGAGTCCGGCCAGGGCCGTCACGGCACTACGTCTCACCACAGCGCTCTCATCCTTCACCAGCAGAGCCAGAGGTTCCGGCTCCCCCAGGGCGGCCAGGAGCCGGGCGGCATCCCGCCTGGCATCCGGCGACGGAGAGGCGGCAAGCTTTCGTGCGATGGCCGAAACCTTTTCACGCCCGGTGGACGCCAGACGTACGAGGGCGCCCACGGCACCCTCGCGCACATCCGGATCGGAGTCGTCGAGCAGTTGCGCTATCTGGTCGAGAAGCCCCACAAGTCCGATTTTGCCTGCGGCAAGCACGGCAGAGCGACGCACCGCGAAGTTGCTGCTCAGCATGGCCTCGCCCAGATAGGACTCCGCGCCGCCGAAACTCATTTCTCCCCAAATATGGATAATGAAGGCCTTTTCTTCATGATCGGCACCGGAGAATACGGAAAGAAGTGCCTTCATCCCCCGTTCGCCCATGGACCGGAAGCCATTGAGGCACATACGACGGAGCTGTTCGTCGCGACACCACTCCAGAAGCGGTAAAGCGGCTCTCTCGTCTCCAATCAGGGCCAGAAGTCCGACGATAGCCTCTTTAACCTGGGACTCGGCAGTATTGAGGGAATCGATGAGCTGTTCTACGCATGGTTTCCCCTTGAACCCGGGGAGCAGATCGTCAACCTCGCGGGTGTAGACGGCCGGGAGTCTCGCCCTGAGCCGCAGCAGGGCACAGACAGCCGCCTCGCGAACTGACCGGACAGGATCCTGAATCCCTTCAAGAAGCACCGGCACCGCCTCGCGGTCGCCCAGGGCACCGAGGCATTCGAAAACGGGACGCTTCAGCAGGGCATCATTAATCAGGGGAGTGAATACCGCAAAAGGAACCGGATCACCGATTTTGGCCAAGGCGCCGAGAACCGAATAGCGGAACCAGACATCATTCTTCCCCAATGCCTCAATGAGGGGCGCGACGGCCCTCGAGTCGCCGATTTTGCCGAGGTTCTCGGCGGCAGCGGCAGAAACGTTGGCATCGGGGTCCCGCAGCGATTCAACCAGAGCCGGAATGGATGAGCGGTCGCCGATGTTGCCGAGGATGTCGGCGACAAACTTGCGCACGTCATGGTCGGGGTCCTTGAGGTGTTCGAGGAGCATGGGCACTCCCCGGGATTCCAAGCGCTCAAGGGCCTCAACCGCCGAGTTTCTGAGACCGGCGTTATCCGATGAGGCGAGCAGGCCGATGAGCCCGTCGAGCGTTGCATCGTCAAGGGAGACGGTAAGAAGCGCATTTACCGCCTCCTTGCGCACTCGCCAGCTAACATCACCCATGGCCATGAAAAAGAGTTCCCGCGAGTTGCCAAGGGGGTACCTTGACAGGGAAATAACCGCTTGACGGCGCATCTCCTCATCGGGTTCGTTCATTTGTTTGCGTATGTTTTCAAGATCGTCCACAGACGGTCTCCTTGCAGTAATTACATTAAACCTTCAGTCAGCTCCGGACAGTTGATGCACCGATGCGGTACTACCGGGGGGGAGCTGTGCCCGCCGCTCGGGATAAACCGGCAAGCACCGATGTTTCAACGCTGGATAAAATCGTATCGAGGTTGAGAAGCATGACCAGGCTGTCGCGGACAAGGCAAACGCCGATCAGATACTCGGTATTGATACCCTCCGCCACATGGGGAGGGGGCTTGATATCCTGCGCCTGGACCGTGATGACTTCGGTAACGTCATCGACCACAAGCCCGACCAGCTGCCGGGCGACAGCCACCACCAAAAGCCTCGATTCCTCCAGCGGAGCGCGGTCGGGGAGTTCGAACCGCTTACGCAGGTCAATTACAGGGATGACCGCACCACGGAGATTGATCACCCCTTCAACGAAGGCCGGTGTTCTGGGAAGCTTGGTCAACCGCTGTGGCTTGAGAATCTCCTTGATTCTCATGATATCCGCCGCAAAGTTCGCGTCGCCCAGACGAAAACAGGCAAGCTGTATTTCCTGGATGTCGGTTTCCTTCATTATTCCCCCCAGGACAACGCGCAGCGTTTCTCCCGCGTTGGTTCCCTCCCCATCACTGAGAGAGAAGTTCCTGTATGATTTCAATTATCTTCGCCGACTTGAACGGTTTGGTAACATAGGCGGACGCGCCGGCAGCCATCCCCCGCTCGCAGTCCTGGCTGCTCTTCTTGGCGGTCAGCATCATGACGGGAATATGTGCCGTTTCAGGATTTTGCTTGATGATGCGGCATACTTCGAAACCGTCCATGCCTGGCAGCATGATGTCGAGGACAATCAGGTCGGGTTTGATCAAAACAACCTGCTCCAGGGCAGAGACACCATCGGCAACGCCTGTTACGCTATACCCTTTGGACGTAAGGAGAATGCTCTCCAGCTTGAGCAGGCTTTCCTCATCCTCGACGATCAGAATTTTTTTCTTAACCATGGCTGGCTATGGACCTTTCGCGCAAATTTGCATCCTGGCACGATCTTCAGTACAGCGAGACGTCAAGAACTTTTTCCATCGCAAGCATAATGATGATCTTTCCCTCGTGGCGCCCTATCCCAGCAACAAATTCACGATCTATGCCATCGAGGACAGCGGGAGGGTGTTCCATGTTGTCGGCAGAAATACGGACCACATGGGTTACCTCGTCCACAAGGATACCACAGAGTCCATCTTCTTTCTTCACCACGATTACCCGCTCTTTTCCCCCGCCCTCGCCGGCAGGCAGCCCGAGCCGATCACGAAGGACGAAGATGGGGATTACTATGCCGCGCAGCGAAATGACCCCCGCGATGAAAGACGGGGCATGGGGAACTTCCGTGGTTTCGCGCGGCTTGATAATCTCCTTGAGGTCCATGATGTTGATGCCGTAGATTTCGTTCGCCACCCGGAAGCAGAGCACTTCAAGGGTGGTCGAAGTCTCAAGGACAACATCTTCTTCGGTTTCCACGGAGAGTACTTCGTCGGCCAACGCCGACCTTCGCCCCTCCAGGATGACTGACAGGGGATCACGAAGCACCACCGGCACTGCAACCGAAGGAGCCGGCATTATCTCTACTTCCGGGAAGAACTCGTCAAAGGCCCCTTCGCTGTTCTCCTCGGGGGGGGCAGCAGTGGTAACGGCCGGCGGGAAGGTACTCCGAGGTTCCTCGCGGCGCCCTTCCCGTTCTCTCTGGGCCTTTTTCCTGATCTCGGCTATATCCATCATGGTTGTCGGTCCTTTACCTTCAGTAGAGGCTTGCCTCTTCCCGCAGTTCTTCCACCAGCGAGGCGTCGATCCAGGAGGCGTCCTTACCGAATCCCACCAGCAGCGCATTTGTGGCCAGGATATTAATTTTACGGGGCACCCCGCCCGACAAGTCGTAAATCCGCCGGATAGCATCGGGGGAAAAGAGTCCCTGGGGGCCGCCGGCCACTTCGACGCGGAAGTCAATATACTCCAGGGTCTCTTCAAGGGTCAGCGGCTGGAGGTGATAATGCATGGCAATCCGCTGACGCAATGCCTCGTGCGCAGGCTGGGTCAGTATCTGTCTCAGTTCCGGCTGCCCCATGAGTATGACGCTCATGAGGTTACGGTCGTCAAGCTGGAAGTTGGTCAGGAGCCTGATCTCGTCAAACACCTCCTGATCGGGAATCAACTGGGCTTCATCGATTATTATGACAGGGCAGCGCTTTTCTCCATCGAGCCGGTAGACCGCCTCGGTGAGTTGCCGGAGCAGCTCATCCTTGGCCCCGGCAGGCTCGGCGATACCGAGGCTGCGGGCAACGGTGCGAAGGAATTCAACCGCCGAAAGACGCGGGTTGACGATGAAGCAGAAACACCCGTCGTTACCCACTGCGTCCATGAGCGCCCGTGAAATGGTGGTCTTGCCGCAGCCGATATCTCCGGTCAGCAGCGCCAGTTCCCGTTCCTCCACCGCATACTGGAGCCGCGCCAGGGCCTCCCGGTGTCCCTGGGACAGGAAGAGGTAACGCGGATCCGGAGTCTTCGAAAAAGGCTTTTCGTTCAGCCCGTAGAACTCCCTGTACATCTACCCTCCGCTCCTGAACGCCTCGCCGATGATGCCGCCCACGTCGAGCACTAGAATCGTCCGCTGGTCTCCCAAATCTGCCGCTCCGGTTATGCCGCGATATCCCTTGAACATCTCCCCCAGGGATTTGATGACGATATCCTGTTGCCCCATTAGATCGTCAACTATAACCCCGAGCCGTTTTTCCGCAACCCCCACTACCACCACGTACAACTCGGCGGAATCGGGCCTGGTCCGCTGCACGCCGAAGAAGCGCTCAAGCCGCACCAGCGGCAGGGTCGTCTCCCTTAACTGGTAAACCTCCTTGCGCTCCACGGTATCGATGTCGCTCTCGGTCACAATAATCGTCTCAAGCACCGACGTGATAGGCAGGGCATAGGTGCGTCCGGCGGTGGAAACCAGAAGCGCCTTTATGATTGCCAGGGTTATGGGCAGGGTAATTATGATCTTGCTCCCCTGGCCGAACGTGCTTTCGATGTCCACCATTCCAGAGACAGCGGCAATGTTGTTTTTCACCACATCCATGCCGACGCCGCGGCCGGACAGTTCGCTCACCTTGTCGGCAGTGGAAAAGCCGGGAAGGAAGATGAAATCGAGGGCATCACGGTCCGACACCCCTTCCAGGGTCTTGATGAGCCCCTTCTCCAGGGCCTTCTTCTTGACCTTTTCAATATTGAAGCCCCGACCGTCATCGGACACCTCAATAACGACGTGATTCCCCTTCTGGTAGGAGGAAAGCCGGATGGTGCCACGCTCGGGCTTGCCGGCCGCCACCCGCTCTTCAGTGGGCTCCAGCCCGTGGTCGATGGCGTTGCGGATGATATGCACCATGGGGTCGGCAATATCTTCGATAATGAGCTTGTCCAGTTCCGTATCGGCACCGAAGGTCTTCAGGTCAACCTTTTTCCCCTGCTCGCGGGACACCTTCCGGACGATGCGGGCCATCTTCTCGAAAAGCTGCCCCACCGGAATCATCCGGATTTCCATGACCCCCTTCTGCAGCTCGGTGAGCTTGCGGTCAAGCCCCTTGGCCGCCTTGCCCAGCTCAATGGCCAAGGACGAGAACCCCTCGAGACGCATGCGGGTTGCCAGCGTCGATATAATGGAGTGGGAGAGGACCAGTTCGCCGACGATGTTCATCAGGTCATCCAGCTTGCCGATATCGACACGCACCGTGCGGCTCATGCTCTTGGCGGTCATATCGTCGGCCTGGCCCGCAATGGCGGGAGGGGGTGATGCAGCCTCGACCGGCGCCAGTGCCTGTACAGCCGAGGGTGCTGCCGTGGCAGGTACGGGTGCCGCGGCTACAGGGGTGGAAGCGGCGGAACCGATCCGGGTTATTTCAACATTTTCCCTGTCAATGAGCCCTGAAACATCTTCATGGGGGAGATCGCTTCCGTAAAGAATCTCAAAGTCTATCATCGACTCGGGAGTAGCGCTGGCACTGGGAAGAGTGCTGACCACTTCCCCCGATTTTTTAAGGTTTTCAGTGATTTCACCCAGATCCTGGTCGAAGGACATGAGGCTGAAGGAAGCATGGATGGAGTATATGGACCGCCCCTTCTTGACGTTCTCCTCGAGCCTGTGCTCCTCGTATTCCGTAAGGGAATTGAGAACCTTCTCGGAGAGGCCGAGCTTCTGGAGGGGCGATTCAGCGCTACCCTGCGGGTTGGTGGCGCAATCGTTCAGCCGCTGAATCGCATCGGCAATGGCGGAAGAGAAGTTCTCCCCGGTTCCGAGTCCCCGAACCACGGAGCCGAGGAGCTCCATGGCATCGAAAAGAACATTCATGGTGGAGGTAGTAAAGGGGATTTTCCCGAGGCGCAGCGAATCGAGGAGGTTTTCCAGATTATGGGATAGTTGCTGGATGTCACTGAATCCGAACATCCCGGCAAGCCCCTTCAGGGAGTGGGCGCCGCGGAAGATGGCGTTCAACAGGTCGGGATCGCACTCGCCACTATCGGTGCAGTCGCTGAGGGTCCCCAGATCGGTACTGAGTCGTTCTACAATCTCTTCGGCTTCGGCCAGGAAATCTTCAACTGCCCTGCCGGACGCATCGTGCGAATCTGTCATGGATCACCCTCAGGACGTGTACTGTAAGATCAACTCCTGCAAATGCGCTGGATCGAACGGTTTCACCAGGTACTCATTCGCTCCGAGAGCGAGCCCTTTTTCCCGGTCGCGCTCGCTTCCCTCGGTGGAAATGATAAATAGCGGAAGGTGCCGGTAGATCTCGCTTCCGCGGACAAAACCCACAAGCTCCAGCCCGTTGATGTCGGGCATATTGATGTCGGTGATGATCAGGTCAACCGGCTCCCTCGGCAGCAGTCTAAGGGCCTCGAACCCGCTGGAAGCTTCCACGACCTGATATCCTCCGAGGGATTCGATGGTCGCCATGAGGAGCGATCTCATGGTTGACGAGTCTTCCGCAATAAGAATTTTCTTCACATCACACCCCGACTACTATTCATAAGTCTACGTTCTAGAAGCGCTTTTTCCATGGCCACCCCCGCCTGGGAGAGGAAGATCTCCAGCGCTTCGGTCCCCATGATGGGCCTGCGCTCGGTCTGATTGTCGCCATAAAGCACGGCAACCACCTCTCCTCCGCTTACAATCGGACCGAGAAAAACCTCATGGGGCGTTCCAGCGCCAAGACGGCCGAATAGGTACTGGTTCCACTCATTGGACTCGGGACGAACCACCGCCGGATGCTTCGCCTCAATGACCCCGCTGAACAGCGACGGTTCCCCGCGGGGAATGCGGAGCGACCGGACACGTTCGTCAGCGGAACCTTCACGGTCGTCGAGGCCGAACTGGCCGAGCCCCACTATCTCATTCCCCATAACCATGAAGATGACGGCCCGCCCCACGAATTCGGAGGCAAACCGCAATACCAGCAACGTTATCCCGCACCCCAGGTCAGGGTTGTGCAACTCTTCGAGCATACCCCGCAGGAGGGTCATCCGGGCATGGGGGTCGCTCCCCGCCTTGCCTGGATCCGTGAACTCTTCTCCCATCTCGAGAAGAAGCTCCGCACCCAGGTTTATGTGCCCCGACGGCTCCGCCCGGCTCTCTTCGGAGCCTCCCGGAACAATGGAATCCTGTTGGGACTCCTGCTCAAGGGGGAAGTCCTCTTCCCGCTGCTCCGCTCCCCCCTCACGCATGAACATCCGGGGGTTCAGCCCCTTTTCGAGCATGAACTGGAGCGGATCCATAATCGTGGTGCCGGTCAGGGCCACGCTGTCCTGGAGTTCAAACTCGAAGGTTCCTTCGGCCCAGGCGAAAAGCGTGTAGAGCACCCGCTCCACCTGCTCCTTCGCCAGCTCCTCCATGAGAGAAGCCTGGAAACCGAAACTTCGAACCAGAATTGAGCCGAGCCTTTCCCGGCATCCCTCATGTTTCTGCTGGGCCAGGGCGGCCCGCAGGGTTTCCAGATCAAGGGTTCCCTTGCGGATCAGAATCTCGCCGAAATTCTCCTGGAGAGTACTGGAAGTCGCCTGAATCACCTGCCCGGCACGGAAGACGATAGCTCCCTCCCGGCCGCGGCTGGAGAGACGGAGAGTCCCCGACTTGCAGGACAGGCTTATGATCTGGAGGATCTCGCCCAGTCCCAGGTCTTCCAGATTACCCACAAGACTCATGGCCGGATCGGGTCCAAAGCCCGAAGAACAGCGGTTGAAACGGCGCTCATCATAAACTACTCGCCCTGTTCAAGTAAAGTGCGTTTACTCCCGGCGATCCCGTCCCCGGAAGATGATTCTCAGGGGGGTGCCGGTAAAATCGAACGCTTCGCGAAATGTATTGATCAAGTAACGTTCGTAGGAAAAATGCACCCCCTCGGGCTGATTGGTGAACACAATGAACGTCGGCGGCTTCGTCCCCACCTGGGTGGAATAGTAGAACTTCACCCGCCGCCCGTGGGAAAGGGGGGCATGATGCGTATCCACCGCCTCGGAAAACACGCGGTTCAGGTCCGCGGTACTGACCCGCTTGGTGCACTGGGCCATGACCCGCTCCACCTCTTCCATGACCCGGTTGATCCGCAAGCCACTTTTAGCTGACACAAATACTATCGGCGCAAATGCCAGATACTTGAATTCAGTCTTTATCTGCTCCACAAACTTGCCCAGGGTGCGGTTGTCCTTCTCCACCACATCCCACTTGTTAACCACGAAGATACAGCCTTTCCCCGCCTCGTAGGCATAACCGGCGATCCGCTCGTCCTGCTCCGTCACCCCCTCTTCGGCGTTGATGACGATGAGCGCCACGTCGGCCCGCTCGATGCTACGCAAGCTGTCCACGACACTGTACTTCTCCAGTTTCTGGGTCGTTTTCCCCTTGCGCCGGATACCGGCGGTATCGATGAGGAGATAGCGCTTTTTGTTGCAGCTGAACATGGTATCCACGGAATCCCGCGTGGTACCGGGAGTCGGGTTTGCCACCACGCGCTCGAAGCCGAGGAGACGGTTCACCAGGGATGACTTCCCCACGTTGGGGCGCCCCACCACCGCAATTTTGGTGATATCATCGTCATCGGCACGGTTAGAGATTTTGGGCAGGGCTGCGACCACCTCATCCATGAGATCACCCACGCCGCGGTTATGCTCGGCGGAGATGGTGTGGAGCGCATCGACCCCCAAAGTGTAGAAATCGGCCGCTTCGTTCTCCAGCTTTTCTCCGTCCACTTTGTTGACCACGTAGAAAACGGGCTTTTTCACCCGGCGTAGCATCTCCACCACCTCCACGTCGGAAGGGGTGAGACCGGCCCGTCCGTCCATGAGGAAGATTATGACGTCCGCCTCCTCCATGGCGAGCCGGGACTGCTCCCGCATCTGCTGCAGGAGGCGGTCCTCGCTCACCGGCTCGAAACCGCCGGTATCGATGAGGATGAACGGCGCATCGAAGCGAGTAACGGTTTCGTAATTCCGGTCGCGGGTGACGCCGGGCATATCATCGACTATCGCCTTGCGGCGCCCCACGAGACGGTTGAAAAGGGTCGATTTCCCCACGTTGGGGCGCCCCACTATGGCAACAAGCGGCATCATGTGTATCCGAGCTCCTTCAGCATCCGTTCGTCTTCGCTCCAATCCTTGCGGACCCGAACGAAGAGTTCCAGGAAAACCTTTGTGTTAAGTAATTTTTCGATCTCGACCCGGGACGCCGAACCTATCTTCTTGAGCATTGCGCCCTTTTTCCCGATGACGATCCCCTTCTGGGAATCCCGCTCCACGGTTATGGTGGCGGCAATGGATACGAGCCCCCCGTCCTCCCGCTCCTTGAAGCTGTCCACCTCCACGGCGGTGGCGTAGGGAATCTCGTCGCGGGTGAGACGAAAGACCTTTTCCCGGATAATCTCTGCGGCAATGAACCGCTCCGGGACATCGGTCAGAATGTCGTCGGGGAAATAGACCGGTCCCTCGGGGAGAGCCTTGCGCACCAGTTCCACCAGATATTCAACACCATCGCCGGTACCGGCCGAAACCGGCACGATCTCCCGGAACGGGAAGCGGTCCTTGTAGGCGGCAATCCGCTCCAGCACGGCACCCTTCTCCGTCAGGTCCACCTTGTTGATGACGAGGAAGACCGGCGCCGTCGCTCCCGCGAGCACATCCATGATCTCCTGCTCCTGCTCTCCCGGCTTCTGGTTGGCCTCCACGAGGAACAGGATCAGATCCACCTCGCGGATAGCGGAAACAGCCACTTCCACCATGTATTTGTTGAGGCGCGAACGTGCCTGGTGGATTCCCGGCGTGTCGATGAAAACAATCTGGGCATCGGGGACGTTGTGAATCCCCTGGATGCGGTTGCGGGTCGTCTGGGGCTTATCCGAGGTAATAACGATCTTCTCGCCGAGAATCCGGTTCAGAAGTGTCGATTTCCCCACGTTGGGGCGCCCGATAATGGAAACGAATCCTGACCGGAACGGTTTATCTGACAAGTTTCAGCTCCTTTCGAGAAACATGGAGGGTCAGTCCAGTACGCTACCGGCAATGATTTTACCGGAGCAAGAAATTTCCAGATCATAGGGGTGCAGCCTGTTGTCCCCAGTGATGCGCCTCACCACAATGCCGAACTTCTCCCGGAGCCGGGAGAGATTGCAGCGATGCTGCCCGGCCACGTCGGATATGCGCCGGGGAGAGCAGGCAACCTCAATGCCGGAACCGGCTGGAACATCCATGGCCAGCCGTTCCAGGAGGCCGCGGAAAAGCTCGCTTTCCACCAGCTGCCGAAATGCCGGGTGCCACGGACCGGCCAGGATAGTTCCCGGCCGTTCCAATTCCTCCGTGGGCTGAAGCCCTATCCGGATCACCGGCACACTGGCTGCGAGACACCGGCGGAGCATGGCCCCGCACAGGGAAACGGCATCATCGAGGCCGAGGGGGGAGTAGGACCCGGAACGCCACAGGTCCGCCAGCCTTGTCCCCGCCAGAACAACCGTCGGATAGATGCGGAGGCACGCCGGGCCCAGGGCAAGCACCCGGTCAAGGGATTCCAGAGACTTTTCCGGGGTGTCGCCGGGAAGCCCCGGCATGAGCTGGGCACCGACGGCAACGCCGGCATTGCCAAGGGATGCGAATGCCCGCTCCACATGGGCCGCCCCATGCCCCCGGCCGGCAGACTCGAGAACCTCGCCGTCCATGGACTGGACCCCCAGCTCAACCGTGGTCACACCGCGGGCGGCGAGGAAACGGGCCGTGTCATCGTCAACGGAATCGGGCCTCGTAGAAAGCCGCACACTGGCCACACGCCCCTTGGCAATAAGAGGCTGGAGCGGTGCCAATAGCCGGTCCTGCTCACCCCGCGGAAGGCTTGTGAAGGTACCGCCGTAAAAAGCCACCTCCAGTGGCCGCCCCACTGCCGACGCGGCAAAGCGCTCGATGGTTTCAAGAACCTCAGCCGTCGCGGGAAGCCCCGAGCTCTGGCCAGAGATCCGTTCCTGGTCGCAAAATACGCATTTGTGCGGGCATCCCTGGTGGGATATGAAAAACGGTACGATGAGAGGCTTCATTTCCCATCATCGGAAGCAAATCGCTCGAGGCATAGTCTGGCAGCCGCCTGCTCCGCCTCCTTCTTGCTCCGGCCGCTCCCCTCTCCGACCCTCTCACCACCGGCAAAGGCAGCCACCGTAAAACGCCGGTCATGGGGAGGGCCGTCCGTAGCAATCAGCTCATAGGTTGGGGCCGTACCGAAACGGGTCTGTGTCATCTCCTGGAATTCGGTCTTGAAATCACGCCCCTTGGCGCCAGAGGCCGTAGCAGCCAGCAGCGGACCGAAGTCTTTCTCAACGATCAGTCCGGCGGGGTCAATGCCGCCATCCAGGTAAACCGCCGCCAGGAGCGCCTCGTAGGTATTCGCCAGAAGTGACCGCCGCTCCCGCCCGCCGCTGCGCTCCTCCCCCTTCCCCAGACGCAGGTGCCGCCCAAGCCCCCTCGCCGAGGCGAGCGCCGCCAGGGTTTCCTCCCCCACGAGCGACGCCTTCATCCGGGCAAGAACCCCCTCGCGGCTCTGGGGAAAGCGGGCAAACAGCATTCTCCCGACCAGAAGCCCTAGGACCGCGTCGCCCAGGAATTCCAGCCGTTCGTTATCCGGGTTACCCTCCCCGCCACGGCGCTCGTTCACCCATGACCGGTGGGTAAGGGCCTCCTCCAGCAGCTGCCGATCGGCAAAGCGATGGCCGATTTCGGCCTCCAGCTCTTCCATCCGTTCCGGCAGTACTTTTTTATTGTCTACGGCCTCTTCTCCCATAAGTGAAATACTATACCCCGAATCCGCCGTATTTATCAATAATTATGCGACTTGCCGAGGATTTTTGCCTTGATTTACAACCGTCACTTCCCTATAATTCAGCTTTTACAAAACGGAAGGGTACATCACCCCCCATGGGTTTTTTTATTACATTCGAAGGAATCGAAGGGTGCGGCAAGTCGACCCAGGTGCGACTGGCCGCCGAGCGGCTCAGCCGGGCGGGGCATGAGGTGGTGGTAACCCGTGAACCGGGCGGCTGCCCCATCGCTGACGCCATCAGGGCAATCCTCCTGGACGCCCGGAACAGCGCCATGGTTCCCATGACCGAACTCCTTCTCTATGCCGCAGCCCGGGCCCAGCACATTGCCGAGGTGGTCGAGCCGGCCCTGGCCTCGGGGAAAATCGTCCTCTGTGACCGCTTCACCGACTCCACCCTGACTTACCAGGGTTTCGGCCGCAAGCTGGACCGGGAACTGATCGCCCGGCTGAATGCCCTCGCCGCAGGAAGCATAAAACCGGACATGACCCTCCTCTTTGACTGCCCAGTGGAAACGGGACTCGCCCGGGCCATGGCACGGATCAACGCAAACAGTGCTGCTCGCGAAGAGCGGTTCGAGCAGGAATCCCTCCTTTTCCACGAACGGATACGGGACGGGTTCCTTTCCCTTGCGGCCACAGAACCGTCGCGCTTTGTGGTCCTTGACGGCAGTCGCAGCATCGGGGAAATCGAAACCATGGTAACCGAATCGATTCTGATGCGCCTTCCTGCCGCCACTGCAAGGAGGTAAGCGGTGCCGTTCTCCCGAGTCATCGGACAAGCAACCCCCGTCGACGTTTTACGGCGCGCACTCCGTTCCGGGAAGAGCGCCCACGCCTACCTGTTCGAAGGAATCGAGGGCTGCGGCAAGGGAACAACGGCCCTCGCCTTTGTGGAGGCAACCTTTTGCGGCCGGGATGACGGATGCGGCACCTGCCCGTCCTGCCGCAAGATGGGGAAACTCCAGCACCCCGACCTCCACATGGTGGAGCCCGACGGGGCGTTCATAAAAATCGACCAGATTCGGGAGCTCCAGCGGGAACTGGTGCTCCGCCCGGTTGAAGCTCCGCTCAAGGCGTGCATCATAAGGGATGCCGACCGGCTGAACCCGTCAGCCGGCAACGCCCTGCTAAAAACTTTGGAGGAGCCTCCGGGCAACGCCCTGATGATCCTGCTCACCACGAACCTCGACGGCGTCCTCCCAACGGTTCGCTCCCGCTGCCAGTTGCTGCGGTTTGCGCCATTGTCCGAAGAAATGATCGAAGAACAGCTGGTGGCGGCGGGACGCGATCGGGCTGGCGCCCGCCTAGCCGCATCCCTTGCCGGCGGGAGCCTCGGGAAAGCCCTCGGGGACGAAGAAGCGGACACCATCGACCGGGCGGCCCTGCTGAAACGCCTCGGCGCCTTCTCCCTCAGCGACACGGCTCCACTCTTCGCCGCAGCTGAAGAGATGGCCTCCAACCGGGAACAGGCCCTGAAGCAACTGGACGTGCTCACATCGCTTCTGCGCGACATTCTCCTGATACAAGGGGGAAGCGATGACGTGATCAACCGCGACATCTTCCCGCTCCTGGAGAACGAAGCGGCGCGCCTGTCACGGGAAAGAAACATCGAACGGATCACAAACACCATGGAGGCCCGCCGGGCCCTCATGCGCAACGCCAACCCGCGGCTCACCCTCGACGTGCTCCTGATGCGTCTTGCGGAATAAACGCCGTTTGTACTTTTCTGGAGGATAGCTTGGTAAAGATTGTGAAGGCCCAGTTTCAAACCGCCGGGAAGCTCTACGACTTCGGAACCGGCGGACTTGACCTCAAACCGGGCGACAAGATTATCGTCGAAACCGAGCGGGGACGGAGCATAGCCACTGTCGTCACCCCGCCCCGGGAGTTCGAGGACTCACACGTTCCCGAAGGTCTCAAGCACGCCGTACGGATTGCCGAGCAGTCCGATCTCGCCTCTGCCGCCCGCAATAACGCCCGGGAGCAGGAAGCCCACGCATTCTGCATCCGTAAGATCAAAGAGCGGGGCATGGAGATGAAGCTCGTCAAGGTGGAATACCTCTTTGACGGGAGCAAGGCAATTTTCTACTTCACCGCCGACGGCCGCGTTGATTTCCGTGAACTGGTCAAGGACCTGGCCCACCAGTTCCATACCCGAATCGAGATGCGCCAGATCGGGGTCCGCGATGAATCAAAGATGATCGGCGGCATCGGTATCTGCGGCCGCGAACTCTGCTGCTCGTCATTTCTGCGCGAATTCGAACCCGTATCGGTCAAAATGGCCAAGGAGCAGAATCTTGCCCTGAACCCCACGAAGATTTCCGGGCAATGCGGCCGCCTTCTCTGCTGTCTCGGTTACGAGTATGAAACCTACTGCTCCCTCAAGAGATGTCTTCCCAAATGCGGTAAACTGGTAAAATGCGGCAATGCGGAAGGCGAGGTCGTCAAGCAGAACATCATCAGCGGAACAGTGCTCATAAAGACCGACGATGACCGCCTGGTGGAACTCAAGGGAGACAGCATCAAGCCGGAAGACATCTCGGAACGCCAGAAACCTCCCCGGCGGGAAGGGGTCGGCAAGGAGCAGGAAAAGGAATCGCGAAGCTCCGCCGACACCGAGCGAAGGGAAAAACCACGGGACCGTGACCAGAAGCCGGGAAACGACGGCGAGCAGCGCCGGGAGCGCGATGCCGCAAAAACTCAGAACCAGCAGCGCGGCGAGCGCGGCAGTCGTGATCGCCGCAGCGGCAAAGGCAGGGACAAGGATAAAAAGGAGCCGAAATGAGCCGAACGTTCTATGTCACAACCCCCATCTACTACGTAAACGACGTACCGCACATCGGCCATGCGTACACGACCCTTGCCGCCGATGTCCTCGCCCGCTACAAGCGCCTCAAGGGGTATGAGGTCTTCTTCCTGACCGGCACCGACGAGCACGGACAAAAGGTCGAGAAGGCAGCCAACGCCGCCGGCGAGACTCCGCTGGAGCTTGCCGACCGCGTGGTGAAGCGCTTCCAGGCCCTCTGGGAAAAACTGGATATCAGCTACACGGACTTCATCCGCACCACCCAGGAGCGCCACAAGAAGGGGGTAACCCATCTTTTCCAGGAGGTCATGACAAAGGGGGACATCTATCTCGGCGAGTACGAAGACTGGTACTGCACCCCTTGCGAAACCTTCTGGACAGAAACCCAGCTCATTGACGGCAAGTGCCCGGACTGCAACCGTCCCGTGGAAAAACTGAAGGAAGAGTCGTACTTCTTCCGGATGAGCAAGTACCAGGAGCAACTCCTGGCCCATATCGAGGCGAACCCCGACTTCATCCAGCCCAAGAGCAGGCGCAACGAAATCATCTCCTTCGTAAAGGAAGGTCTCCGCGACCTCTCCATATCGCGTACATCCTTCAACTGGGGCATTCCGGTGCCGGGAAACGAGCGGCACGTGATATACGTCTGGTTCGATGCGCTCACCAACTATATCACCGCTCTGGGCTACCCCGATCAGGGGGGGAATTTCGAGAAATTCTGGCCCGTGGACGCCCACCTCATCGGCAAGGATATTCTCCGCTTCCATTCGGTCTACTGGCCCACCTTCCTCATGGCCGCCGGACTTCCGGTACCCCAAAAGGTCTTTGCCCACGGCTGGTGGACCGTCGAGGGGCAGAAAATGAGCAAGAGCCTCCAGAACGTTGTGGAACCCAACATGCTAGTGGACAAGTACGGCATCGACGCAATCCGCTACTTCCTCCTGCGGGAAGTCCCCTTCGGCCTTGACGGAGACTTCTCCCACACGGCCCTTGTCCACCGGATCAACTCGGACCTGGCCAATGACCTGGGAAACCTTCTCAGCCGCTCCACCGCCATGGTAAACAAGTATTTCAACGGCATTCTCCCGCAACCCGGTCCCATGACGGACATGGATACAGCCTTCCGCACCCGCGCCGAGACGATGGTGACCCAGCTCGACGCCTGCATGGACGAACTGTCTTTCAGCAAGGGGCTTCAGGCTATCTGGGAGGTAATCTCCGCAGGGAACAAGTACATCGACGAAAGCGCCCCGTGGACATTAGCCAAGGACCCGGCCCAGAAGGAACGGCTCGGCACCATCATGTACACCCTCCTGGAAGCCCAGCGGATCGTGCATTTGCTGCTCTCGGCCTTTATGCCGCGCACTGCAGCCAAGGCCCTCGGCTATCTGGGATACACGGCCACTCCCACGGACGATGATCTGGCATGGGGAAGACTGGCTCCCGGCACACAGATCGCCAAGGCGGAGGCGCTTTTCCCGAGAATTGATGAGAAGAACGAAATATGATCGGTGGGGGCGATCCTTGTGATCGCCCTTCTTTCATGGAACGGGCGAATACAAGATTCGCCCCTACGGCCCAGCGGGAGGTCGCAGTTCCCCGGAAGCAAACAGGAAGAAGAACCTGAAAAGGCAATACTTGTAGAACTCGCTGAAAAGAAGCCTGAAACTCCCCTTATCGCGCCACCACGCCTGCTTGAGATTTATCGAATCTACCGGATGGGGGTAAATGGCAATATCGCGGGGGAGCGTGTTTCTGAAAATGAGGGTCGCCCGCTTCATGTGATAACGGGACGTTATCAGGCGTATGGAGCGGATATCCTTCCGGTCGATGATCTCCCTGCCGTAAAGGGCGTTTTCCAGGGTATTGCGCGAAGCTTTTTCCAGGAATACCCGTTCGGACAGGTCTTCTCCCTGCCGGTCCCGGAAAAGTTCCCGCTTTCGCACCAGAGGATCGACCCCTATAAGAAAAAGATACTTTCCCTGGCGGTCCCGGAATAAACGCACCCCTTCTTCCACCCTACCCCTTCCTCCCGCAAGCACCACGATCGCATCCGTAGCGATGTCGCGCTGCCGGACCGAAAAAGTCTTGTAGGCGAAATCCACAAATA
This sequence comes from Geobacter benzoatilyticus, assembly GCF_017338855.1. Classification (NCBI taxonomy): domain Bacteria; kingdom Pseudomonadati; phylum Thermodesulfobacteriota; class Desulfuromonadia; order Geobacterales; family Geobacteraceae; genus Geobacter; species Geobacter benzoatilyticus. The sequence goes on from NZ_CP071382.1 coordinate 3,396,157, forward strand.
GAACCACCACTACAACGCTGAATATTACAAGAATTGAAAAGAGACCTCGAAAAAAGAGCGCCATTGCACCACCTTATCAAAAACATTTCGCTTGCAAAACCAGCTTCGGCCTGATATAAGAGAGAGCTTCAGAAACCATCGAGAGGGAGTAGCGCCATGTCGAGAAAATGTGAAATCTGCGGCAAAGGTCCCAGTTTCGGTAACAACGTCAGCCACGCCAACAACAAGACCCGCACCACGTGGTATCCGAACCTGCAGAAAGTGAAAGCCGTAAGAAACGGCAGCATCCAGACCATCAAGGTCTGCACCCGCTGCATCCGCTCCGGCCACGTCACCAAGGCCCTTTAAGAACCGGGGGGCAACGCCCCCCTCGGTTATTCCCGCTTCGTAAAACCACTTAGCCGCAGCGCTCCGCGTTCGCGGCTTTTTATCGTCCTCCTGCGGTTGCCGGCAAACCGGCAACGAAACGCGCCTTTCCGCTCCCTCCCCATGCTGAAAACTTGGGGCTCAGCAGACAGCAGTCACCTCAATCTCCACGAGCGCCCCGCGGGGAAGCCCCTTCACCTCCACCGTGGAACGTGCCGGCGGCGCCACCGTAAAACGGCCGCCATACAAATCGTTAACCACACCGAAATTGGCAAGGTCGGTCAGGAATATCGTAGTCTTGACGATGGAGTCAAAACCCGCGCCGGCCTCGGCCAGTACGGCAGCGATATTATCCATGACCCGTTCGGTCTGCTCAATGATCCCACCCTGCACAAGCTCGCCGGTGGCAGGATCAAGGGGTATCTGCCCTGAAAGGAAAAGAAATCCCCCGGCTTTAACCGCCTGGGAATAGGGTCCGATTGCCTTTGGTGCCTTATCGGTTGCAACTATCGCCTTCATGGCTTTGCCTCCATTCCGGATATGACGCTCCAGTCATCTATTCACTGACCACCGTCAGTTCTTTATCCGCTCCACATGGGTGACGCCGTGAATCTTCATGATGTTGTTTATGACGCGGTTGAGGTGTTCAAGGCTCGTCACGTCAACCTCGAAGATATTCACCCCGCGTCTGTCCACAGTACTTTGTATGGAGGCGCTGGAGATGTTCGCCTCACAGTTGGTTATCGCAACGGTGATGTTAGCCAGGATCCCCTTCTGGTCGTGACAGGTGACCTTGATCTTGACGGGGAGAGCCGCTTTGCGCTCCCGGTTCCAATCCACGATAATCCGCCGGTCGGGATCGCTCTCAAGGGCAATGGGACAGTCGGCGGTGTGCACGGTCACGCCACGGCCGCGGGTAATAAAACCGACGATATCGTCGCCCGGCACCGGATTGCAGCATTTGCCGAAGCGGACGAGAACGTCATCCACACCGCCTATCTGGATGGCGCTGGTTGACTTGCCCGTCAGCTTGCTGATTGCCTTGCCGATCCGGGATTCTTTCTGCTCCTGGCGTTCAACCAGCTTTTCTTCGGGCAGCAGCTTACCGAGCACCTGATGACAGGAGAGCTTTCCATAGCCGACGGAAGCCATAAGGTCATCATCACTGAGATAACCGAAGTCTATGGCCACCTGCTTCAGTTCTCCCGACTTCTGGAGCTTAGCGAGATTCAGGGAAAAGCGCCGGAACTCCTTCTCCAGTATCTCCTTGCCGAGAGAAATGCTCCTGACCCGCTCCTCCGTCTTGATCCAGGCCCGGATCTTGTTCCGCGCCCGGGAGCTCCTGACGATTTTAAGCCAATCCTTGCTGGGAGTATGGTGCGGAGAAGTGATAACCTCGATGATGTCGCCGTTTTTCAGTTCGTACTTGAGGGGGACCAGCTTGCCGTTCACCTTTGCGCCGACGCAACGGTGGCCGATATCGGTGTGAATCGTGTAGGCAAAGTCGATGGGGGTAGATCCCTTGGGGAAGCTCTTCACATCGCCACGGGGGGTGAATACATAGACCTCTTCGGGGAAGAGTTCCACCTTTACCGTGTTCATGAACTCATGGGAGTCCTGCAATTCCTGTTGCCATTCAAGGAGTTGGCGCAGCCATGCGAAGCGCTTGACTTCCTTCTCGTCGTACCCCTTCCCTTCCTTGTACTTCCAGTGGGCGGCAATCCCCGCCTCGGCTACCCGGTGCATTTCGGAAGTGCGGATCTGCACCTCCATCCGCTCGCCATCGAGGCCGATTACCGTCGTGTGCAGCGACTGGTACATATTCCCCTTGGGCATGGCGATATAATCTTTGAATCTGCCGGGGATAGGCTTCCAGGTAGAATGGACAAGCCCAAGCACCTCGTAGCATTCGCGGATATCGTTAACCATGACCCGTATGGCAATGAGGTCGTAGATCTGATCGATATCGACGCTTCTGTTCTGCATCTTGCGCCAGATGGAGTAGAGATGCTTGCTGCGGCCGTAGACCTCCCCCTTGATGTCATGCTCGACTAGCTTGTCGGCAATGATTTTCCGAACCTCCTCGACATAGCTCTCCCGCTCCTTTTTCTTCTTGGTCACCTTGGACGCCAGGTCGTAATAGATCTGGGGCTCCAGATAGCGGAAGGAAAGATCCTCCAGCTCGCTTTTTATCCAGGAAATACCAAGGCGGTTGGCAATGGGGGCATAGATATCGAGGGTTTCGCGGGCGATGGAGCGCTGCTTCGGCTCCGGCTGGTACTGAAGAGTCCGCATATTGTGAAGGCGGTCGGCCAGCTTGACGAGAATGACACGGATGTCATTTGCCATGGCAAGAAGCATTTTGCGGAAGTTCTCCGCCTGGCTCTCTTCCTTGGTCTTGAATAAAATTTTACTAATCTTGGTTACGCCCTCGACGAGGTTGGCCACCTCTTCGCCGAACACCCCTGCCAATTCCTCGCGGGTAGTGAGGGTATCTTCGATGGTATCGTGAAGAAGCCCCGTCACTACGGTGGGGACATCGAGCCTGAGATCGGCCAGCAGCCCCGCCACTTCCATGGGATGAACCAGATACGGTTCACCGGAGAGACGGGTTTGCCCCTGATGCACCTTGGCGCAATAAACATAGGCCTTGCGAATCAGGTCCAGATCCGGCGCCGGGTTATAGGAAACTACCTTATCGAGGATGTCGTTGAGTCTTATCATAGGAAAAAGGACAAAAAAAGGGCGGAAGCTTCACGCTTCTGCCCCTTTAAACAGCCTAATTACTTAGCCTTGCGCGACGTAAGTTCGTAGCCGACCTTGCCCACTGCGATCTCGCGAAGCGATACCACCACGTTTTTATTGGCGGCTTTATTGTCAATAAGTGGAGCTGCCCCCTTGTAGAGCTGCTTGACGCGCTTGGACGCCAACATGACGAGAAGGAAACGGTTATCGACCTTTTCCAGACAATCTTCTACGGTAACCCGTGCCATTGTACTACTCCTTTCAAAAACCCGGCATTTCAGGGCCGGTAACTGGTAATCCGTTCAAACAGACCAAAAACCTCGCATCAACCGATATCGAACAGCTCCGTCACAGCCTCAAGCACGCGGGATGTTCTGCAGCGCTCCGCAATCATGACAGACTTTAGTTCCTCGACCGCCCTGCTGAACTGATCGTTGACGATGATGTAATCGTACCAGCGGGATTCGCGAATCTCCCCGGCAGCAGCGTCAATGCGCCGGTTGATGACATCGTCGCTGTCGGAGGACCGGCCGTTCAGGCGCCGTCGAAGTTCCTCGTAACTGGGGGGAAGTATGAAGATATAGACGCCGCCTTCGTAACGCTTCTTCAGCTGGCGAGCACCCTGGATATCAATATCCAGAATCAGGTCGATTCCTGAGGCACGGCACTCTTCAAGGGTACGGATTGAAGTCCCGTAACAGTTGCCATGAACTTCGGCCCACTCGGCAAACTCATCATCCATAACCATGCGGCGGAACTCGTCCCGGGAGATAAAGTAATAATCTTTCCCATGAACTTCGCCAAGCCGCGGTTGGCGCGTCGTATAGCTGACAGAATGCCGGAGGTGCGGAAAGATGTCAATTATTTCCTTGCAGAGCGTGGTTTTGCCCGCCCCGGAAGGTGCCGAGATAATATAGAGAACTCCTTCGCGTTTCATGGTAATTCCCGGTCCCTATTCTATGTTCTGTACCTGCTCGCGGATCTTCTCCAGTTCCGCCTTCAACTCCACCACAATGGCGGCCATGGAAGCATCGTTGGCCTTGGACCCTATGGTATTAACCTCACGGTTCAGCTCCTGCATGAGAAAATCCAGCTTGCGACCCACCGGCTCCGCAAGGGCGATGGTTTCGTCGAACTGGACCAGGTGGCTCCGGAAGCGGACCAACTCCTCGGTAACGTCGCACCGGTCGGCCAGAAGCGCCACCTCCTGGGCAAGCCGCGCCTCGTCAAGGGCCGTATCGGCCAGAAGCTGGGCAAGCCGTTCGCGAAGCTTCTGGGCATACTCCGCCACCACAGCGGGAGCCCGTTCGGCTACCCGTTCGATGAGCGCTTCGAGGGTCCGGCGACGGGCCGCCAGGTCGGCGTGGAGCGCCTCGCCTTCACGAACCCTCATCGCCTCCATTGCTTCCACCGCTCCACGAACCGCCTTGAGCAACTCGTCACGGAGGATATCCTCGTCCCCACCCTCCTCACGGGCGGCAAGGACGTCCCGCTGCGACAGAATGAGCGGAAGGGTCACGGGGTCGTAAATCCCGAGCTCCGTACGCAGGTGGTCGAACGCTTCCCGGTAGGCTCGGGCTAAAGGAACATTCACCATGGGCTGATGCTGACCGGCCGCGCCTTCTTCGCGCAGGACAAACACCTCGATTTTACCGCGCTTCAGACGATCACCGACCACCTTGCGCACGTCGTTCTCAAAGGCAAGGAACGAGCGTGGCATTTTTACGAAAACTTCTCCATAGCGATGGTTAACCGATCGTATCTCCACGGTGGTGCGACCTGATTCCGTTTCGACCACGGCTTTGCCGTAGCCGGTCATGCTCTTGATCATGTGATTACCCTTTATTTATCTTACTTTCCCACCGCCAAGCATCGGCGACGATGGTCTTGAGATCGTCATGGCGCGGAGTCCATCCCAGAAGCGATCCGGCCCGGTCCGCCTTTGCCACCAGCATTGCCGGGTCGCCGGGTCGCCGGGGAGCTTCCTCGGCCGGGAAATCGACACCAGAAACCTGGCGCACCATCCGGATAACTTCCCGGACGCTGGACCCTTTGCCGTAGCCCACATTTATGCGCGTCGACTCCCCTCCCCGCTCCAGATAGGCAAGGGCCGCCAGGTGGGCCGAGGCCAGATCCTCGACGTGGATATAATCGCGGATGCCGGTGCCGTCAGGGGTGGCGTAGTCGGTGCCGAAAATGGATACCTTGTCTCTCATCCCCAATGCGGCCTGGCAGGAGACCTTGATGAGATGGGTCGCCTCCGGTGTCCGCTGCCCCATGCGTGCCTGGGGATCCGCCCCCGCCACGTTGAAGTAGCGCAGGGCCACGGAGCGCATGCCGTGGGCGGCGCAAATATCGCGGAGCATCCATTCGCTCATGAGCTTGGATGTGCCGTAGGGGTTGATGGGAACCGTCGGGCTTTCTTCAGCAGCTATGCCGCTTTCGGGCATACCGTACACGGCGGCGGTGCTGGAGAATATGAACCGCTCCACCCCATGCTTCACGCAGGCGGTGAGAAGATTGAGGGTATTGCGGGTGTTGTTGCTGTAGTACTTGATGGGATCGCTGACGGACTCTGGGGCAACGATGGATGCGGCAAAGTGGAGGACCGTCTTGAAGCCGTACTCTTCAAAAAGCCCGTCAAGTCGGGCGGAATCGGCCAGTTCTCCTACCACGAGCCGCTCTCCGTGGACAAGGGCGTCTGCAGAGCCCGTGGAGAGGTTGTCGTAGACCACCACGGTGTAACCGGCCTCCGAAAGCTGCCGAACCACATGGCTGCCGATATATCCTGCACCACCTGTGACAAGGACCTTCATCCGGTCTCCCTTCGCACAATCAGACATTATAATACCCCCGATACCACTCGACGAAACGCCGTATCCCATCCACGATGGGAGTAGCCGGCTTGAAGCCGACATCCTTCATCAAATCGTCCACGTCGGCATAGGTGGCCGGCACGTCCCCCGCCTGAAGGGGGAGGAAGTTCTTTTCAGCCGTCTTCCCTATGCACTTCTCGATGGTTTCAATGAAGGTAAGGAGTTCCACGGGGCTGTTGTTGCCGATGTTGTAGATCCGGTAGGGGGCGTAGCTGGTGCCGGGATCGGGACGGTCGCCGCTCCAGACTGGGTTGGGTTCCGGGGTCCGGTCCATAACCCTCATCACCCCCTCGACGATGTCGTCGATGAAGGTGAAGTCCCGCTGCATCTTGCCGTGGTTGTAGACGTCGATGGGTCGCCCTTCGAGGATCGCCTTGGTGAAGAGGAAGAGCGCCATGTCGGGGCGCCCCCAGGGGCCATAGACCGTAAAGAAGCGCAAGCCGGTGGTGGGGAGGCCGTAGAGGCTCGAATAGGTATGGGCCATGAGCTCGTTGGCCTTTTTGGTGGCGGCGTACAGGGAAACGGGGTGATCAACGTTGTGATGGACCGAGAAGGGCATGGCCGTATTGGCCCCGTAGACTGAGCTGGACGATGCGTAAACCAGGTGTTTCACGCCGTGATGGCGGCACCCTTCCAGTATATTCATGAAACCGACCAGGTTGCTGTCGACGTACGCATGGGGATTCTGGAGCGAATAGCGAACCCCGGCCTGGGCGGCCAGGTTCACCACCACATCGAACCGCCCGCCGGCAAAAAGCTCTTCAAGCGCTGGGCGGTCGGAAAGGCTCGCCCGAACGAAGCGGAACCCAGCGCGCCCCTCCAGCTGACGGAGGCGGTCCAGCTTCAGGTTTACGTCGTAATAGTCGTTGAGATTATCAAGGCCGACCACGTTGTCGCCCCGGTCAAGGAGGCGCTGCGTGAGGTGAAATCCGATAAAGCCGGCGGCGCCGGTGACGAGAACCGTGGACATGGTTGGCTATCCTTGTGATTTATCTGGATATTGAAGAAGTTGTGCAGTCTATCACATCACACATCCGATTGAAAGGGGAGAGCCAGGAGCCTCTCGATGCCGTCCATAAGGCGATCGGCCGTGATGCTTGCACGGCAGGAGGCATCCTTGTCGCATGCCTTGCGGAGGCAGGCGGTGCAGTCGAGGGGCGACTGCAAAACTACATGGAGATTGCCGCGCGGGCCGTTGCGCGCTCCATCGGTGGCCCGGTAGAAGGAAACCGTCGGAGTTCCCACGGCTGCGGCCATATGAATCGGGCCGGTGTCTCCTCCCACAACAAGGTCAACCTTTTTCAGCAGCGCGCAGAACCCCTTGATGGTCAACCGGGGCAACACCCGCACGCCATGGCCGATTGCGGCGGCAATATTTTCCGCAACCTCTTTCTCTTGCTCATTCCCCCAGGACAGGAGGATGGAGGAATCCGGAAACCTTTCGAGCACCCGTCTCCCCAAATCGATCCACCCGCCTTCGTGCCAGAGTTTGGTGGCCCAGGTGGTGCCGTTGTGGAAGAGGAAAACGAGCCCATCGTCGAGGGTCGCCAGAAGAGCCTCGGCAGCGGCATCGTCATCGGGAGAGGTGAAGATGTCGGATCCGATGGTCATTCCCGTATAGTCACGTCCCAAGGGGACGCTGACAACCCGGAGTGAGCGGTGCGAAATATGATGATCCTGCCGCCTTAGGGGTACCTGGTTGGTAGTGAACAGCAGGTTGGGAGTTTCCCTAACCCCGTCGCGGTCAAAACCATAGCGGCGTCTTGCGCCCGAAAGCCAGGCTATGATGCCGCTCTTGATATTCCCCTGGAGATCGAATGCAATATCATAGGCCGCCTCGCGCATGTCCCGGCGGACAGCGGCTATCTCCCGACGGGTAGTGTCCGACAGGGGATCGCGGCGCCACGCCTTCGTCCGGATTACATGGAGCCGGCTAAGCAGGGGATGCCCTTCCAGAATCTCCCGGTTCCCCTCCTCCACGACCCAGCCGATTTCGATGCCTGGCGCTGCCTGGTGGAGATAGTCGAGCACCGGCAAGGCGTGGATGACATCGCCCAGAGCACTTACTTTTACCACGAGAACCTTCATGGGACGTCTTTCCTGAGCAGTATAAATCCGAGCCGCATTGTGCGGTCCGTAGAATATTTACTGGTTGCTTCAATTATGCGGGGCGGCACCGCTTTAATGTCGGCCGGGACAAATTCTGCGGCAAATTTCCGCAATTTGTCCGGCATTTCCGCATTTTTGGTCGCGTCCCACACAATAAGCCAGTCAGAGCCGGTCCGGTAATCGAACCGGGGGACCTCCGGAGCAAGCACAACGCTGTCAGGGAATGCCATCCTCAAATTGCCACCCGTCAGCCTGTTCTGTGAAATAATCACCCCCTGCCGGAACCCGGCCTGGCGTAATTGGGCTGAAAAGGCGGAATAGGGAGCATTCAGGCGGTTGTATGTGCCGAACCGGGAAGCGAATATGGTATGGCCGGGCAACAGCAGGAGCACAAGCACCGCCACAAGCAGACAAAAGCGGAAGTACCCGCGGGCATTGGCCAACCTCGTCCGGGAAAGGGTTGCCAGGTACACAGGGGTGGCGAACAGCAGCGGCTGCATCCAGCGGTCCTTGAACACGGTCACCTTGAATAACAGTATCATCAGGAGGCAGAGAAACAACCCCGCAAGGAGCATCCTCTTCACCAACAGGGCATAATCCCCCTCAGCGGTTGCGGCGGGAATATCTCTCCCCTTTCGGTAGAAGAACAGGGCATAGGCAGGAAGCAGCATTCCAAGAAATGCGGCTATCGCCTTTGCCAACTTCTGCAGTCCCATGGAATAAGACTGGAGAAGGCCGATGGGTCGTGCCATCTGGAATTTGTCCGCCTGGGAAAGCGTAGCCTTAACATTGGTTGCTGCCCAGTAAAGATGGGGTGTGATGACCAGAAGAAGGCACGCAACGGTGATGAGAATTTTACGGTCGCATAATCGAGGCCGCAAGCTTCGCACTGAGGCCGCAGAGATCAGAAGCGCAACGAGAAAAACCCCGAAATTATACTTGGAGATAATTCCCGCGCCGGCGCAGAGCCCGAACAAAACGTAGTACTTGAGCCGTCCCGTCTTGAAAAGACGTACAGCAATAAACAGCGTGCATGCGGCGATGGTAGTCCCCAGTACCGAGTGGGTGAGATCGCGCTGCGACTCCCAGAAAAACTGGGGAATCATCAACAGCGATACCATCGCAATTACCGCGCGGTTGTCATCATTGGTAATTTCCTTTGCACTGGAGAACACAAAGAAATAGGTCAGAAAAAGGAGGATGTTCTTGACCGCTGCCAGGGCAAAGACACTGGTCCCGAAAATGGAAAAAAAACCGGCCTGCAACCAGGTATACAGTGGCGGCTGCGAACCGTAGCCAAGGCGGAGTTCCTGCGTAAGCAGAAGCTGTTCAGCCTCATCCAGTTCCAGACTGTCTGAAACGAAATATCGAAACAGAAGATGCAGAACGAAATAACCTGCGAGGAGCAGGAACACATGCCGGGGGTTGACACTTCCCGGCTTCAAGTCAATCGTTGATTCCAAAACTTTACCTTCCCGGCGTTTTTCACATTAGAACCATACACGAGCTGATCAATCTGCGGAATGATCAGCATATGCTTTCAATCTCTTTCTTTCACGAATTATAAAATAAAGATTGCGCAAATAGATGAACAGGCCCGAAGCCTGCCCGACAATAAATACCGGGTCACGGCGATGAATCGAATAGGCAAGCAGAGTGAGCCCCCCAAGCACGCTGAAGTACCAGAAAGCTTCAGGCACCACGCTGCGGCGCATGCGCTCGCTTTGCAGCCATTGCACAACAAAGCGCATGGTGAAAAGAGCCTGTCCCAAAAAACCAACTGCAAGCCACATCCTGCTGGATTCCATAAATATCTTATTCCTCGATTATTTCAGGTATTCTGGAACGCCGCTGCAACCAGGCCACTCCAATGATGTCAACAATGCCGACCCATAGACGATTGAACAAGCCATATTTGGAAGTCCCGCGGGTGCGCTCCCGGTGATTCACCTCTACGGAAACGACAGCGCCCCCATTTCTCAGGAACAGCGCCGGCAGAAAGCGATGCATATGATCAAAATACGGCAGCGACAGGAATACCTCACGCGAGAAGACCTTGAGACCGCAACCGGTATCAGGCGTATCGTCCTTCAACAACCCGCGTCGGACACCGTTGGCAACCCGCGAAGAAATCCGCCGCAGCCAGGTATCCCGGCGCGTACGACGATATCCGCAGACGCAAACAAGGGATTTTGCTCCGGAATCCCTGCAATCTTTCACCTTCTCAAACATCCTGGGGATATCCGCCGGGTCATTCTGCCCATCTCCGTCAAGGGTCGCAATCCAGTTACCCCGAGCATGCCTGACTCCCGTCAGCACGGCGGTACTCTGGCCACAACTGTTTCTGTGGCGAATTACCCTGAGCCGTGGAAATGATCCGCCGACTTCGTGCAGACGCATCAAGGTGCCATCGGTGCTCCCATCATCCACATACACTATCTCATAGTCCATCCCGTGCAGCGCCTTGCGAATTTCGTCGATGAGCGGGACAATGTTCTCTTCTTCATTTTTTACCGGTACTACTACTGATAAATCCATAACAATTCCTTAAGCGCCTTTTTTCAGCCGACACCACCTGTGGCAGCCCAATACACAAAAAATGCAAGCCCACCGGTTACCGGCGGAGATGGAACCGGCTCATCCCTTCCATGACGGTTTTGGAGAGCTCGACATCCATTTTTTCGCCGGGGAGCTCATTATAGCTGCAATCGACAATATCCGTCGTCCCCTTGTTTTCGACTATGCATATCCTTTTCCGGTCAATCAGTGCAAATGCATCCCAGGTACTGACATGCACAAAGGGGCGATGCCGGCTGTCCGTCAGATACGTTCCATTGCTGTAGCGGGATGGGTCCGTACTGCAACCGAACAAATCCCTCATGAGGGTCGGGGCCACATCAAGGCTTGTGGCCAGGTGGCCGAAATGGCGGGGGCTCTGCCCGGGATAGCGGATAACAAAGGGGGTGCGGGTCTGGTACTGGGAAAAATTGCCGTTATGTCCCCAGTAACCCAGTTTCAGGTCATTGAACTCCTCACCATGGTCGCCGGTTATCACAACAATGGTGTTCTCAAGTTCGCCCTTGCTTCTCAGGGCAGCCAGAACCTCTCCGACATTGCTGTCAACAAACGCCAGAGAGTTCTTATATGAGTTTATGTATGGTTTCGGGTCCTTGTTCTTGTCAAGAGTCAGGTAGTTTACCTGATCAATATACGGTTTATGGAGTGCAAACGAATCCGGGAACTGCTTCGAGTGGGTAGCATCGTAGAAAAGGAAGCCGAAGTAGGGATTCTTCCGGTTGCGCTCCCCAAGGAATTGCACCATTTTACGGGTAATCTGCTGATCACGATCAATTCCCCGCTTACCTTCCTGACGAATCTGCACCTTATCCATCACATCGACAAACACCGTACGATGGAACTCCGGATTTGACAGGGGAGCACTGGCAAAAATTCCCATCTCGTATCCGCGCTTTTTCAGCTCGGATATCAGCACCGGGCCACGCTGCTCAGCCAGGAAAGCATGCCAGTATGTGCCATAAATACCGTAAAACATGGAAAAAATACCAAAGCGCGTACAATTGCTGGCGCTGTAGTATTGATCGAAGATCCAACTTTCAGAAGCCAGTTTCCAGATGTTCGGCGTTGTGTCCGGCCCGAGCATGTCGTAGCGCCAACTATCAATAACGATCATCAGAAGGTTATGGGGCCGGGCAGGCGCGGAAAATTTCAGCGTTTCGAGGGGGTAGACAAGCCCGCTCCCCTCTTCAACTTGAAGTTGAGCAACCCTTTTGGCGGGAACAAAACCGAAACTCCTCATCAGGCGCTTCATGGTGACGGGCTTGTAGCCCGGCAGCATACGAACGGTCCGCGTAACCGGCACATGCTGGACAAAATCCGCCCAGGCATGCATTAAATGCGATCCCGCGACGAGCAGAAGAACCAGAAGCAATACCGGCACCCCGAACCGGAGACGGTCGAGTTTGCGCCAGAGGAGACGGGCTAAAAACATTTCCACGCAAACGATTGCAACCGCCAGGACAAAGAAAGTTGCCCACGTCACCCAAGTCAGCGACAAAACCTCGCCGGCAACACCGCTGGTGACCAGATTCCACACCATCCCGTTGAGGTGGAACCGATAAAGGGAATAAACCCCGCCGTCTATCAGGAGGAAAACCAGCAGCGCAATCCCCGAAAGTATGGCCAGTGTTGTCACAACCCTTCGGTTGGGCCAGAGCAAGCCGACAACAAGCAGCAGCGGGAATGCAAGAAAAGAGAGCGTAATGAAATGGGAAGGGAAAGCTGTGAAAAGGAAAATCCTTGCCATCAGGTCCGTCGGGAGCTTTGCCGCGTTGAGGTACAGGCAGCCGACCCCCATGGCCAAAACCCCGTTCAAGAGCATGAACCAGAACAGCCACTGTACTATTTTTTTTCTGTCGTTCGTACTATGCACCTGCTTGTTTACTCCGTTCTTTGAATCTAAAAGTTGCCTGTATTCATATAAAGACTGAATCTAAACTAAGTCTTAAAAAACCGCGCAAGAAATAACGTTTTAATATATCGCAGCATTTACGCAGCAAGGTGCTTATCTAATGTAGATCGAAAGATTTTGTCGTAACCATCAATCATCGCTCTGGCTGAAAACCCCTCGACAGCACGCTGCTTAGCCAAAATTCCGATCGTATGAAGTTGCTCCGAAGGCATCTTGGCCATTTCAAGCATTTTGACAGCCAAATCGTCTGAATCCATTGGAGTTACAAGCATCCCTGCACCGCATCCTTGAAGAATTTCGGGGATACCGCCGACACGACTCCCAACAACTGGCAGACCCGACGCCATAGCCTCCAGCAACGCCATGGGCAAACCTTCTCGCCGCGAGGGTAAGACAAAAGCATCAAGTGTTTTCAGAACCTCCGGAATATCAGTTCGATATCCCAGAAAATGAACTTTCGACGCCAAACCCAGTTCATCTACAAGTCCCTTTAAATATTTCTCCAACGGCCCACTCCCTGCGATCAGAAGATGACAATTTGCCATTTGTCGTGCAACACGGTTGAACGCATGTATTAATCCCTCATGATTCTTTACCGGAACAAGTCGCCCAGCTGTCCCGAACCAGAAACCATCAGGTATGGAAGAAAATAGAGTTTTTCTTATCAATTGTTTTTCCCCGGAATTAATAAACCGAGAAAAACTACTACCATTATAAACAGTATGCAGCTTAGTTGACACCAACGCCCAATTATTCATCAGAACATACTGGCGCAGAGCTTCAGAAACTAAAATCAATCCTTCTAATCTTCTGTTAAAAAAATAATCGATGACTTTTCTACGTATCGTTGATTTTCTCTCAAAACCATGAATAGTTGAAAAAACACTTGGCGATTTCTTTGACATTGTTGCGGCTACAACACCAATTAATGTAGCTCTGTGCCTATGACAATTAATAATGTCTATATTTTTCCCATCAATAATTTTTTTTATTTTGTTTGCTGGAGCCAAATTGTACCACTTAAGACTTGTTTCTTTTAAATCTAGATATATAACTTCATCAACAGTATTCTCTAGGAGGTTGTTACCATTATTTTCCCCTGTCAGATAACAAACCGTAACACGGTACTTGGCAGGATCTAGAGGGAAGAGTTCATTAAATAAATGATGATTACCACGATATTCTTTTACAAGTTGCAGGACATTTATCATTTTCTCTCCCGACCGAATTGAGTACTTCTGTCAAATGTGACTGCCTCACGCCACTAGCCGCACCAACGAAATATCACATCACACAGTATTCGACAGGTACCACCGCCGCCATAGCTGGACGAAGAATTCTTTCTTGCCACAGCCGGCATTTTTCTCCCGGCACAGATCGCGCACAAAATGCTGAATATCCCGAAATGCCCTGGCAGGACTTAACCGGAAAGGGATTTTGGCGCAGTCAAGATCAACCATAATCAGGTCAAAACGGCTTCTATCCGTAATCAAAAGATTGTCCCAGTTGGTATCGCCATGTATGCAATTAAAACGATTGACCATACCCAACAGCATGGCAGATTTAATGAGCACGCAATCCTTTTCCCGATCCTGCAGCAGAGGCCACAGATTCATGAGGCGCTCTGCTCCTTCATGGAACTCGCTGAGTATATAAGCTCGCCCCAGCAGTCTGCACTGCCGCTCCTCAAGGAAAAGCAACGGTCGGGGGACCGGCAGGCTTCGCGCAAGAAACCCCCATGTGGCAATCCAGACCTTGAGTGCCCGAGAACGCCGGAAAATATTCTTGACGCGATACCCTAATCCGCGGCAGTCATACCGTTTGAGAAAATAAGTGCCATCACCGATACGGACCCGCACACTGCTGCACCCGCTTCCTCGCCCGCTTAAGGGAACCCCCTCTTCAAAAATCCTGTCGGGGTCGGGCAGAAGCAGGGCAAGGGCACGCTCGGCCTCCGGCGTGGCCATCCGGTGAATACGGAACCCGAATTCCCGTCCGGCCACAAATGAGCCGTTGTTGCCCATAGACCGCCGGGCATCCTTCCGCCACCTCTTAGTGGCGATCTGTATGGCTTCCCGCTCGACAGCGCGTAGAGTCGGCCGTTCATCCTTCAGCCGGCGGCATCCGGTAAAGAATCGATAAAAACGCAGAGAGTCAGAACGGCTGGCCGTAGCCAAAAAATACGAATAAACGCTTGCAAGAAAAGGCTGAAACGACCTTCCATTCACCAGACCGGATACTTGGGGCGTTGATGACGGCAGTTCAAATTCCCAGCCGGAGCCAACTGGCACAGCCATAATCCCTTTAATCGCATCGGCACAATCTCTGCCTGCCGCCCCATTTACGAATCGCGCAAAGGCTTCAAGGGTTCTCACCTTCTCGGCAAAAGCGAGATTGCTATAAATTTCCCGCAAGAAATCATTGAGCGCAACTGGAGCGGCAAGCGGCTTATTATTGCCGGCTGATGGGCTCCGATCCGGGTTCAACAGCTTTTCCAAGTTTACACCACCACCATTGTAATCACATCCCCCCTTTGGCAGGTCAGAGGGAGGCCGTCATGACTATTTTTTAAAGGGAAACGCCTTGACCAGGTTTTCTTTTATCTGCGCCAACCCCGGCCGGCTATAGGTATCGATCAGTTTCATGACGTCTTCTTTGGAAGTCGTACCGGAGAAAGGAAAAGGAGAAATGTCACTAAAACCGTAAACACTGTAATAATCCGCAAACTTGAAATCTCTTCCCCACACCTTGCCGGAGAGTCGAATCCATGCGTTGGGCACCCCCAGGGCGTCCGCGGTGATAAGCCCGTGCATGCTGGAAGAAAGCACCACATCACACTGGGCCACCTGCGTGATAAAATCCCTCGTCTCTGAAAATACGTCTATCAATTTGACTCCGGGATTGGTGCGGAGGAACTCCTGCAGCAGCGGATTGTCCTGATCGACATAATGGGGAATGATGCCGATGGCCGAGGTCTTGGTCTTTGTCACATTCTCCGGCACCAGCATGTCGCACAGAAGTCCCGGATCACCAACGACGCTGATTTGCCGGTTGCGTATGGAGCGGGCCGTGTTCCACCCCCGGACCGCATGGATTCGATGGGGGCTGCTGAACTGCCCTATATCCTCGATGAGCCCCGAACCCCATATATCAATTTTTCTGTTCCAGAAATGATTCCTGGCCTTGGCCAAAATACTGCCGAGGGCCATCAGGTCGCATTTATTGGGCCTGGCGTGGACAACCTTTCTTCCGGAAAGGGCTTCGACCAGGACAGGAGAGAGCCAGTCACCGAAATTTTTCCGGCCGTTCTGCAAACTGGTTGACCAGTACAGCTTCAGTTCCTTCATGACCGCGCACCCTCCACTGTGCTTGGCGGCAGGGTCACCCTGGGCATGCGCCGATGCGTCTTTTGATAAAGCTTGAAGGCCCGCCCCACGACAGAGGCCCAGAAAGAGTGTTCCTGGGAAAGGATGCTCCGTAGTTCCCGTCCCCGATAAATTTTCATGAATCTGAACAGGTCCCTGCGCGTCAGGCCTAAATCCATGCTGGAAAAAAACAACCCGGAAATATCTTTAACGATCCAGCGCCGTGGGGTTTTGCTGCGGATCTGCACCCGATGGAGATCGATGAGAAACAGCTTGAGTCTTTCGGCCGCAAAGGGCTCCACAAGGGAGGTTTCATCCAGAAGAAAGTGACAGATATAAAAATCTCTGTGATTCACGCCGTTTTCATGCAACTGCCGGGCAATATTCGCCACCTTTTCAATGAGGGAACGCTTCAGGGATACCGGCGGCGGATCAGTCTGCCAAGGTTTGCAGAAGTCCTCGAGGCTGATGGTGTTACACAACTCTTCCGTTATCAGAAAGGATTGCCGGCATGCCGGGTTGCTCCCCCGCTCACCAAAACCGGCAATTTTCATGGTATCGACCCCGAGCTCTTCGAGGCGCTGAATGGCGCGCCATTCATCCCGTGCGCCAAGAACGGGACGGCGCAGATAAATCAGATTCTTGAATATCTCTTTCCAGCCGACACCCAGATGGATCTTGATAAAATAACCTTTGCCGGCCAACTCTACCCGCAGAGTTCTACGGGCGGCAAATTTCCTGAAGAGCCGGCCGTCCAGGGCCAGAATGCGGTCAAAAGCATCCGGGCCGGGGAAAAGAGCCTGCAACTCATCGGCTAGTTCGAGAACAACCATATACGTCACCTTGTCACGGACTCGATAATTTGCACTGCTTGGTCAGGCAAACCGGAGATATCCGTTTTGGCCACATATTCAAGGCCATTGCGGCTCCAGCTCTTCCTCTCATCGGCAGCAGCAAGCATGTGCAGCAAAAGATTATTCATCGTCCGCTGTTCAAATGGTTCAGGAATCAACTGCCCTGACCCGGCACTTTTCACATGCGTTGCGTAGCCGCACACCTCCGAGCAGAGTATCGGCAACCCGGCCAGCATCGCTTCCAGTAAAACCATTCCCGCGGCTTCAGTATATGAAGGGTGCAGCAGTATATCGGCCGCCACGAGAAAGGCCGGCACATCGTTTCTGGTCCCCAGGAAAGAAACCTGCCGTGATATCCCCAGTTTGGCAGACAATTTTTCGAAAGGAGCCGAATCCCCCCTGCCGACGACAAACAACCGGGCCCGGCTCCGCAGTTCAGCCGGCAATGAGGCCAAAGCCCTGATTGAACGATCGACTCCCTTGGTTTTGAACCCTGAGCCAACCATCAAAAGGAGCAGGTCCTGCATGCCGACATCAAGCTGTTGACGGATTTGACTACGGACCTCTTCAGGATTTGACAACTGGTAATCAGAAGGGTTAATGCCGGGCGGCAGAAGATAAAAACGTTCATCCGGCGTCTGATAACAACGGATGTAATTTTGCTTTTCCTCTCCCGTCAGGAGGAGAATCTTCGTGTTGGCGTCCCTGTCGAAAACCGCCCGTTCCATGGCACTATAAACGCGATAGCGACCAGTCAAGCGGGACAAGATGGATTTACCTGCATATTTTGAGGCAAAACAAGGGTCAGCCGCAAAATAAACGTCAAGTCCGGGCATTTTGTTAAAACCAATGACGGCATCGAAATGCCCCTTCTCCAGCTCCCTTGCAAGCAAGCCTGAAAAGGACTTGCAGCGCCCATGGTTAGTAAGACCTTTTGCAGGAAGGATATGCACGCTGAAATGGGGTAACTGCTCACCCTCCCACGCCATCGTATAAACGTGGATGGCATGGCCCCGGTCATGGCACGCTTTGGCAATGCGGAGAAAATCTCTCTGTAATCCGCCATAGGGGAAAAATTTAAAAAGACAGAACGCCAGCTTCACCGGGAACGCTCTGACTGTGCCTGAGTGCGATATTCAAGCGTCTTCCGCAGTTCTTCAGCCGTTTCCACGACATCTTCCACTGTAACCGCAGTCATGCACCGGTGGTCCGTGGGGCATTCCCGCAGAAGGCATGGGGCGCAGTCGGTATCGCGGCGGATGATGGCCGCCGTGTCGCACCAGGGGGAGGTGGTTGTATGGTCGGTGGGGCCAAACACTGCCACGAGCGGGACACCGAAGGCGGCAGCAATGTGCATTGGTCCTGAGTCGTTGGTGACAAAGAAATCACAGCGCTTGATGAGCGCCATCAACTCACGCACCGAAGTCTTGCCTGCCATGACCAGACATGGGGAAGTCATGGCCGCGGCAATGTCGGCGGCTATGTCCGCTTCTCCCGGCCCGCCGGTCACCACTACCCGAGCCCCCCAGCGTTGGGCAAGGCGGTCGGCTACGGCAGCGAAACGCTCGGGGTACCACCGCTTGGCGGCACCATAGGAGGCCCCGGGGTTGATACCAAGCAGGAAGTCGCCCTTCCCGACTCCGTGCCCGGCCAGCAATTCCGCCAGGGCGAGGTCTTCACCGGAGGCCGTGCAGAGGTTGAGGCTTTTGTCGCCGGTGGTAACGCCAAACCGGCCGAGCATGTTCAGGTAATACTCCACGTGGTGCAGGCGGCGAATGTCCTCGCTGACGGACACCCCATGGGTCAGGAGCAGACCGCGGCCGTCGGTGCGGTATCCCATGCGCCGGGGAATCCGGGCCAGCCAGGCTATGAGCGCCGCATCAATGGCGTTCTGAAGGAGAATCGCCAGATCAAACTTCCTTGAGCTCAATTCCCTCGCAAGCCTGATTTTTCCCCCAAAGCCGGCATGGGCACCTTTGCGATCATAGACGATGACATCATCAACCGCGTCATGAACGGCAAAAAGCGGCGCCACAAGCCCATTGGCAAGAATCGTCACGCGGGCGTCGGGAAAACTCTCCCGTATTGCCCTCAGCGCCGGCGTAGTCATCACCGCGTCGCCAATCCAGTTGGTGGAGCGGACAAGGATGCTGTTGATTTTATCCTGCCTTTTATTCACAGCGTTTACCGTACCCCGGTTTCCGGTTCCTGTTCCCCAATTCCTTCCGCCTCGTCAACCAGCATTACCGGTATGTCATCACGGATGGGATACTTAAGGCGGCACACCGGACAGATGATGCCCGAACCATCCTCAGCACTACGGACTTCCCCCTTGCATACGGGACAGGCAAGAACAGCAAGCAATTCTTCAGATAATGCCATAGATGACATCTCCTTTTAAAGCACTATATCGAGAGCCTTTTCGAGGCATGGGGGGTCGGCAAGGCGCATCTCCAGAACCGCCGCATAGACATTGCCGAGCCGCTCCAGGACGTCACCCAGCTTCACTGCATCCTTGCCGGTTGTTATGAGGTAATCGGCCCCGGACTTTCGACTTATATCTACGAGTCGCACAATTTCAGGCTCTCCATAGGAGCAGTGATCGCCGAAGGAAACCGTCGCGACAAGGTCCAGCCCCTGCTCCTTTAGTGATGAGAAAAACGCCTCCGGATCGGCGATGCCGGCAAAGGCAACGCCTCTGCCGCCATGCAGCACCGTAAATTCCTGCCGCGCGCCGTCCGGCAGAAGCTCCACTCCTGCCAGAGCGTGTCCGGCACCACACGAGGGTATAGCCCCATGCACGGCGGGCGTACCGTCACCTTGGCATCTGGTGTAGACCACCAGATCGGCCCGCTTCAGGGCGGATTCCGGCTCCCGGAGCAGGCCCGCCGGCAGCATGTGGCCATTGCCGAATGGGGCACGGCAATCCATGAGAAGGATGTTCAGGTCACGGTGGAGCCGAAGGTGCTGAAAACCGTCATCCAGGATGAACACATCGGGATTAAGCTCTTCCTGAGCCAGCAGCCCCGCGGCATAACGATCAGTGCCTATGACCGTCATAAGCCCCGGCACCGCCATGGCGAGATGTACCGGCTCGTCACCGGCTTCGGCGGCAGAGAGAAATATGGTCTGCCCATCGCACACGATGCGGGTATTCCCCTCAAGCGACCCGCCATACCCCCGGGATATGACCGCAACCCGCTTCCCGCGGGCCATGAGGAGTCGAGCCAGAAGCGCCGTCATGGGTGTCTTGCCGGTCCCCCCCACGGTAATGTTTCCAACGGAGATGACAGGGCGGTTCAGGCGCCTGACGCCCAGTAAGCACCGTGCATAAGCCAATGCCCGCAACCGGACAACTATCCCGTAGGGGACGGAAAGGGCGGTAAGAAATGCCAGAACCAGCCGGTCCGTCAATCCCTTCCTCTCTCCGGAAACCAGGCTGTGGAAGTATCTCTCTAATGACATTGGTTATCCTGGCGAGATAGCGAGTAGCGAGGTGGCGAGATAGTTAGACCTTACGCTATCTTACTCCCTCACTACCTCGCTCTCTTACTACCTCGCTCAATAAGCGGTTCAATAATATCCATATGCCGGGCAGCCGCGCCCCCCTGCTCCGTCATGAGACGGATGCCGTTTTCTCCCATGCGCTTCCGGGCGTGTTCATCAGCCAGCAGGCTACGCAGCACCCCCTCCATGCCTTCGCGGTCCTGAAACTGTTCGCCGGCACCGGCGGCAATCACCAAAGCTGAAATTTCACGGAAATTGTGCATGTGCGGACCAAACAGAACCGGCGCACCGGCCGACGCAGGTTCAAGGAGATTGTGACCGCCCACGGGGACAAGGCTCCCCCCCACGAAGACCACATCAGAAAGGGCATACAGGTTCATGAGTTCGCCGATGGTATCCACCAGAAGCACCCCCCCTGCCTCCGGCGCCCTTGGCCCGTTGAGGGCCGAGCGCCTGACAAAGGGAATCCCCTTACCATCGATGAGCGCGGCCACCTCGGCGGCCCGCTCCGGATGACGCGGGACGAGCACCAGAAAGAGCTCCGGGAAATCAGCCATAAGCCGGGCATAGGTTTCCACAACGGCTTCTTCCTCTCCGGCGTGGGTGCTGCCGGCCGTCAGAATACGCAATCGTTCCGGCAAGCGGTAAAGGCGGCGCAATTCGTCCCGAGCGGCCGGGTCGAGTTCCTTAACCGGCAGGTCGTACTTGAGATTGCGGGCCACAAACACCCTCTCGGCCGGAGCGCCGATGGCGACAATTCGCCGCGCATCCTCGTCGCTCTGCATGCACAGGGCAGAGAGCTCAGCCAGAATGGGAGAGAAAAAACAGGAAAATTTGAGGTAACGTGGGAATGAACGGTCAGAAATGCGGCCATTGACCATAACCGCGGGAATTCCCCTGCGACGGGCGTGACGGAGGAAGTTGGGCCAGATCTCCGTTTCGACCACAATGACCATCGAGGGAGCCACCAGCTTCAACGCCCTGGAAACGGCGAATCCGAAATCAAACGGGAAATAGATTACAACGTCCGCCTCAGGGATAGTCACCGCCACCGAACGCCCGGTTTCGGTAACCGAGGAGAGGACGATGGGCCGTTCGGGGAAGCGGCGCTTCATCTCCCGCAAGAGCGGCTTCACCGCCATGGTTTCCCCAACCGAGACCGCGTGGACCCAAACTGGCCCCTTGCCTGCAATTTGGGACAGTTTACCGGCAGGGATAAAACCGAAGCGCTCCCCGAAACCGGCAAAGCTGCGCCCCCGGCTCACTGTCCGCCAGACATGATGGATCAGAATGAGGGGAGCAATAAGGATCAGCAGGATGTCATAAATCAGAAAGAACATAGAAACCGCCTTAACCACACTTCCATGCCGACAGCCCTATCGGTCTGTTAGTTACCGCCGTCCCTGCTGAACTGCATGTCGTAGAGCTTGCGGTAAAGCCCGTTGCGGGCCAGGAGTTCATCGTTTGTTCCCACCTCCACCACTTCTCCCTTCTCTATGACCACGATGCGGTCAGCGTGGAGAATTGTGGAAAGCCGGTGAGCAATGACGAAAGTGGTTCTGTTTTGCATGAGATTGGCAAGGGCCTTCTGCACCATGTGCTCACTCTCGGTATCCAAGGCACTGGTAGCCTCATCCAGCAGCAGAATCGGCGCATCCTTGAGAATTGCCCTGGCAATGCAGAGACGCTGGCGCTGGCCGCCGGAAAGCCGTACCCCCCTGTCGCCTATGTTCGTTTCGTAACCATCAGGCATTTCCATGATGAAATCGTGCGCGAATGCCGCCCGCGCGGCCTGTTCCACATCCTCAAGGGAAGCATCGGAGCAGCCGAGGCGGATATTGTTGGCAATGGTTTCATTGAAAAGAACCGTTTCCTGATCCACCAGGGCAATTTGGCGGAGCAGGTCGTCGAGGCGCAACCTTCGCACGTCAATCCCGTCGATAAGCACCTCTCCGCCGGTAACATCGTAAAAACGGGGTATGAGCGACATGATGGTGGTCTTGCCCGCCCCTGAAGGGCCCACGAGGGCCACGACATCACCGCGGCCGGCTTTCAGCGAAACATTGCGCAGCACCTCCTCATCATTGTAGCGGAAAGAGACATTGCGAAGTTCTACATCACCCTTCGACTTCCCGAACGCGACCGGCTCCGCCGGGTCCTCCACCTCGGGCCTCTGGTCAAGGGCATCGAAGACACGTTCGGCCGCCCCCACCGACTGCTGGACGGTATTATACGCACTGAGCACTTTCTTGATGGGGGAGTAGAGCATTACCATCGCCGTCAGAAAGGAAAAAAACTCCGACGCCGACAGTTCCCCTGCCATCACCCTCCGGCCGCCGAACCAGATTACCCCGGCCACCCCCAGGGAGGTGATGACCTCCATGACCGGCGTATGGAGAGCCGCGTATTTGATGCTTTTACGGAGATTGCGGTACATCGTGAAATTGGTTCGATTGAACCGCTCGACCTCTCTCCGCTCCAGGCGAAACGCCTTGACCACCTTGATGCCGGTAAAAGTCTCCTGGAGGATGCTGGTAATTTCTCCCATCTGTTCGAGGGACTGTTTTGCGAGGATTTTGATCCTCCTGCCGATTTTCTGGGTGGGAATTGCGGTCACAGGAAGCACAATAAACGTAATGAGGGCCAACTGCCAATCACGATAGAAAATGACTCCCAGCAGTCCGATGGCGGTTACCCCATCGCGCAGCAGCCCGGTGATTACGTTGGCAACCCCCTGCTGCATCTGCCCCACATCGCTCATGATCCGCGACATGAGCATCCCCACGGGGTTGTCGAAGAAATACCGCAGCGACAAATCCATGTGCTTGCGGTAGATTTCGTTGCGGATATCCTGAATGGCAAGCTGGCTGGCTGTACGGATGTAATATTCCTGGACATAGCGGGCCACCCCGCGAAGAAGGAATACGATAATCACCGCCACCGGCAGCAGGACGAAAATCATCGTGTCCTTTTCGCTGAAAATCTTTTTCAGAAGGGGTTCTACCATATAGGCGATTGCCGCATCGGTGCCCCCAACGGCAAAAGACGCAATCATGGAAATGGCAATCCGCCATCCATAGGGCCGGCTGTAATGCAGAATACGTTTGAAGGTTTCCATCAGTTTGACTTCCCCAGAAGCCCCAGCGCAAGCCCGGCAACCCGCTCCGAGCATCCCCCGGAGCCTAGTTTTTTCTTTACATCGGCAAGCTTCGCTTTTGTTTCCGCGGTATAACCCGCATCATCCAGATAGCGGCCAATTTCGCCTGAAATGCGTTCGGCAGTGACTTCATGCTGGATCAGCTCGGGCACTACCCGCTCACCGGCCACGATGTTGCAGATACCGACATTCTTCACCCGGATGAGCCGCTTCCCGATTTCGTACGTAAGGGGAGAAACCGTATAGATAATCACCATCGGCACCCCCATCAGGGCAACTTCAAGGGCAACGGTCCCCGACACCGTTACAACGGCATCGCATACCTGTATCACATCGTAAATCTTGTCTCTGGCAACAACCACATCCAGGCCCGACTCCGCCAGTTGGGGGTAGATGTCACCGTCGGCGAGGCTCGATGCAAGCGGAAGAATGAACTGGATGCCGGGATAACGTTTCTGGAGCAGTTTCGCACTCTCAAGAATAACGGGAAGCAGGCGGGCTATTTCTCCATGCCTGCTTCCGGGGAAGAGTCCAATAACCCGTCGCTCGGGATCAATCCCGAAGGCCGCCTGGGCCCCGGTACGGGACATGGAGGGAGAAACCTTATCCGCCAGGGGATGCCCCACACAGGTGACCGGCACCCCCTCCTTTTCGTAAAAGGGTACTTCGAAAGGAAACAGCACCGCCATGTGATCCACGTAACGGGCAATGGTTTTCACCCTTCCGCTACGCCAGGCCCACACCGTCGGGCTTATGTAATAGAGGACCTTTACCCCTGCCCGCTTCGCCACCCGCGCCACGAGCAGATTGAAATCGGGGTAGTCGATGAGGATCAGGAGATCCGGCGGATTGGACTTTATCTCCCGTTTCAAGGTCGAGAATGCCCGGTAAATGACCCCGAAATGGGCCAGAACTTCCACCAGTCCCACAACGGCCATCTCGGATGAATCGACGATGGTTTCTACACCCGCGTCCCGCATATGCGGACCGCCGACGCCGTAAAAGGAGAGCGAGGGGTCCAGCCGCAAGGCCTCTCTTACCAGGTTCGAGCCATGGAGGTCTCCCGAGGCTTCACCGGCCACGATCATCACGCGTTTTTTCTTTTCTGTATCCATGTGAATACAAAGAGACGCCCACTTTGGGCGTCTCTCCCTTTCATGCACTAAAAAATTGTCTGGTTACGGCTACCTGACCGACGTCACAACAGCAGCTACCCGCCGGACCTGTTCGTCCGTCATCTCGGGGAAAATGGGAAGGGACATGCAGCGCGATGAAACGTCCTCAGCCACGGGGAGCACCACCCCTGAGTAATCGGGAGCAAAGACATCCTGCTTGTGGAGCGGAATCGGATAGTAAACCGCCGAAGCGATGCCCGCATCGGCAAGGGCTTTCATAATCGCGTCGCGGCGGTCGGTAAGAAGCGTGTACTGGTGATAGATATGGGTCCCAATGCCGTCCTCAAACGGCGTGACGACACCGGCATCGGCCATCAGGCTGCTGTAGAGGTGCGCCACGCGGCGGCGCCCTTCGTTATATTCCCGGATATGCTTGAGCTTTACCCGCAGAATCACCGCCTGGATCTCGTCGAGACGGCTGTTGAAACCGATGACCGAGTGGTGATAACGAACCTTGCTCCCATGGTTGCGGAGGACTTTAACCTGTTCGGCCAGTTCGGGGCAGGATGTGGTGATGAGCCCGCCGTCTCCGTAGCAGCCGAGATTCTTGCTGGGGAAAAAACTGAATGCTCCGAACGCCCCGAAGGAACCGGTCATGCGGCCATCAACATCAGCGCCGAAAGATTGGGCGCAGTCCTCGATCAAGAGAAGTCCGTGCTTGGTGCAAATGGCCTGGATGGCCGACAAGTCGGCCGGTTGGCCAAAAATATGAACAGGAAGGATGGCGCGGGTTTTCGGAGTTATGGCCGCTTCGATCTTTGCGGGATCGATGTTGAAACTGTCGGGCAGCACATCGACGAAGACCGGTACCGCACCCACGTATCGGATTGCCTCGGCAGTGGCGATAAAGGTGAAAGGAGACGTTATAACCTCATCGCCCTCCTTGATGCCGGCCGCGGCAAGGGCAAGGTGAAGGGCATCGGTCCCGGAGGCCACGCCTATGGCGTGCTTTACGCCGAGAAACGCCGCAGCTTCTTCCTCGAAGGCCGTCACATTGGGGCCGAGAATGAACTGTGTCTTTTCAAGCGCCTCCAGGATACCCCGGTTAATCTCTTCTTTTACGGCATTGTACTGAACCTTCAAATCCACCATAGGAATATTCATGGCTACCCTCACAGATTCCTGCTGATTTTGAGCGCAGTTTCCAGCGCACGCTTGCCATCCTGGCCGGACACCACCGGTTTCGCACCGGTTTTGACACAGTCGAGGAAAGAGGCTATCTCTTCCTTTAGGGCATCCCCCTGTTCGAATGATGTCTCCTTCATATCAATTGCCGGGATACCCGGGAACATTTCCCCGTTCCCCTTGCGGAACACAGCCAGCTTTTTATTCTGGAAATCAACCGAGATGTAGGACTCCGACTGGAAAATCCGCATCTTCCGCTCGCTCTTGAGGCTGATTCGACTGGCGGTAACATTGGCCACGCACCCGTTCTCGAACAGGATACGGGCGTTGGCGATGTCCTCTTCGTCGGTAAAGACAGGGGCGCCGATGGAGCTTATATGCTTCACCGGCGAACCAACTATGGTCTGGATAATATCGATGTCATGGATCATGAGATCAAGGACCACGTTGACGTCGGTACCGCGGGGCTTGAAGGGCGCAATCCTTACCGACTCTATGAAACGCGGGCCGGTCAGAAACTCCTTGAGACCGACAATGACCGGATTGAACCTCTCCAGATGCCCCACCTGGAAAATGGCCCCCTTGTCTTCGGCAATCCTAATGAGCTCGTCGGCCTCCTCGACGGTGGTCGTGATGGGTTTTTCCAGAAGTACGTGCACGCCACGTTCAAGGAACGCACGCGCCACCTCGAAATGGAATTGGGTCGGGACCACAATGCTGACAGCGTCGACCTTGTCGAGAAGATCCCGGTAATCGGTGTAGGCGGTTGTGCCTACCTTGGCGGCGACTTCCTCCGCACGCGGCCTGCTGGTGTCCACAACGCCCACCAGTTCAGATTCCGGGAGCTGGGAAAACTTCTCAGCATGGAAAAGACCAAGGTAACCGACTCCGATAACTGCGGTACGGATTTTTTTCTCCATCGTTAGCTTCCCTCATTCAATGCTGAATTTGCCCCATCAGCGGCAGATACCTCTTTTGGACTTCTCGGCAAACTCGATAAAATGAGAAATTTCGGGCGACATCGGCACCTCTTGCCGAATCCGCGCGATGGCCTCTTCAAGGCGCAATCCCGAACGGATAATGAGACGATATGCCTTCTTTATGGAAGAAATGACCTCTGGGGAAAAACCGCGGCGCTTCAGTCCGATGGTATTGAGTCCGCCCGAAGTGGCGTGATTGCCGCTGGCAATCGTGTACGGCAGGACATCCTGCGCAACCATTGCGCCCCCTGATAGCATTGCGCTCTCGCCGACAACAGTAAACTGGTGCACTGCGGAAAGGCCGCCGAGGATGGCGAAATCTTCCACCTCCACGTGCCCCGCGAGGGTGGCGCCGTTGGCCATGATGACCCGGTTGCCGACAATGCAGTCATGGGCAACGTGGCAGTAGGCCATGAAAAGGTTGTTGTCGCCGATTACTGTTTCGCCGATGCCGGTGACCGTTCCGGGCTGGAGCGTCGTAAACTCCCGGATGATGTTGCGGTTGCCGATACGCAGCCAGGTTTCCTCACCCTTGTACTTCAGATCCTGGGGAGTGCCTCCCACCGAGGCGAGATTGAAGATCTGGCATTCCTCGCCGATCTCGGTCCAGCCATCAATAACCGTGTGCGCGCCGACCTTGGAACCGCGGCCGATACGGACGTGTTCGCCAATAATGGTATAGGGGCCGATCTCTACTCCATCAGCTATCCGGGCGCCGGGGTGAACAATTGCAGTGGAATGAATCATGGTCAGAGCCTGACCTGGTCGGCAAAGGTTGCTTTGAGGTCAGCTTCGGTCGTCACCTTCCCGTTGACAGACGCTTTCGCGCTGAAGCACCAAATCCCGCGCTTGCATCCGGTGGCCATGACCTCAATACGGAGCTGATCGCCCGGAACCACCGGTTTGCGGAACTTGACGTTATCGATGGCAGCGAAATAGCAGACCTTGTTCCGGACCTCGTCTCCCAAAGCAAGATAGGCAAGGATGCCGCCCACCTGGGCCATGGCTTCGATAATCAAAACCCCCGGCATGATGGGGTGGCCGGGAAAGTGCCCCTGGAAGAAAGGCTCGTTTATCGTTACGTTTTTAAGCCCCACAATCCGTTCTCCCGGTACATGCTCCACAACCCGGTCCACCAGGAGGAAAGGATAACGATGGGGGAGTATTTTCATAATTTCATCAATATTAAGAATAATATCCATTTCAGACTCCTTGCTTCGCTTCCAGTTCCCGGACTCGCTTCTCCAATTCAGCCACGGTCTTCTTGAGATCAGGCAATTTCGGCAGCACTGCCGATGAACGGAGCCATTCACGGTGACTGAAGGCCGGTATGCCGCTCAACATCGAGCCGGCAGGCACATTGCCGGGAATCCCGGACTTTGCACCGACCATGACGTTGTCCCCTATTGTCAGATGCCCGGCAACACCCACCTGCCCGGCGAGGGT
This sequence comes from Geobacter benzoatilyticus, assembly GCF_017338855.1. NCBI lineage: Bacteria > Pseudomonadati > Thermodesulfobacteriota > Desulfuromonadia > Geobacterales > Geobacteraceae > Geobacter > Geobacter benzoatilyticus. The sequence continues at coordinate 3,424,351 of NZ_CP071382.1, forward strand.
CACCCGCTTGCCCAGCTTGGTGCTGCCGGAGATACCCACCTGGGAAACAATGGTGCAGTTCTCGCCAATGATGCAGTTGTGGGCGATCTGGACAAGGTTGTCGATCTTCGTCCCACGGCCGATGACGGTCGCGGTGAGAGCAGCCCTGTCGATGGTGGTGTTGGAACCGATTTCCACATCATCCTCGATTAAGACGATTCCGAGTTGGGGGATTTTATAGAATCCGTCGCCGTCAGGGGCATAGCCAAACCCGTCGGAACCGATAATCGTCCCGGCGTGAATGGTTACCCGATCTCCGATTCGGCACCCCTGATAGACAACGACATTGGCATGAAGCGTCACATCGCTGCCAACCGAGACCCCTTCGTAGAGGACCGCTCCCGGATGCACCGTAACCCTGTCCCCCAGCGTCACGCCATCACCCACAACGGCACCGGGATAAACGGTCACGTCACTGCCCATGGTAACGTCCCTGCCGACAATCGCTCCTTCCATAACCCCTTTCGGAGCGTGGGAAGCCACATGGAACAAAGTCAGGAGCTTGGCGAAGGCAAGATAGGGGTTCGCAACATGAATGGCATTTCTGCCGTGGCGCTCGGCCCCTGGCGGCAGCACTACCGCTCCGGCACCGGTAGTGGCAACCTTCGACGCATAGCGGGGATTGGCAAGGAAGGTGATCTGGTCGGAAGAAGCATCATCAAGACTGGAAACGCCGGTGACGGTTTTCAACTCGTCACCGGCAACTGTTCCGCCAAGGTATTCCGCCAGTTCCCTGAGGGTTCGTGAAATCGCCATCATCTATTTCTTCCGCGACGTATTGAATATTTTGAGGATTTCGTCAGTGACGTCGGCCTTGTCGTCCACATAAATCATCCCCTCGTTCCGGATGAAAATGAACGAGTAGCCGTTTTTCCTGCCGTAATCCTGGATGACCTTCTCCATGTCCTCGATGATCTTTTTGGTAAACTCTTCATCCTTCGTCTGGAGCTCATCCTGGGCGTCCTTCGTGAACCGCTGGAATTCCTTCAGCTTCTGCTGATAGTCCTTTTCTTTGTTACTGCGGGCAGCCTCGGCGAGAAGGACACTCTGCTTCTCCAGTTCGTCCTTGAGCTTTTTCAGCTCCTCCTGCTTGGCATTGATTTCGTCCTGGTACTTCTTGACCTTGGCGGCAAGCTGTTCTTTGGCTTCCTTGCCGGATTCGGAAAGGTTTAGGGCCTTCTGCATATCGATGTAGCCGAGCTTGCCCCCCTCAGCTCCAAAGGCAACCGAGGCAAGTATCAAAGAACCCACGATAGCTGCTGTTGTGACGAACCTTTTCATTGTTTCTCCCTTTCGTGCCGTAATATTGCGAAACAGATCGTTGCGGGCGGTCCGCGCCTCTCCTGTCAGAAGAAGGTCCCGATGGAAAACTCGAACCGGCCGCTCGACTTGTCGACTCCGTCGCGCGGATTGATGGGAATACCGTATTCCAGGCGCAACGGTCCCAGGGGCGATACCCAGCGAATACCGGCACCGTAACTCATCCTGAAGCTGGAGAACATGGTTTCTCCCTTGTCGTAGACGTTGCCCACATCAAAAAAGGCAACTCCCTTGAGGCCTGCGTCCTTGATTAGCGGGAAAGTGTATTCGACGTTGAAGATTGCTTCCTTGTTGCCGCCAATAAATGATTCATCACCGTCGGCAGCGATTTTGTAAGGGCTGATGCTTCTTCCTTCGTAGCCACGGATCGTATTGATGCCGCCGGCAAAGAATCGTTCGTCAATGGGGACATCCTTGCCTATCCCCTGGATATAACCGAGAGAACCCCGCAAGCTGAGAACCGTAGACCACTTTACCGGGAAGAACAGCGAGGTATCACCGCCATACCGTATGAAACGGTTCGTGCCTCCGAGACCGGCAACCTCAATGGAGAGGTTGTTCACCATGCCGCGAGTGGGGTCCAGATGGTAATCGGTAGTGTTCCTGGTCAAGCTCGCGGAGATCGAACTGGTCGTAGAAGTCGTTTCCGGGATTATATCGTCGCTATCCACATCCACGTCGAAAATCTTTTTATCTTCGTACTTGTACATCCAGAGGGTCCGCATTGTGTCGCTCAACGGATAACCCGCCTTGATGTCACCACCGGTGGCGCGGCGCGTAAAGTCCAGATAGTCGCGCTCGGTGCGGTAAAGGTCAACGCCAAGGGTCCAGCGGGTATCAAGGAAATATGGGTCGGTAATGCCCACGTTGTAGGTCGAGGAACTCCCCCCCAACGAAGCAGCGAGGTTAGCCTTGAGACCAAGCCCCAGGAAGTTCCCCTGGGAGACGGAACCCTGTCCGATTAGTCCATCGAGGGAACTGTAGCCGGCACCGATGCTGAATGTCCCGGTCGGCTTCTCCTTAACCTCCACGTTCACATCCAGCTTGTTGTCGGCGCTCCCCTTCGCGGTGGCGATGTTCACCTCCTCGAAGAATCCGAGATTCATGAGGGTCTGCTTGCTTCTCTTCAAGCCGGTACTGCTGTACGTATCACCCTCTACCAGCTTGATCTCGCGACGCAGGACCTTGTCGCGAGTCTTGGTGTTTCCGAGCACATTAATCCGGTCGATGAATACCTTTTCGCCCTTCTCGAAATCAAAGGTTATATCAACGGTTTTCGTATCGGAATTAACCTTGGAAAGCGGTGTTACGTTGGCAAAGGCAAACCCCTTGTCGGCATAGAGATCGGTAAGGTTCAGCACGTCCGTGCGAAGGCTGGAGCGGTTGAAAATTTCTCCGCTCTTGAGTCGAAGCCCTTTGGCAAGGAACTCTTCAGTCTCGAGGAGATCACCTTTAAACCCGATAGTGCCGGTCTTGAATTGTTCGCCCTCGGTAATGCCGATGGTGACGGTAAGGCCGCTTCGGTCATCCATAAGCTTGATTTCGGGTTCGCCAACCTTCACGTTCACGTAACCATTGTTGAAGTACAGGTCGGCAATGAGGTTTACGTCGTTCTTGAGAACTTCGTCCTTATAGGTTCCGGCGCTTGTCAGCCAGGAAAGAAACCATTTCTCCTTAGTCTCCATGACCTTGCGAAGTTTCTTGTCGGCAAAGGACTTGTTCCCTTCGAACCGGATCTTCTTGATGAGAACCTTCTTCCCCTCGGTGACGCTGACTATAACCCTAACATCGGTATCGGAGCGCTTTTCGCTCTTAACATCGACCTCGGCCAGGTAATATCCCTCGTCGGTATAGAGCTTTTTCACCTTCTTGGCGCTCTGGGTCATCTCTTTCTGGGAAAAGATGCTGTTCGACTTGAGGCCCAGGGCTTCCCTGACTTTATCGGTGGATATCTCCTTCGTCCCCTCGATTTTTATCTCACGGATAATCGGTTTTTCCACCACCGTGTAGACGAGGATCACACCGCCATCGGTCTTCCGGGTTTCAGCATTTACATCCTGAAACTGTCCCAACCGGTAAATGGCGCGAATATCCGCGTCGGCCGATTCCACGTAAAAAATATCGCCGGCCTTCAATTTCAGGGCATTGATAATGGCCGATGTGTCAATCCTCCGGTTGCCCTTCACCTGGAGATCAACTATTTTCTCCCCTTCGGCAAAGGCACCATGCGCCGTAAAAACGACCGCCGCCACAATTCCGGCTCTAGTTGCATGTAACTTGATCACTGCTCCCCCGGGAGGATGAATTGATAGGTACTTACAGATCTTCCCACGCTAACCGGCAAGAACTCGGCCATCCAGAAGACGGACCGTCCGGCCCATGCGGGAAGCAAGTTTCTCGTTATGGGTTACTATGACGAGAGTAACTCCCCGCTTACGATGAATTCCTTCAAGGGTTTCATGAACTTCGTCGCTGGTCTTCATATCCAGGTTACCGGTCGGTTCATCGGCCAGAAGAAGCTTCGGCGAAAGAATCAGGGCGCGGGCGATGGCGACCCTTTGCTGTTCTCCACCCGAGAGTTCTCCGGGCTTGTGGGTCAGCCGGTGCGCCAGCCCCACTTCTTCCAGCAACTCACGGGCCGGGGCCATAGCCTCGGAGCGTTTCGTTCCGGCAATCAGGAGCGGCATCATGACGTTCTCCACCGCCGTAAACTCCGGCAGCAGATGGTGAAACTGAAATACGAATCCGATGGAACGGTTCCGGAATGAAGCCAGGGCCGCCTCGCTCAACCGGAATACATCCTGCCCCTGAAAAAAAACGTTGCCTGATGATGGCCGGTCCAGGGTACCCATAATATGGAGAAGGGTACTTTTGCCGGTTCCCGATGCTCCCACAAGAGCAATGGTTTCCCCCTCGGCCACCGTCAGGTTGACCCCCTGCAGGACATCAACACGCGTCTCGCCAGCTCCGTAGCTCTTGGTGAGTTCAGTCACCTCAAGGAGACTACTCATAGCGCAACGCCTCCGCCGGCGGCAGCTTCGATGCCTGCCAGGATGGATAGAGGGTTGCCACGAGAGAAATAAGAACAGCCGTCACGGAGATCAGGACGACATCGGACAAGACCACCCGGGAGGGGAAATGGTCAAGATAGTACACATCCTTGCTGAAAAGCTCGAAACCGGTCAGTTTCTGTATGATATCGACAATGGGCTCCAGATTGTAGGCCACGAGGAGACCACCAACAACTCCGATTACGGTCCCTGCAATGCCGATAATGAGCCCCTCCAGCACAAAAATCTTCATTATGCTCCGCCCAGTGGCCCCCATGGACTTGAGAATCGCAATATCCTTGGTCTTCTCCAGAACCACCATGAAAAGCGTTGAGGCTATGCCGAACGCAGCTACCAGTACTATCAGTGTCAAAATGATGAACATTACCATTTTTTCCGTCTTCAACGCAAAAAGAATGTTCTTGTTCATCTGCATCCAATCACGGGCATAAAAGGGGAAACCCAGGTAGCCATTTATCTTCTTGACCAGCTCGCCGGTCCGGTAAACATCCTTGACCCTGAGCTGTATCCCGGTCGCGACATGGCCCATAGAAAGGAACTGCTGAGCCTCGTCAAGCCCCACATACGCAAGGGTGGAATCATACTCGAACATTCCGGTATTGAAGAGGCCCACAACCCGGAACTGCTTCATCTTCGGGACCATGCCCAAGGGAGTAATGTTTCCGAGGGGAGAAATGACGTTAATCGTATCGCCGGTGTAAAGATTAAGCGAGCGGGCAAGTTCCCTGCCGACAATGATGCCGGGCAGGGGAGGCTCCTGGGAGGCGAGTGGAAGGGGAGACCGTTCCAAATCTCCGAGTTTCCCCTCCACGAGGGAGCGGTGCAGGTTGGTTACCTGTGGATCGGTCGCCACGTCGATGCCGCGAAGCACCACGCCGGAAACGTTGGAACCGGAGGAAAGCATGACCTGGCTGTAAATGAAGGGCGTTGCAGCCTCGACCCCCTCAATCTTTTTCAACCGGTTCATGAGCGCCGGATAGTCTTCCATGGCGCCGCTTGACTTCAGAACGACCACATGGGCGTTTGTACCGAGAATCTTATCCTTCAGATCCTCTTCGAAGCCGGTCATTACCGCCAGAACGATGATAAGAGCCATCACTCCGAGGGCTACCCCCGCTGTGGAGATAAACGTAATAATTGATATGAAGGTCGACTTCCGCTTGGCCTTCAGGTAGCGGAGACCGATTAAGAGCTCGTAGGACATTTTAAATCCAGGGACCGGGGACCAGGGACCGGGGACCGGCAGAAGGCCCCGATTCTAGATCCGCTTTCAGTCTACCGTTATTTTCCCTTACGAAGTTGGGGGAAGAGGATGACATCGCGAATGGAAGGGGAATCCGTAAGGAGCATGACAAGACGGTCGATGCCTATTCCCTCTCCGGCAGTCGGCGGCATGCCGTATTCAAGGGCCCGAATGTAATCCTCATCCATATAATGGGCTTCTTCGTCGCCTTTGGCCTTCTGTGCCACCTGGCCCAGGAAGCGCTCCTTCTGGTCAACCGGGTCGTTAAGCTCCGAAAAGGCGTTTGCCATTTCACGACCGGCACAGAAGAACTCGAAGCGGTCTACGATATCGGGATCCTTGTCGCTTTTACGGGAAAGTGGCGACACCTCCGTGGGATAGGCGGTGATAAAGGTCGGCTGGATAAGCTTTGTCTCTGCAACCTCTTCGAAGATTTCCGTTATCAGCTTGCCGTAGCCGACATCAGCCGGCAGTTCAAGCCCTATCTTCTGGGCATAGGCATAGGCAAGATCTCGGTCTTCAAGGGATTTCGCATCGATGTCGCCGTACTCGAGGATCGCCTCTTTGACGGTGAGCCGCTTCCAGGGGCGCTGGAAGCTGATCTCCGTCCCCTGATAGGTGAAGTCAAGGGTCCCCAGAACCTCCTGGGCCACATGACAGAGGAGCTCTTCGGTGAAATCCATCAAGTCCTCAAAGGTCGCATAGGCCTGATAGAACTCCATCATGGTGAACTCGGGATTGTGGCGAACCGAAATCCCCTCGTTGCGGAAGTTGCGGTTGATCTCGAAAACCCGCTCGAACCCGCCGACCACCAGCCGCTTCAGGTAGAGCTCGGGAGCAATGCGGAGGAACAGCTCCATGTCGAGAGCGTTATGGTGGGTGACAAATGGCCGGGCCGTGGCACCGCCGGGAATGGGCTGCATCATCGGCGTTTCCACTTCGAGAAAGTCGTGCGAAACCATGAATTCGCGAATCAGATTAACAATACGGGAACGCTTGACAAAAACATCGCGAACCTCCGGGTTCACGATCAGGTCCACGTAACGCTGGCGATAACGGGTTTCCACGTCGGTGAGGCCATGGAACTTCTCGGGCAAGGGCAGAAACGACTTGGTAAGGAGCCGGACCTGGCTCACGTTGAGGGAAAGTTCGCCGGTCTTGGTGCGGAACGGGGTACCTGTGGCCCCAATGATATCTCCGATATCGAAGGTTTCGAAGGCTTCGAAGGCCTCGTCACCGATGGTATCCTTGCGGACATAGAGTTGAATTCGACCCTTGCGGTCCTGGAGCTGGATGAAGGCAGCCTTGCCGAATGAGCGGCGGGCAATGATCCGCCCGGCGATGACGAACGTGTCGGCACCTTCCTCTATTGTCTCGCACTGGCCGTACGCTGAAATTACATCGGCAGAAGTATGCCGGGGTTTATAATCATTCGGATAGGGGTTGATTCCCGCTTCCCAGAGGGCATCCACCTTGCGCCGCCTCTGGAGCAACAACTCGCTCAGTTCTTCCATGTGCCTTGTAATCCCTTTCTCGGAGCCGGTTTCTACCGATTTAACAAACGTACAAATTAGCCCACGGACTGTGTCAAGTCAAGACAAAACCGGGAATCCCGCACTGGCTCCAGCGTGTCTATTCTTCAGATCCCAAGGCTTCCGGCGACAAGCTCTCCCGCCTCGCCGGAAGAGCTCCCCGCAAAGCTGACATGGCCCACATACTCGCCTTTCATGTAGCAAGCCCCCGCTCCGGCAGCGAGAGTTTCCCCCGTGGTATTTCTGAAGGTGAACTTTACGCCCCCCTGAGGAACCGGGAGCGCTTCTTCCCGCTCCACCGGCATGTTGTACCGGGCCACGGTAGCGAGGGTTCCCGAAATGGGAACAGGTGCAAAACCGGCCTTCGCATCGGCCATACGGGACGGCACCACCGATGTTTTATCCCGTGTCGCCCTCGGCAGTTGCGCCTTAACCGTCACTTCAACCATGCCGTTTCCACCCAGCCTGAAATCATAAACAGGAGTCCAACCGGCACCGTTGGTGAGGTAGCTGTAAACAGCCCCTCCTTTTCCCGACAGCCACACCCGGGCGACACTGCCGCCAATACCACCCTCCTTCTTCAGGGCGGCAATGCGGGCATCGATCGCCCTGAGCCCCTCCTCCGTCTTGCGCCGCCCGCGATAAACCTCCTCGAGCTGAGCAACGGCATAGTCGGTTCCCTTCCTGATGGTTTCCAGTGGATGGGGATTGGTTTTCGTCTTGCGGGGGGCTTTGCTGCTTTGGGACTTGGCTGCCGACGTGAATATCTCCTGACGGACTTCCAGGGCTTTCAGCCGGTCTTCCAGGATGCGGCGGCGCTCGACAAGGTCCTTCATTTCCCGGTCCGCCCGGGGATCCGGAGAAGCGGGACTCATCTCCACGCGTGTCACGGAACCTTGTCCAACGTGCCGTACCCTGAAAGAACCCTGGATGTAGTTGCCGGGGAGCGGCAGTTCGAGATAACCCTTCGGCGCGGAGAGCGAACTCTCAACCCGCGTTCCGTCAAGGTAAAAGGTAACGCTTTTCGTTGCCGCAACAGCAGACGACGCGGCGAACAATACGATGGCAGCTACAAGCAGAACCCTCATATGCCCTCCCTGGCATGTCAGTCTTAATGCATGGGCAGCACCGGTTACTGTGCCACCTCAAGCAACTCGACTTCAAAAATAAGTGTCGCATTGGGCGGAATCACGCCTCCGGCGCCGGCCTCGCCGTAGCCGAGCTTTGCCGGCACCGTTAACCGGCGCTTGCCGCCGGCCTTCATGGTCATGACCCCTTCATCCCAGCCGGGAATCACCTCGCCGGCACCAATGGTGAAAACAAAGGGCTCGCCACGATCTACGGAGCTATCGAACTTGGTCCCGTTCTCCAGCCACCCCGTATAATGGACCTTGACCGGCTTTCCGGAGACAGGACTTGAGCCACTTCCAACCACAATATCCACATAGGAAAGCCCGGACGGTGTCGTGACCGCAGCCCCGGACGCAGCAGCAGGTTTAGGTGCCTCGGTTGATTTTGTATCCTTGTCGGAGCAGGCAGCAATGGTTACCCCGGCAACAAAAAGAAAAAGGATCAGAAGTTTTTCGACAGACCTCACAAATGCCTCCTCATTAATCAGTGAACTCCACCTAAGCGGAGAATGTGCTCCCACTCCTGACGCGTCACCGGCTGGACCGACAGGCGGCTTCTTTTTAGAAGGACCATGCCGGAAAGTTCGGAATGCATCTTCATCTCATTGAGGGTTACCGGCGTTTTCAAGGGACGGACATACCTCACGTCTACCATGAACCATATGGGATTATCACTGCTTGCCCGGTGGTCGAAGTGCTCGGCCCCGGGGTCAAGGGCAGTCCAGTCGGGATAGCCTCCCCTGACCACCTCGGCAATGCCGACCACAGCCGGTTCCGCTATGCTGCTGTGGTAGAAGAGAACCCCGTCCCCCGGCTTGATTTCGTCCCTCAGCAGATTCCGGGCCTGGAAGTTGCGCACTCCGTCCCAATGCTCCGTACTGTCGGGGCATGCCTTAAGGTCATCGAATGAAAAACAGGACGGTTCGCTCTTGAAAAGCCAGAAGCGGCGGTCACGGGTCACTCTCGGCCTCCGCAGCGCTACGAAAGCTTGTGGACGAAAAGCCCGCTGCGGAGCTTTGGCTCGAACCAGGTCGACTTGGGCGGCATGATCTGCCCGGCATCGGCCAGTTGCATCAACTCTCCCATGGAAGTCGGGTTGAGTGAGAAGGCAATCCGGTAGTCTCCGCCGTCCACCAGCCGCTCAAGTTCTTCAGTCCCCCGGATCCCCCCCACAAAGGATATCCGCTGATCGGTGCGCGGATTGCGGATGGCCAGAAGCGGGCTCAGGAGGTTATTCTGGAGGATTGAGACATCCAGGCATGAAACGGTATCCTCCTCGGCAAAGCTCCCCGGTTTGGCAACAAGCTGGTACCAGCGTCCCTCCAGATACATGCCGAACTCGTGCCGCCGCGAAGGGGCAAATCCCTTGGCTGCCGGAGTTATGGCAAAGCTCTCGCTGACGCGTGCCATAAGTTCGGCGACCGAGTGGCCGTTCAAATCCTTAACTGCCCGGTTATAGGGCATGATATTCATCTCGCTGTCAGGGAAAATGACCGTGAGGAACCAGTTGTATTCTTCATTGCCCGTATGGCCGGGGTTGGCTGAGCGCCGCAACTCGCGCACCCGCCCGGCAGCGGCGCTGCGATGATGGCCGTCGGCCACGTAAAGGGTTTCAATGGCGGCAAACCGCGCCGTAAGCTCATCGATGACAGCCCTGTCGGAAACAACCCAAAGGGTATGGGTGACGCCATCGCCAGTGGTGAAGTGGTAAACCGGCTCGCCATCCGCCACCTTTGCCACGAGGGAGGTAATTACCGGATCGTTGCGGTAGGTGTAGAAGACCGGCTCGTCATTGGCGTCAAGGTAATCAATATGCTTTACCCGGTCCTCTTCCTTGTCGGCCCGGGTCAGTTCATGCTTTTTAATAACCCCGCTCTCGTAGTCGTCAACGCCGGCACATACCACCAGACCGGTCTGCTCAATGGCCCCCATCTTCTGGCGGTAGACGTAATAGCACTCATCCCGTTCCGGCACGAGGGTCCCCTCGGCAATGAAACGCGCCATATTTTCCCGGCCCGTCACGTAAACGTCCTCGGCGTAGGGGTCCACTTCGGAGGGAAGATCTATTTCCGGACGGGAAATATGGAGAAAGCTGTAGGGATTCCCTGCGGCCATCTCCTTAGCCTCAGCGACGTTCATGACATCGTAGGGGAGAGCGGCCACTTTTTCGGCAAGGGATTTGGGAGGGCGCAATGCCCGAAAGGGTTTTATCAGTGCCATGGAATTACCTCTTTTTGGAAACTTCGTCCTAATTAAAAATAGCGGCGACCGCCCATGAACTTCTTGGCAAAGTAGTTTTCGTCGAGGGAAGAGACCTTGATGTCATCCCCACGGCGCGGAGCATGAACGAACCGATTGTCGCCCACATAGATGCCCACATGGTTGATGCTCTCCTCTGATGAACCGAAAAACACGAGATCGCCATCCTTGAGGGCATCACGCCCCACGGGGTCTCCCACCTTGAACTGCTCGCGGGAGGTGCGGGGTATGTTTACTCCGCAGAGATTATAGACGGCGCGGGCGAAGCCGCTGCAATCCATCCCGTCCACAACCGTATTCCCGCCCCACCGGTAGGGTATCCCCACAAAGCGTTCAGCGGTACGCGCGGCAATCATCCCCATATCCTTCTCAATGTCCGGAGATTCGGGGCGCTTTTTTCGCGGTTCTTCGGGAATTCGTCCCATAGTGGCCGCAGGCTCCCGCTTCAGAACGGTTTCCCGCCTGCCGGAAATTTCCTGAGGGGGAGCAATGAAATAGGTACCGATGAGGCCGTCGGAAACAAGTTTGCGGGCTTCCCTCTGGGCGGCCTGCTTGGACGGAAAATCGCCAAAGCGGACGGCATATAAGCCGTTGTCGCGCTTGAAGTAGAACGCTTCGATTCCGCGCGCCTGGAGTTGCGCCGCCAGACGCTCGGCGTTCCTGACCTCGGAAAAGGCTCCCACCTGAATGGCATGCCCTGCGCGGGAAAGTCCGGTCAGCGGGGCGGCACAACCGGTGGCTACCAGGAGGGAGGCCACAACGAATACCGTCATGTAGAAGACAAATCTCTGCATCAGTCGATAGTATCCTTAACATCGCGGCGCACACCCATGAGGAAGGCAACGATGAATTCTTCCAGATCGCCATCCAGAACCGCGTCGGGGTTGCCGGTTTCGACGCCGGTTCTCAGGTCCTTCACCATTTTGTAAGGGTGCAGCACGTAAGAGCGGATTTGACTCCCCCAGCCAATCTCCTTCTTTTCCCCGCCGATCTCGGCAGCCTTTGCCTCCCGCTCCCGGAGTTCCTTCTCGTAGAGCTTTGCCCGGAGCATCCTCATGGCGGTGGCCTTGTTCATGTGCTGGCTCCGCTCGCTCTGGCTTGCGGCAACAAGGCCGGTGGGGACATGGGTAATGCGGACGGCCGAATCAGTCGTGTTGACATGCTGGCCGCCAGCGCCGCTGGAGCGGTAGGTATCAATCCGCAGATCCGACTCTATGATCGTCACCTCGATATCGTCTTCGATTTCGGGGAAGGCGTAAACCGAGGCGAATGAAGTGTGACGCCGGGCATTGGAGTCAAAGGGGGATATCCGCACAAGCCGGTGGATACCGGCTTCGGCCTTAAGATATCCGTATGCATATTCACCGTCAACGGTAAAGGTGGCGGACTTGAGCCCTGCCTCGTCGCCGGCCTGGTAGTCGGTTATCTCGGTCTTCCACCCCTTGCGTTCGCAATAGCGGAGGTACATCCGCAGCAGCATCTCGGCCCAATCCTGGGCCTCGGTGCCGCCGGCCCCCGCATTGATGGAGAAGAAGCAGGTACTCTTGTCATGGGGCCCAGAAAGCATACGCTGAAACTCGGCCCCCTCCACATCTTTCTCCAGCTGGTCATTGAGCGACCGGACCTCCTCCAGGGTAGCCTCGTCGGCGGCCTCCTCGCCAAGCTCTATCAACACCCGCACATCATCGGCCTGCCGGTTGAGGCGATCCCAAAGGTCCAGTATTTTTTCGATCCGCGTGCGCTCCCGGAGGAGCTGCTGGGCCTTGTCATTGTCATCCCAGAAACCCGGCGCGGCAATCTGCGCCTCCATCTCCTGGATGTCTTCCCGCTTGCTGTCTATGTCAAAGAGACCCCCGGAGCTTGGCGATTCTCTCCGAGAGATTTTCGATACGGGCTACTTCTTCTCTGAACATCTAGGTACTCCTTTAAAATGATGAATTCTTACGATTTCCTTCTTGTGAACGCAAGCGCCGCAACAATCAGCGCCCCTCCGAGACATCCCCAGGCGAAAATGTCCCCGTAGCGGTTATAGAAAGTTTCTCCCTCGCCCAGTCGTACTTCGCCGTTCAGTACTGACTCCCTGAAAAGCGGGGTCATCCCGCGGATGTGTCCCTTGCTGTCGATAATGGAGGTTATACCGGTATTGGCAGCCCGCACCAGCGGCACGCGGTTCTCCACGGCACGGAAAACGGTCATGGAAAGATGCTGGTACGGAGCCGAAGAACGGCCGAACCAGGCATCGTTGGTGATATTGACCAGAAGACGGCTGCCGGCGCGGACATAGGCCCGGGAAAGCTCCGGGAAAATTCCCTCGAAGCATACAAGAATGCCGATTTTTCCCTTGCCGGTATCCAGGGCGGCCACCTGGGCGCCGGGCGTAAAATCGCCTATTCCAACAACGATCTTGTGCACAAAGGGGAGAAAACTCGCCATGGGCACGTATTCGCCGAAGGGGACAAGGTGAATTTTGTCGCTGCGGCCGAGTACGTCTCCCCAAGGTGAGAGGAGAAATGCACTGTTCAGGTATTTAAGGCTCTCTCCGCTTTTTTCGTAGGCGGGGCTCCCGAACACGGTGCAGGTATTGAGCTCCCTGGCCAACCCCTTGATCCTGGCGGCATACCGCGCTTCGTCCTGGAAGTAGAAGGGGGCGGCACTCTCCGGCCATACAAGGAGGTCTGCCGGAGCGGCAGCACAGGCCTTGCGCGAAAGGCGCTCATAGATGGCGACGGTTTCTTCCTGAAACTCCGGATCCCATTTGATGTTCTGATCGATGTTCCCCTGAATGAGAGCAACCTTGAAGGGCGCCCCGTTCTCGGGAACATGGAGGCGATTGAAACCGTAGGCAACGGTGGCAATGAGCAGTACAAGCAGGAACAGGGCACTCTTGACCGGATAAGGGGCAGGCTCCCGTGACGCGAATCCGCGTACGATCCGAAAGAAAACCACGTTCGCAAGGGCAATGATGAAACTAAGGCCATACACCCCCGCAACGTCGGCAATCTGAATAAGAGGGAGAGTGCGGTACTGGCTGTACCCGAGGCTGGCCCATGGGAACCCGGTGATCAGAAAAGCTCTTGCATACTCAAGGCCTACCCAGAGGAGCGGAAAGGAGACAAGGAGGGAAATCCCCCGATCCTCCCCACGCCGAACCACATACACGACTGCGGCTGGATAGAGGGCCAGGTACGACACAAGCATCGAGAGAACGCCGATGCTTACGATCCAGGGGAGCTTTCCGTAGGCAGTGACAACAATGGTTATCCAGTAGAGGATACCCGCATAGGCGGCAAGCCCTGAAATGAACCCCAGGCGAAAGGCCTCGCCCGGCGACTTCCGGGCACAGGCGAGAAGGAGCGGAACAAAGGCGACCCAGGCCAGCGGAGAGATCCCCGGACTCGGAAATGAAAGGGCAAGAAGTGCTCCCGAAAGAATCGACAGCAGGTAGTCGCGCCAGGGCACGGCATCCAAATGGGGCAACCTGAATCTGCTATAGTCCACTACCCCTCTGCCTCCTCAGACACGCCGACAACCCGTTCAACCCGAATTTTCCTGATATTGCGCTCGCCCCCTTCAAGTATCGTCATACGCAGGGTCCCGTTTTCAATTTCCTCGCCGACCTTGGGAATCCGGCCCGTCAGATGAAAGATAAGACCGGCTACCGTATCGAACTTCTCCCGCTCGATTTCAATGCCGAAATATTCCTCCAGGTCCTCGATTGGGAGGCGGGCATCCACGAGAATAGCGCCGTCGGGCTCCTCAACGAGCCAATCTTCCTCCACGTCATACTCGTCCTGAATATCTCCCACGATCTGTTCCAAAAGATCTTCGATGGTCACGAGCCCAGAAGTGCCGCCGTACTCGTCGATGACGATCGCGATGTGGACCCGCTTGCGCTTGAACTCCTGGAGGAGCTCCTCCAGGTTCTTGGTTTCGGGAATGAAATACGGTGTCCGCAGGATCCTTTTGATATTGATGGATGTTTCGCTCATCCCCCAATATTTCAGGAGATCCTTGGCGTAGATGAGGCCGACTATGTTGTCCACGGTCCCGTCGTACACCGGAATCCGCGAATGGCCGCAGGCGATGATGGTCTTAAGGACCTCTCCCACCGGAGTATCTACCGAGACTCCGGCCATGTCGGTTCGCGGCACCATGATCTCCCTGACGACCGTGTCGCGCAGTTCAAAAATTGAGCGGATCATCTCGTTTTCTTCGGGATTGATGAGCCCCTCTTCTTCACTTGCGTTGATGATCTCCTGGATCTCTTCTTCGGTAATCCGCTTTCTGCCGATCAAAAACCTGCCAAACATGTCGAGCAGACCGGAGCTTTTCCTGCCAGAGCCTTCGTCCAAGGCCTATTTTCCTCCCTCATTCATGGATTAGTACGTAACAGATTTACACAAACCGGAACAGCAGCAGCACCACCAGGGTGATTGCCGATCCGGTAACCGCGCCGAAAACAACCTCGCGTATGGTGTGAATGCTGAGCAAAAGCCGCGAGTGGCTAACCATTACGGCGAGAGTTATGGTCAGTATCGAGATGAGCGGATCCTGGGTATTCAAAGTTACCAGAGTGGCAATGGAAAAGGCCACCGCCGCGTGGCCGCTGGGGAGCCCCCCCTGAAGCGGGGTCCCCCGGCCGGAAAGCGACTTGAGGATCACCACGACGATCACAACCGCCAGCAAGGCCACCACCGCCCCCATCTCCGACGGGGTACCTATCATGGCGAGCGCCTCCTTGTAAATGGGAAAAATGTAATGGGACAGGATCAGATAACCCATGACCGCAGCGCCAATAGTTGCCACGAGCACTGCGCCGGCAGCCACATCCTTGGCCACCTTGGCCAGGGGATGATACTCAGGCGAAACCATGTCCACAACCGCCTCTACCGCCGTATTCATCAGTTCGGCAAAGAGCACGAAGGAGACGGACACCGCCAGGAGAGTGAACTCAAGTGCCGACACCCGCAGGAAAAGCACGGCGAAAAGCAGTACCAGCGCCGAGAGAAAGTGCGAACGCATATGCTTCTGGGTGCGCGTGGCCCAGAAAATCCCCTCGATGGCGCAGTTGACGGAATCGATAAATCGAGACGGCTTCAAGGGGTCGCCATTGGGTGCCATGGCAACGCCTTCGCGCTTGCCCTCCCCATCTCCACCGTCTTTTCGGGTGCTAGACAAGCCCTTCCCTCTCCAGAAGCGCGAAGATTTCCCGCTCCTTCGCCTCCATGCGCCGGGCCTCAGCCTCACCGCTACGCTCGTGGTCGTAACCGACGATATGGAGAATTCCGTGCAGCATAAGGAAACAAAGCCGTGACCAGAAGGGTATCCCCCCCTCCTCCGCCTCGCGGGCAGCCGTATCGGCGGAGATGATCACGTCGCCCAGCATTCCCGGATTTATCCCCCCAAATTCCCCCTCGTTCATGGCAAAGGAGATAACGTTAGTGGGCCGGTCCTTGTCAAGGTAGTCCCGATTGACGCGCCTGATGCCGCGGTCTCCGGTAATTACCACGGAAAGCTCGCTATCGGGATATCCCAAGGCGCTTAATATCCTCTCCGCCACTTTTCTTAGGTTTGGCGTCCCGATCGGGTTCCGCCTCTGCCGATTCGATATTGTTACCTTCAATGGGTTTCTTACCTCCGGGGAGTTTCTCTTTTTCCTTGTAGGCAGGCTCAGGGTAGTCGATACGGTGATGGTAGATGCCGGCCAGAATCCGGTTGAAGCTTTTGGCTATTTCGTGAAGGTTTTTCAGGGTCAACTCGCATTCGTCAAGCTGGCCATCTATGAAGATATTGTTGATGATCTTCTGCACCAGCCCCTGAATCCGGTCAGGCGTTGGGTTCACAAGGGTGCGACAGGCAGCCTCAACGCAATCGGCCAGCATGACGAGCCCCGCCTCCCTCGACTGGGGCTTGGGCCCGGGATAGCGGAAATCCCGCTCGTGGATGACCTGCCCTTCACCGGCCTGGGTCTTCGCCTTCTGGTAAAAGAAGCTCATGAGGGCTGTGCCGTGAGACTGCTGGATGATATCGACGATGGGGCGCCCCACCCGGTGGTCCCTGGCCAGTTCAACCCCTTCCTTCACATGGGAGATGAGGATAAGTGCGCTCATGCTTGGGGCGAGCTTATCGTGGCGATTGTCGCCCCCACCGGTATTTTCGATGAAATACTGGGGTTTGCTCACCTTCCCGATATCGTGATAGTAGGCTGCAACTCTTGCAAGGAGGGGATTTGCGTTAATCGTTTCAGCCGCCGCCTCCACCAGGTTCCCCACGAGAACGCTATGATGGTAAGTGCCGGGCGCCCGGACCATGAGTTCCCTCAGAATCGGCGAATTGAGATTGGAAAGTTCCAGAAGCTTGATATCGGTCACATAGTGAAAAACGGTTTCGACAAGCGGTATGATGCCGGTAACCACTGCCGAGCAGACAAGCCCTCCCACAAGCGCGAATATGGCACACCAGATGGTCTGAAGAGAAAGGAAACTGTCGCTCATGGTCTGGAAGGCCAGCGCCATGGCAAAGTTCACCACGCTCACCTTCAGACCGGCAGTGTATATCCGGCTGCGGTCCTTGCAGTGTCGAACGCCGTGGGCTCCGACAATACCTCCCAGCAGGGCGTAAACCACCACGAAGAGGCTGTTGTTGAACATGATGCCGATAAGCGGTGCCGTCATCGCCGTATAGACCATCGCCACCTCTGAGTTGAGGATGATCCGGATCAGCATCGGCCCGACAGCAAACGGAAAGAGGTAGAAGTAATCGCGAACATCGATAATGGGAAATGGCGTGCCCAAAGTCGATGAAATCGTCAAGGCTATTTTCAGCAGGAAAAATATCCCGGTCGTCACCAGGGATATGAGAATGATGTCCTTGGTGACCGGGTTGAATTTCCGGATGTTTTTACGGGCAAAGCGGTAAGGGAAATAGAGGATTACCAACACGAGGCCAAACAGGCCGATTCCGACAAAAAACTTGTTGATGTCTCCGCGGGCAGCGGAAATCATTTCAAGCTTCTGGACCTGCTCGGCGGTGACCCGCTCTCCGACCCGAACAATCATCTCCCCCTGTTTTACTTGCAGGAGGACTGGACGGACGGCTTCCGAAGCCTTGGCCTGGGCCTGCTCGGTCAGTACCTTGCTGAAGGCTAAATTCGGGCGGACTCCTTTCGCCACCAGTTCCAGCAAGGTGCCGATCTCGCGGGGGGAAAGCCCGGGGGCGACAATTTTCGCCTTTTTGACAAGCTGTACCGCCTCGGTCATTTCAATGGGAGAAACCGTGTAATCCATCTGCCCCATCGACTCGCCGGTGCGGACATCAACAAGGACGATACCATGGGCCATATCGGCGGCAAAAGTCCGCTTATCGACAACTATTTTATTGGAATAGATTGTCTGCGCCACCCCCCGCACCTGATCCATCAAGGCATCATCAGCCGCAAGCCGCATGAGCGCCGCTTTCTCCTCAGGGGAGAAACTGAAGCCGAAAAGACTTTTCAGCGACTCGTCCAGCCCCGCGTTATCCTGCGAAGGCGTGGCGATTGCCGCCTGTCGGAGCAGGGCAAGGGCCTGTTCAATGCGCCCCACCAGTTCGCCGGCCTCCTCCTGGGCAACGCTATACACGTAAGGAACGGCGGCCTTGGCTTCGAGGCGCTTTTTATCCGTCAGCAGGCTGTCCTCAAGAAGATAATCCTGGGTTGCCCGTATATCAGCAGTTGCTATATCACCTTGCTTGTACTTGACTGAAAGGAATTCCTGGCGGGGCAGGATCAGAAGTGTGAGGAAAAAGGCGGTGAGAAGCAGCAGTATTCGCCGGTTCCTCAGTTCATGGCGGGGATCCGAGAAACGGCTGAGAAAATTGTCTAAGATTCTTCCGAGTGAATGCGGAAGAGAACCACGTATATCCTGGCCGGTATTTCCGCTTTGGGAGGGCATGACGATTTCTGTATAGTACCTGTTGGGCACAAAGGTGCCGTGACAGTTGCATGAAAAATTCAAGAGTTCAGAGATTAATACTATATCGTCCTGCTTGTGCACATGTCAACTCCGATGACAAGCACTTAACGCATGAAAGGCAAATCACCAGGAGCATCAGATTAAAAATGTTCCCTTCCAATACAGCATCTGATATACCTTCAATGTTTTGTCCGAGGTCGGAAGACCTTCACCATACATTCTTTGCAAGGGGGCCAGAATGAGCGAAATTACTGATGTCTACGCGCGAGAGATACTTGATTCCCGCGGGAACCCGACCCTGGAGGTTGAAGTATTTCTTGAGTCCGGTGTCATGGGAAGAGCTGCGGTGCCTTCCGGCGCGTCAACCGGCGAGCGGGAGGCCCTGGAACTGCGCGACGGAGACAAGTCCCGCTACCTGGGCAAAGGAGTCCTCAAAGCGGTCGACAACGTCAACAACATCATCGCCGAGCAGATTATCGGCATGGAATCCACCGACCAGATCGGGATTGACCAGAGAATGCTGGATCTGGACGGCACCGAGTACAAGAGCAACCTGGGAGCCAATGCAATCCTCGGCGTCTCCCTGGCTGTAGCAAAAGCTGCCGCCGAAGAGCTCGGGCTCCCCCTCTATCAGTACATCGGCGGGTGCAACTCCAAAGAGCTCCCGCTCCCGATGATGAACATCCTGAACGGCGGCGCCCACGCCGATAACAACGTGGATATCCAGGAATTCATGATCATGCCGGCCGGCGCCAAATCCTTCGCCGAAGCACTGCGCATGGGCGCCGAAATCTTCCACGCCCTGAAGGGGGTCCTGAAGGGCAAAGGCTACAATACCGCCGTTGGTGACGAAGGAGGCTTCGCTCCGAACCTGAAATCCAACGAAGAAGCGCTGGAAGTCATCATGGAGGCAATCCAGAAGGCCGGCTACAAGCCGGGCGAGGAAGTGCTCCTGGCTCTGGACGTTGCATCATCCGAACTCTTCCAGGACGGTGTCTACACCCTGGAAAACGAGGCGGAACCCAAGAAGACCTCAGCCCAGATGGTTGATTTCTACGAGAACCTGGTAAACAAGTTTCCGATCATCTCCATCGAGGACGGCATGGCCGAAAACGACTGGGACGGCTGGAAGCTCATGACCGACCGGCTGGGCAAGCGGATCCAGATTGTCGGCGACGACCTCTTCGTCACCAACCCGCGGATCCTGAAGGAGGGCATTCAGAAAGGGATCGCCAACTCCATCCTGATCAAGCTGAACCAGATCGGCTCCCTCACCGAGACCCTCGATGCCATCGAAATGGCCAAGCGGGCCGGCTACACCTGCGTAATCTCCCACCGCTCGGGAGAGACCGAGGACACCACCCTGGCCGATCTCTCGGTGGCAGTGAACGCCGGACAAATCAAAACCGGCTCCCTCTGCCGCACCGACCGGGTCGCCAAGTACAACCAGCTTTTGCGCATCGAAGACGAGCTTGACACCACCGCCATCTTCCGCGGCAAGGATGTCTTCTACAATATCCGCAAGTAGTCGCGGGGAAATCAACAGACCAGTAACGAAAGGCGGGAGCTATCCCGCCTTTCGCGCATCCGCCCCCCTCTGTTACGGTTAACGCCGGGCAAGATTGTGCTATACTTCATCTCCATCCCAAGACAGGAGATATGCCATGCGCTATTCGCCGCTTCTAACCGACCTATATCAATTAACCATGCTGGCGGGCTACCTGGAAGAAGGGATGGCCGAGGAGCCGGCGGTATTCGATCTCTTTTTCCGCCATAACCCGTTCCAGGGGGGCTACGCCGTCTTTGCCGGCCTTGAAACCGCTCTCTCCTTTCTCGAAAGCATCAATTTCACCGAAGACGAACTTGAATATCTGCAGGGGCTGGGGATGTTCCGCCCCCGCTTCATCGACTTTCTCCGCTCATTCCGCTTCCGGGGAAAGGTGACTGCTGCGCCGGAGGGGACGGTGGTTTTTGCCAACGAGCCCCTGGTGACTGTTGAAGCCCCCCTCGCCCAAGCCCAGCTGGTGGAAACGGCACTGCTGAACATAATCAATTTCCAGACCCTCGTTGCCACGAAAGCGGCCCGGATCGTCAATGCTGCGGCAGGCGGGACGGTGCTCGAATTCGGACTGCGCCGCGCCCAGGGGCCTGACGGGGGAGTAAGTGAAGCACGCGCCGCCTACGTGGGCGGGGTAAAAAGCACGAGCAACGTACTGGCAGGCAAACTCTTCGGCATTCCGGTAAAGGGGACCCACGCCCACAGCTGGATCATGGCCTTCCCCGACGAGCTTGCCGCTTTCCGTGCCTATGCCGAGGTATTCCCAGACACCTGCATTCTCCTCGTGGACACCTACGACACCCTCAAGAGCGGGATTCCGAACGCCATCACCGTTGCCCGGGAATTGCGCGCCAAGGGGTACGAGCTTGCCGGGGTCAGGATCGATTCGGGAGACCTGGCCTACCTCTCCCGGGAGGCGCGCCGGATGTTCGACGAAGCGGGCTTCCCCAGCGCTAAGATCGTCGCCTCCAACGAGCTTGACGAATTCGTCATCGAATCGATGCGCGGGGAGGGAAGCCGGGTCGATATCTATGGCGTGGGTACCCGGCTGGCCACATGTGCCGGCGACGGCGGAGGCGCCTTGGGGGGTGTCTATAAACTTGTCCGCATCGGCGACCGGCCGAAGCTGAAAGTGACCAGCGACATCGCGAAGGCGACCCTCCCCGACCGCAAGCGACTCCTAAGGGCAGTGAGCCCCGACGGTTCATTCGTCCTGGACGTAATCTGCCTCCACGACGAAGTTATTTCTCCCGGCGACACGGTGTTCGATCCGCTCAATCCCCTGCAATCCGTAACAATCCCCCTGAATGCCCGTTTCGAGGAGGTCCGCAGCGTTGTAATGGAAGGCGGGGCGCGAACGTCAGCTCACCAGCCATCCCTCGACGATATGGCCGACCGGAGCAGTGAGCAGCTATCCCGTCTTCCGCAGGGATGCCTGCGCTTCATCAATCCCCACAAGTACAAGGTTTCCATCAGCAGTGGCTTGAACAATTTGCGATTGCGGCTCATGGACGAGGTCCAGCAGGGATACAGGAAACTTCAGCCTGGAGGAAATTGATGAAGACAGCATCGGCCCTCCTGATAATCGATGTCCAGAACGATTTTTGTCCCGGCGGTAGCCTTCCTGTCCGTGAAGGCGATCGGGTCGTACCGGTGCTCAACCGCTACATCGAACTTTTCAGGGAGTGGAAACTCCCCGTATTTGCCTCCCGCGACTGGCATCCGGCCATAACATCCCACTTCCGTGATTTCGGCGGCATCTGGCCGGCGCACTGCGTTCAGGGGAGCGAGGGGGCCCGGTTCCACCGGGACCTGGCACTCCCCGAAGAAACCATCGTCATCTCCAAGGGACTAGATCCGAACCGGGATGACTATTCGGCATTCCAGGCAGCTACGGAAAGCGGAATGCCTTTCCCTGCCCAACTCGAAGCAATGGCGGTAAGAAAACTCTACGTCGGAGGCCTGGCGACCGACTACTGTGTCAAGGCGTCGGTGCTGGACGGGGTGCGGCACGGGCTGGAAATGATACTGCTCGAAGATGCGGTAAGGGGCGTAGACCTCAACCCCGGCGATTCTGCAAAAGCAATTGAAGAAATGGTCCGGGCTGGTGCGGTATTGATGAACTTCAGCAAAATGCGGGCAGATGACCGTCCTTAGGCGCAGAAGAGTGAATACATACCTTTTGACAATTGCGAGTGAACGCGCTAAAGTGGCTTAGTTAAGCAATACCCATGAAATTAAAGGACAATTCCGACAATGTCAAAGACAAGCAACCTTAAAATTACCAGCATAACGCCGATCATCGCCCCCGCCGACCTGCGCCAGGTTTTCCCCCAGTCGCTGGAAACCGCCGAATTCGTTAACGCAAGCAGGGCCCAAATAAAGAATATTCTTAAGGGAAAAGACAACCGCCTTATGGTTGTGGTCGGCCCCTGTTCGATTCACGACCCGAAGGCCGCGCTGGATTACGCGGGACGCCTTGCGCGGCTTGCCGCCGAGCTCTCCGACCAGCTCTTCATCGTCATGCGGGTCTATTTTGAAAAACCCCGCACCACCATCGGCTGGAAAGGGCTCATCAATGACCCCGACATGAATCACACCCACCAGATATCCAAGGGGCTCGGCATCGCACGCAGGCTTCTGGATGAAGTCAGCAACATGCTTCTGCCGGTGGCCTGCGAGATGCTCGACACCATCACGCCTGAATACCTGGCAGACTACATCTCCTGGGGGGCAATCGGGGCACGGACCACTGAAAGCCAATCGCATCGGGAAATGGCAAGCGGCCTGTCATTCCCCATCGGTTTCAAAAACGGTACCGACGGCAATCTCCAGATCGCCATCGACGCCATGAATGCTGCGCTCCACTCCCACTGTTTCCTCGGAATCAACCGGGACGGAAAAACCTCCATCATCCAGACCACCGGCAACCCGGACCTGCATATTGTACTGAGAGGCGGGAAAAAACCCAATTACTCCCCTGAAGATATCGCCAGGACAGAAGAAATGATGGAAAAGGGCGGGCTCTTCCCGACAATCATGGTGGACTGCAGCCATGGGAACTCTGAAAAGCGCCACGAGAAGCAACCCGAAGTGCTTGACAGCGTCATTGACCAGATCGAGGCGGGCAACCGCTCCATCTCCGGTGTCATGATCGAGAGTTTTATCGAAGAGGGGAACCAGGCCATCCCCAAGGACCTGTCGCAGCTTCGCTATGGCGTTTCCACCACTGACAAGTGCATTGACTGGAATACGACCGAGGAAATTCTCCGCAAAGCCCATGACCGGCTTAGACGGTGCAAAGGAAGACAACTCCACGCATGATCCGCTTCGGCCGATAAAACGCAAAGAGCCCCGATTGATTCGGGGCTCTTTGCGTTGAAGCATCATTTGCCGTTAACCCGGAGTTGACTGCGGAATTCCCAGGGGGGCAACGGATTCCGGTCCCGCCACAATCCACGGCGCTCCTGCCTGGCTTCCTTCTCCGCCTCAAGATAGGCCGAGGCGTAGGGACCGCGCAAATGCCGGACATAGGCCCAGGCATAACCTCTTCGAACCATCTCGCGATTCAGATCCACCCCTTCGAGCAGGATTATGCCGACCTTCCGGCGGTAGCTCTGCTCTCCGGTCAGTTCCACCACCACTTCCCGACTCAACACAAGTTTGCGCAGCGCTGCAGCCGCCGCCATTCCATACGGCTGCCCAGGAATCTCTTTCTTCCGGGTTTCAGGGGCATCAATGCCGTACAATCGGCAATTATACCCTTTCCGCTTGCCCACAGGCGTGATTACCACCGTATCCCCATCCCACACCCGAGTGACCCTGCCGTACTCAGCCACAGTGTCGAAACGGCCGGGGGCATCCGCCGACGCGGCGCGCCCCCCAACCGGGACGAGCAGCAGTCCAGCCAGAAGCGATACCGCAGCCAACCCGATGCATTTCACCATATTCCCTCCTTCGAGACGCGAAAGGCCGGCCTCCCAACGAGACCGGCCCCATAAACACAGCAAATTCCTCACTGCAAAATCAAAGTCGTATTCTCACTCACGGTCGGACTTGGCACCCGGCATGTAAATCGGCTTGATGAACGCGGCATCCGTAGCTTTGCGAACCTCCTCAAGAACCACGGGAGGTACCGCGGAATCAAGGGAAAGGATAACCATCGCCTCACCACGCTTCTCCCGGCGACCCAGATTCATGGAAGCGATGTTTATATCGTGGCCCCCCATGATCGTACCGATTTTCCCTATCATGCCGGGGCGATCGCTATAGGTAAGTATGAGCATATGCTCGGAGGGTGCGAAGTCCACCTGGTAGTCGCGCAGCTTCACGATGCGGGGAGCCCCCTCGAAGAGGGTTCCCGCCACGCTCCGTCTCTCCCCTTTTCCCTCGATGGTGAGGGTTATCATATTGGAGAACGAAGGGGACTGGGTCGACTTGTTCTCTTCCACGGTGATTCCCATCTGGTCGGCGATGAGCGTTGCGTTCACCATATTCACATCCTGCTCCACCTTGCGGTTGAGAATCGATGAGAGACCGCAGACGCTCAGGGGGGTGCAGTCATAGTGCGCAATGTTGCCGGCGTAGGAGAAGGTCACGGTATCGATGTTGGCGTCCGCAAGCTGTATGACCAGATCGCTCATGACACTTATGAGGTTCAGGAACGGCCGCATCTGGTCCATGAGAGCCAGGTCGAAACGCGGGATGTTCACGGCGTTTTCCAGGGGGAGATCGTCCAGGTAGTTGAGAATTTCCTTGGAAACGTCCACTGCCACGTTAACCTGGGCTTCAAAGGTGTTGGCGCCAAGGTGAGGGGTAACCACCACGCGATCATGGCCGATGAGATTTTTCAACACGTCGGTGTTGGGCGGTTCTTTGCTGAAGACGTCAACGGCGGCGCCGGTGATTTTACCCGATTCCAGATACTTCAGGAGCGCTTCCTCTTCGATGATCCCACCCCGGGCAGCATTCACGAGGATAACCCCATCCTTCATCATGGCCAGCTCGCGCTCGCCTATCATGTGGCGGGTTTCATCGTTCAGGGGAGTGTGAACAGTGATAATGTCGCAGTTCTGATAGATCTCGTCGTGGGAAACGAGTTTTACCCCCAGATCATGGGCACGTTTCACGGCGATGTAGGGGTCGCAGGCAAGGACTTCGCATTCGAAAGCCTTGAGCCTGGTGGCCACCCGTCCCCCAACCTTGCCGAGGCCGATGACGCCGGCGGTCTTACCCTTGAGCTCATAGCCGGTAAAGGGAGCGCGTTTCCACTCACCGCTCTTGAGGCTTGAGTTTGCTTTGGTCACGTTGCGGCAGAAAGAGAGGAGCAGCGCCATGGCATGTTCTGCCGCGCTGTTGGTGTTGCCGAAAGGAGCGTTCACCACTATAACGCCGCGGGAACTTGCATAGTCCACATCCACGTTATCTATGCCGACTCCGGCACGGGCTATGATTCTAAGCTTCGAGCCCGCATCGAGCAGTTCCTTGTCCACGGTGGTGCCGCTGCGGGTGATGATGGCGTCGTAGTCGCCGATGAGCGCCAGCAACTCCTCCCTCTTGAGGCCAAGTTTGACCTCTATCTCCACGCGTGGGTCTTGAGCAAGAAGTGCCAACCCTTCCTGAGCCACCTCGTCGGTAACGATGATTTTCATTGCTGCTCCCTTTTCAATGAAATATGGTGCGGATGTCCGTGATAATCCTGACGGGCAGAAAGTACTTTGCGAGGCCGCAAAGAAGCGCTAATAATAGACCCGTCAACCGCAAAATGCAAGACCGGCAACCACTGCCCCGCGTATACAAGGAACTGCCCCAAGGGAATCACATGCCTCAAAACATACCATTTCACATAGTCCTGATCGAGCCGGAAATCCCGCCCAACACCGGAAATATCGCCCGCCTCTGCGGCGCCACAGGCACCGTGCTCCACCTTGTGGGAAAGCTCGGTTTTTCCACCGACGACCGTCAACTGAAGCGTGCGGGGCTCGACTACTGGAGCGAAGTGGATATCCACTACTGGGATAATCTGGACGCCCTCAAACGGGCCTATCCGGACGGACGTTTCATCTACACGAGCAAGAAAGCGGCGCGCCCCCATGTTAAAGCGGAGTTCCGCAACGGAGACTTCATCGTTTTCGGTAAAGAAACGGTAGGGCTGCCGGAGGAGCTGATCCGGGCCAACTGGGAGAACACCGTGCGCATACCCATCTTCGGGAAGGTGCGGAGCCTCAACCTCTCCACGGCGGCAGGAATAGTTCTCTATGAGGCGCTGCGGCAGACAGGCCGACTTGAAGATCCGGAACCTGGTGCCGACGAGAGGGACTCCTGACATGCTGGCCCAAGGGATCATCTCCATGAGCCTTGCCCTCGCCTTCTACACCTACGCGGTCTTCAGCGGCAGGCGGGAGGGGCTCCACCGCAAGCACCTCATCGTGTTCGGCATCGGACTCCTCTTCGACTACCTGGGCACACACCAGATGAGCCTCTACGCCAGGGCCTACGGCAAGGCCCCCGAGTGGCACAATCTTACCGGCATCCTGTCGTTGGCAGGGATGGCGTTCCACTTCCTGCTGGCATTGGCAGCCTCCCTCATGAGTCGGGCCGAAAGCATCAACCGTACCTTTCACCGGGTAAGCCTCACCATCTATACACTCTGGTGCATCGCCTTCGCCAGCGGCGCACTTGCCGGGATGCTCAAACTCTCGGGCCGTTCCTGACCCATTTCCCTGCCTCCCAAAAGAAAAGGGGGCTTTCGCCCCCAATTCCCACTCTCTATCGTTCCATGCCTAGTCGTCAAAATTCCCTTCGGGTCCCTTGTCACCGGCAATCGTCTTTGCCCGCTCGATGATCTGCTCCTTCGTCCAGTGGGCCGGGTCCTCGATGAGACTCCCCTTCGGGCCCACATTGTAGGAACCGGCCTTGAGGATAGCCTCGATGGCCAGGGGAGCCGTGTCTTTGGCATTGAAGACTTCGGTCATCATCTTGTAGGCAAAGTCCTCGACCCGCTTCGCCATCCGGTCGCGAATCTCCTTGGGCTGGGCCAGGAGCTTGTTCTCGAAGGGAAGGTTCAGGTTCTTGTAGTCCCCCTTCTTCCACCCCTTCGACTCGGCGTAGGCCACTATCTCGGCCCAGAGTTCCTCGGTCATCCCCTCGCCCTTCACCTTGATGAAATTGCCGTCGGCATCCAGCTGGGCGTTGCCGTAGTCGTTCACCTCAAGGCCCCAGGAGATCATCTGGAGGGCGGTGGCCACGTTGGCCTTGGTGGTGGCGGTCTGGTTGGCGATCTCGCGCAGCCGCTCGGAACTGTTGCCGGAGGTGCCGTGCTGGGCGCCGTTCACCTTGTAGGGTTCCAATGCCTTGTGGATGCCTGCGGTGAGTTCCACCTGGATACCGGCTGCGGATGCCTCCAGGCCGTGGGTGGTGCCGTTGTTGAGGGCGATCCAGTCGGGATAGATCTCGTGGGCATTGAGCCCCTGGATCAGGAACTTCGCCTCGTCCACCGTGGAGAGGCCCTGGTTCCCCTTGATCTCGCCCACTTCGGTCTCAAGCCCTGCCCACGCCGGGATGTAAGAATTTATGTCCAGGTTGGCCAGCAGGTTCTGGTCATCGGGGAGATGGGAGGCATCAATGGCGATGGAGGTAATCCCCGCCTCGAACATGGTGGGGATCTCCACCTTGGCGGCGGCGAGGTCCTTGTCGTTCTTGATGCCATAGTGATCGGCATGAATGGCAACCGGCACGGTGATGCCGAGTTCGTTGCAGAGTGCGTCCACAATGCGGGCCATATTCCAGTAGTTGACCGCACAGTAGGCTTTCTGGCCCCCTTCCGACTTGGCTATTTCGATGATAACCGGGCAATTCGCCCGTTGAGCCGCCATGAGGGCGCCCCGGATCACAAAGTAGTTGCGGCCGTTTGCGGCCATGGCAATGGCTTTCCCCTTGGCGAGCATAGCCCGGTCCACCACCTTGCCGCTCACGATGAGGGCTTTGGAGTTGGGAAACAGCTGCCGGATGGTAGGGGGACGGCCCACTTGCAGGGCCTTTTCGAAATCTGCGGAGTAAGGTGCCATTCATATCCTCCTTCAGTTTTATTGAAATTTTTTCGGCAGACAAAAATCAGCATCTTATAGCATGTTAACCCGCACTAAATCAAGGAATAATCTACGTTTCCCGCCCTTTTCGCCCCTCTGCACACCCGAGAAC
The DNA here is from genome assembly GCF_017338855.1 of Geobacter benzoatilyticus. Lineage (NCBI taxonomy): Bacteria > Pseudomonadati > Thermodesulfobacteriota > Desulfuromonadia > Geobacterales > Geobacteraceae > Geobacter > Geobacter benzoatilyticus. The sequence continues at coordinate 3,452,654 of NZ_CP071382.1, forward strand.
AGCAGCCGGTTTTTCTGCTTTGGATGAATGAACCAGAGCCCCCCAGCGCCCGGCTCGGTTACGAGATCGGCACGGGAAATGGGGAGGCCCCCCTCTAACAACGGCAGACATCGCACTTCCCGGCGGGAAAGCCACGTTGCTGATGGCTCCCCTCGCTGCTTTTTGCCCGGGAGACCCCGAACGAAAAATCGATAAAATCTTGAGGAAGCGGCCTGTCGCGCACGTTTCAGGAAGTCATGCCCGGAACCGCGCCCTTGCCAAAGCAGACCCTTCGCCGGTATAATGGCATGCTTTGCAAGGAGATTTCAGTGACCAGAACCGTTTCATTCCATGAATCACTTCTCGACACCCATCTTATAGTCGATGCCCGAACCCCCCTCGAATTCGAGGAGGACCATATCCCCGGCGCCATCAACGTACCGCTGCTCACCAACGAGGAGCGGGTTGAGATCGGCACCCTCTACAAGCGGACCGGCCCCATGGAGGCAAGACGCCGCGGGCTTGAACTGACCGCTCACCGTTTCCCTGCCATGGTGGAGGAAATCGCCGCAGCCGCTGAGGGCCGCCCCATTCTCGTTTACTGCTGGCGCGGAGGACTCCGCAGCAAGACCATAACCACGATTCTCGACCTGACCGGTTTTGACGCCGTCCAGCTTTTGGGGGGATACAAGGCGTTTCGCAACATGGTAACGGAGTACTTCGAGCCGTTTCACCCCCCCGCCCCCCTGGTGGTGCTCCACGGCATGACCGGAGTCGGGAAGACCACCTTCCTCCTTCAGCTCTCCGAAGCGGGGCACTCGGTCATCGACCTGGAAGGGCTCGCCTGCCACCGGGGCTCGGCCTTCGGTTCCCTGGGCCTTTGCCAGGAACTCACCCAGAAACGGTTTGAAACCCTTCTTTGGGATGTATTCAGGAAATTGCCGGCAGACAGGCCGATCCTCCTGGAGGGGGAAAGCAAGCGGATAGGGAGAATCAACCTGCCGGGCAATCTTTACGAGGTCATGCGGGAGAGCGTGAAAGTGTGGTGTAACGCCTCGGTGGCAACACGGGTGGATCGCCTCATCGAGGAATACGGGCTCCCCGAATACCGCCAGGGAATGGCAGAGGCGCTGGAGCGTATCCGCAAAAAACTGGGGGGTGAAAAGTACGAGGAAATCTTGGGATTTCTGGAGCGGTGGGAAATGAATCCCTTCATGGAGGGGCTCATCCGGCACTATTACGACAAGCTTTACTACAAAACGAGGGAGTGGACCGAGGACGCCGCCGTATCCCTTGAAGACTTCGGCACCGGCCGCCGGGAGCTGGAAGAGTTTCTCGGTTCCCGGCAATGGATGTCAGGGTGACACGCCGCCGGTGGATGGCGGCAGTCTCGCCCACTCAATGAAAATGTCCACCTGACAGTGTGAAAAACGCAGACAGAAGCCCCAGGGCAAGCGCGGCGACAGACGCCAGAATGCACCCCAAGGCCAGGAACTTGTGAAACAGGTTCTCGGCTCGGCGCTCCCGATAGCCGAGGAGGAACCCCAGAATAATCCCCCCCACGACGCCGCCGCCATGGCCCCAGTTATTGATCCCCGGCACGACAAGACCAAACAGGAAAAGCCCCACTACCCATCCCCATACTTCCTTGAAAACCGCCTGCCCGTAAAGGCCCCCCCTGCTCTTTCCGTAATAGAGAAGCGACCCGATGAGCCCACAAAGGGCCGCCGAAGCCCCAATGGTATAGCCGACCCCCGCGAAGTACGACAGCACGTAGCCGGCAACGCCGCCAAGGGTGTAAATGGTAAGCATCCGCCATGTGCCGTACTCCTGGGCCACCAGCGGCAGAAGCTGGCGCAGGGCCATCATATTGAAGAGTATGTGGAGAACTCCACCGTGGAGATAGTTGGCGGTGAGCAGCGTCCAGAATCGCCCGTAGCGGTCGATGGGAACGACACCGGTGGCCCCGAGGACAAAAAGGCTGCTCTGGTCGGGGGAAAGGGCGGAGAAGAGCCCACCGCTCCCCTGAGGGCGGTTGCTGATCAGCAGCGACACCACATACATAACCACATTAACCGTAATGATTATGGTGACAAGCCGATCGGCGCTCCCCACGCTCCGGGTCAAGGGATTGTTCTTCAACCACGAACCGGGGCGTGCCGTGCCGCACCACGGGCAGGAAGGCTCGTCGCGGCTGATGAGCTTGTTGCAGTTGGGGCAGAGAATCGAGCGGCGCTCGGGAGTTGACATTGAATAACCTCACGATAATGAATGGTAGCGTCCATCCTAACCCGGAGTGGCTTCAGACGCAAGAAGCCTCGCCGGCAGCAAAAATAACAAAGAATTTTGGAGGTCAGGAACCGGCTACGGACGGGCGTTTACGGGGCAGGCTTTTTGACAGCCAAGACCAGAAATATTATACTATATACAAAAGAACTGATCTTTGACAACCGGAGTGCTTCGTGAAGCAACGCGCAAGACGCTGTGAAATTCCATCTGCCAGGAGCGTAAAACCTCTTGAAAAAGGGGAAAGGGATCGGCCACCAGCCGCCACGGTCCCGCAAAGAGCGTGTCGGCAAGGTCCGTGAGCTTTTCACCGACTGATAGGAATAAAGTGCCTCGACGAAGCACCGCATCTTTCAGATCCCTGGAAGCATTTCCGGGGATTTTTTATTGTCATCCCTGGCCCGAGGGGACTCCTGGTTGACAGTGGGAACAACAAGAGTTTATATTTGGCAGGCCGTTAACGGCATCAAATATTTCCCGCAGAGGAGGATATCAACATGCTCTACTTCGTGAAAGAAAAGACCGTCCACACCTTTCCCGTGTCGAAAAGATGCAACGCTAAGCGTGAGCAGGAGCAACTGCGCGACACCATCCCCCACAATAACGAGAAGTGCCCTTACTGCATGAACAACTGGCCCGGCGAAGAGAAATAACCCTATTCACCACCGCTTCACAAATTACATCGCCACGAAAAAGGGGCATCCGCTGCCATGGCGGGTTTGCCCCTTTTCTGCCACCTCTCTACTCCGCAGTTCCCTCGCTCACGAACATTCGCGCATGTGCCATGATATCCGGGTAGAATCTGAAGAAATCACCCTGCAAACCGTCGTAACTGCGTAACAGCTCTCGCCCCCCAGCGGCAAGAGGGTTCGCCCTCCCTACCCGCGCCGCCATCCGCGCAAGGACCCGCCCGATAGCATCCGGATCTGCATAGGAGGGAATCCACTCACCAAAAATGGCAGGGACAACCCGCTCCAGCCGTTCCGGCAGATGAGCGGCACGACTCCGCACCACGGCTTCGGAGCGGGCGATGAAATCTGCGAGAGGCTCTGTCGAGAAGCGCTCCCAATGGGCAGCAAGGAAATGATCGTAGAACAGGTCCACCATCACCGCGCGATAGAGGCCGAAATGGGGATCTATCCTCTGCCGACTGGCATGGAAGGCAGGATGTCTGCCGGTAAAGGAATCGATCCGGCGATGGAGCTTCAGGCCGAGGGTAATGCGGGGAGGAAACCGCCCTTCGAGCCGCCCCTTGACGAAGTCACCCATCATGTTGCCGGCAATGATATCGGGATCTTCGCCCGACAGGTGGAGGTGGGCCAAAAAGTTCATGTTTCCGGTATACCGCTGTCCATCAACATGTGCAAAAAGAAAAGGCGACCCATTGCGGATCGCCCTTCTCCGACGCCGGTCCGGCCGTCCCCTCGACGGGTTGCCGGAACCATTATCCCTGCGACGCCGCAAGCGCCTGTTCTATATCGGCAATGATATCCTCCACATTCTCAATGCCGATGGAAAGGCGGATGAAGTCCGGGGTAACGCCACTGGCCAGCTGCTCTTCCCCGGATAGCTGCTGGTGGGTAGTGGACGCGGGGTGAATCACCAGCGACTTGGCATCGCCGATGTTCGCCAGATGAGACAGCAGCTTGACGCTGTCTATGAACCGTTTTCCCGACTCTAGCCCCCCCTTGATACCGAAGCCGATAATGGCGCCTTCCCCCTTGGGCAGGTATTTACGGGCGTTCTCGTAATTTTCGTGGTTGGGAAGGCCGGGATAGTTCACCCAGCTAACGAGAGGATGCTTATCCAGCCACTGGGCCACCGCCCGGGCGTTCTCAACATGACGGGCCATCCGCAAGGGGAGAGTTTCCAGCCCCTGAAGGAAAAGGAATGCGTTAAAGGGGGAAAGGCAGGCGCCCATATCGCGTAAAAGCGTAATACGCATCTTCAGGATGTAGGCAAGATTCCCGAGAGCATCCCAATAGCGGAGCCCATGGTAGGAGGGATCGGGCTCGGTCATTTCAGGGAACCGGCCGTTGTTCCAGGGAAAGGTTCCTCCATCTACGACAGCTCCGCCGATGCTGGTTCCGTGACCGCAGATAAACTTCGTGAGAGAGTAAACCACAATGTCGGCACCATGCTCCAGGGGCCTGAAAAGGTAGGGGGTGGTCACGGTGTTGTCCACGACAAACGGTATTCCGGCTTCATGGGCGACGCGGGCGATGGCCTCGAAGTCATCAACATTGTTCTTGGGGTTCCCCACCGACTCCGTGTAGACCAGACGGGTATTCGCATCAATGGCCCTGCGGATGTTTTCCGGATCGGCGGTGTCCACAAACTTCACGGTAATACCCAGCTTGGGGAGGGTATAGTGAAACAGGTTATAGGTGCCGCCATAGAGATAGCTGGTTGAGATGATGTTCTGGCCGGCTTGGGCGATGTTCAGCACCGCACAGGTTATGGCCGCCTGCCCCGAGGCCAGGGCCAAGGCGCCGACTCCTCCGTCGAGCTCGGCAAGACGCTTTTCAAGCACATCGTTAGTGGGGTTCATGAGACGGGTGTAGATGTTGCCGAACTCCTTGAGCCCGAAGAGATTGGCGGCATGATCGGAGCTCTTGAAAGAGTATGAAGCCGTCTGGTAAATGGGAACCGCCCTGGAAAGGGTTGCAGGATCCGGTTCCTGACCGGCATGGAGGGCACGGGTGTCAAAGCCTCTAACAGTGTCGGACATGGGGCCTCATTTTCTGGTGGATAATTACAGCAATCCACCGGTTATCGTTATTTCACTCAAGAATACAATTTAAGTGATTGCCAGCGGCGCGGTCAAGTATATTCATGAGAATGCTCCTTGCTCCCCTTCTCATTTCCTCCCGAAGAGCGATGTCAATTCAAGAAGCCGTTCGATATGGGTTTCCGTAATCGCACCGGAGGAAAAACGCCACGACCAGTTGCCGCTGGGGGTCCCGGGAAGGTTCATGCGGGCGGAGTTGTCAAGTCCGAGGATATCCTGCAGGGGGAAAATTGCCAGTGCAGCTACCGATGCAAGCCCGAGCCTGACCAGTTCCCAATGTATTTCCTCTCCCGAGGTTCCCGTGTAGGCAAGGACCGCATTCCGGTGCTGGGGAGAAACGGATTCGAACCAGCCGACGGTGGTATCGTTGTCATGGGTACCGGTATAGGTCACGCATTCAGGAGTATAGTTATGGGGGAGGTAGGGATTTACCGCCCCGGAATCGAAAGCGAACTGGAGGATTTTCATTCCGGGGAAACGGTAGCGATCCCTCAACGCCTCAACTTCGGGGGTAATTACCCCCAAATCCTCGGCAATGATGGGGATTTGTCCCAAAGCGCCGATTACCGCATCGAACAGGTGGGCACCGGGCCCTTTCACCCATTCGCCCCGGACAGCGGTCTTCTCCCTGGCCGGCACTTCCCAACATGCTTCGAATCCCCGGAAATGGTCGATACGCACCATGTCACAGAGGTCGAAGCAGTGGCGGAACCGCTCGATCCACCAGTGATAACCTTCACCAGCCATGGCGTCCCAGTTGTAAAGGGGATTGCCCCAACGCTGGCCGGTCTTGCTGAAGTAATCGGGTGGGACACCGGCAACCACCGTCGGCTTTCCCTTCTCATCCAGCTTGAAAAGGTGCGGTACCCCCCAGACATCGGCCGAATCAAACGCCACAAATATCGGAATGTCACCGACAATTCCGATGCCCTTGCCATTGGCATATTCCCTGATGTGGCGCCACTGGCGGTAAAACTGCCACTGGGCATATTTCTGTTCGCCGATAGTCCCCCCAAGTTTAACCGAGAACTTTTCCAGGGCGCCGGGCTCCCGCCGGGCAATCTCCTTCGGCCATGCCGTCCAGCTTTTCCCGCCAAAGTGGTCTTTGAGGGCCATGAAAAGGGCGTAGTCATGGAGCCAGGGGGTAGTGTCGCAAAAATGCCAGTATTCCTGCTTGCGCTCAAGGTCACCATGGGCGTAGAAACGGGTAGCCGCGGCCTTCAGCAGGGGAATCTTGTAATTCTCCACAAGGGTAAAATCAACGTGGTCCGCCGCGAAAACAGGCATCGGGACAGAGTCATCCAGATCACCTTCGTCCACGAGGGCTTCCAGGTCGATGAGGAGGGGATTGCCGGCAAAGGCAGAGTAGCACGAGTAGGGTGAATTGCCATAGGCAGCCGGGCCCAGGGGTAGAACCTGCCAGAGGCTCTGGCCGGCCGCCTCGAGGAAATCGATGAAATGCCGGCACTCCCGGCCAAGGGAGCCGATCCCTCCCGGACCGGGGAGAGATGTGGGGTGGAGGAGGATGCCGCTTTTCCTTCGATGATGCATTTATACCTCGCTTTCCGTTAAAAGCGTTGTCAAGGATGCCGCAAATTGTATACAGTTACGTTCGGCAGAAGGTCAAAACTTCCTGAATCGGTTGCCATTATTAACAAGGAGGATTTTATTCCATGGAAACCATAAAGACCGCCATGTTCGAAACCCTTATGGAGAGTGCCGTACCAGACGGCGAAGACGGCTACATCTTCACCCTGGAGGGAAAGACCTACCGGATAAAAGACACCCTGGAGATATCCAAGATTGCCCAGGACCACGGGTACATCATCATCTACTGACTTTCCGGCAGCCCGAGCAGCTGGTCTACACGGCGACCGTCCAGTGTCTCTTCTTCGATTAGAGCATCCGCAAGTATATCGAGCTTCTCCCGATTCCCGGCGATGATCCCTTCGGCTATGGTTTCGGCCTCCTTGATTACCGCCGCTATCTCCTGATCTATGAGCCATGCCATCTGCTCGGAAAAGGTCTTTTCCTCTGCCAGCTTCCGGCCAAGGAACGGGTGTTCCTCCCCCCGGCTGAAGGTCATGGCACCGATTTTCTCACTCATTCCCCACTGACAAACCATCTTTTCCGCCAGATCGTTCACCATTTTAAGGTCATTCTGGGCTCCGGTTGAAAGGTCGGAAAAAACGGTCCGTTCGGCCACCCTCCCCCCGAGGGCAACAGAAAGGCGATTCAATAGATACGTCTTGGAGTAGTGATAGCGATCGTCCTCGGGTAGCTGTTGAGTCACTCCCAGGGCCTGCCCCCGCGGGATGATTGTAACCTTGTGGACAGGGTCGGTGCCGGGGAGAAGCTTCGCCACCAGAGTGTGCCCGGCTTCATGGTAGGCGGTAATCCGCTTTTCCCTTTCAGTTATGTACATCTTCCGTTCTCCACCCATGAGAACCTTATCCTTGGCCCGCTCAAGATGAGACATGGTTACCATGGTGGAATTTTCCCGCGCCGCCAGGATGGCCGCCTCGTTCACCAGGTTTTCCAGGTCCGCACCGGTCATGCCAGGCGTTCCCCGGGCAATCACCGCAAGGGACACATCTTTGTCGATGGGGATCTTGCGCGTATGTACCTGCAGGATTTTCTCCCGATCCCGCCAGTCGGGGCGGTCTATTACCACATGGCGGTCAAAGCGGCCCGGCCTGAGCAGCGCTGCGTCCAGAACGTCGGGGCGGTTGGTGGCCGCCATGACGATTACCTCAACATGGGGGTCGAAGCCGTCCATCTCGGAAAGAAGCTGATTCAAAGTCTGCTCCCGCTCATCATGTCCGCCGCCGAGCCCCGCGCCACGGCTGCGCCCCACGGCATCGAGCTCGTCGATGAATATGATGCTCGGTGCCGATTTCTTGGCAGTGGCAAAGAGATCCCGCACCCTTCCGGCACCGACACCAACAAACATCTCGATAAACTGTGACGCAGAGATACTGAGAAAGGTCACGCCGGACTCGCCTGCCACTGCCCGCGCAAGGAGCGTCTTGCCGGTGCCGGGAGGCCCGACCAGCAAGACACCCTTCGGCACCTTGCCTCCAATCTGCTGGAACTTCTTCGGATCCTGCAAATAATCGACGATCTCCCTCAACTCCAGCTTGGCGTTCTCCATACCGGCCACATCGTCGAACGTCACATTACTCTTTTCCCCAGGCGTATACATCTGGGCACCGGACTTGGAGAAACCTCCCATCATTGCGCCGGGGCCCTGCCCCCGCATTCCCCGCATTGCAAACCACCAGACCCCGAGGATCAGAATCCAGGGAAGAATGTACAGGAACCCGCTGAGGAGAGGAGATGTCTCCGTTGTTACAGCGGTAACATCCACCTTCCTGGCCTGCAAATCAGACATGAGGGTCGGGTCTTCGATGACAGGCTTTACCGTGGTAAACTTGGTGACTTCACGTACTGCCGACTGTCCGGGAACCGTACCGGGCAACTGCACTTTTTTCCGGAACTCCCCTCTGATCCCATTGCCCTTTATGGTAATCTGCTTGATGTTGTCAGCGGCAAGCTCATCCTTGAAGCGGCTGTACGAAATTGTTCCGCCACCTTCAGCGGTCTGGCGGACGAAATAGCCATACAGTAGATTGAACGCAATAATCAGTACAAAAACCCATAAAAACGGCTTCCAGACCGACTGGCCCATGGATGGCTCCTTAACGCCGGAACTCCCCGTAAAATCGAGTTCCGGCAATCCATTTCAATGCAATGACACTAAAGTGGTAACACAAACTCCTTGAATTGCAAGGCTTTCACGATTCATCAACGGACAGGGAGAATCGGCCGAGGCCAAACGCAGCACCTTTTCCCAAGTTAAGGAACTCACCCAAAAGCAGAAACGGGATAAATTCATCAGGGATCCCCTTTAACTTCACATCTCCGGTCAGTCCCGCCAACTTACCATCTCCTTCCCCCCTGCCCCACTCCACCCACCTGGTCGAATTTTGCAAAACTACCACTGATTCAGAGAGGGAACTGAGCCATCTGAAGTCCATCGAAAGATCATCATCACTATAGTAAGCAGCAAGGGATGATATACGTCGAATAAGGGTTCGCATAAATTGCGTGAATTTAAATTCCCGCATCATACGCCCCTCATGCATCAGCTTCAGCGGTGTCTCAAGTTGAAGCTTCATTTCCCCGGAGTAACCCATAAGTCGCGTGTCACGGAGGCCATCTGTTTCCAGGAGAGTAACGGCATCCAAGGCCTCGACTACCCCATCTTTCGACCATAGAAGCGTAGGCTCATCATGGTAGTCAAGAGAATCTATACGCACAAGGTCCATTAAACTCCCATTACGCTCAGGCTGAATCGTAAAAAGAAATTTTAATGCCTCCACAAATTCCCCGACAAACCGGGTTGCGGTCCCCGCTAACGAAAGGCGAATCACAAAATCATGACCGGCGTTAGGTGGCGAGGGAAACACCGGAAAAGAAAAGGCAAACGGAAGGGGTGGCTTCTGGTGCCTCTTTACAGCAGCAGGGTCAGCACTCAGCTCCTGGGCAAAAATCAGCCGATAAGGGCACTCTTCCCTTGAAACGCATAGGCCGCAAGCATCGCTCATGCAACCTGTTATTTGGCGGAATGCACTCTGGAAATCATGCCGGACGCGAAACAGAAAATACCGGTCGGCAATATCCCTGTTCAGGCGCATCGTCATCCGCAAAACTGCTACCATCATATCTTCGCTCCTGCCCAAAAAAATGGGGCGGATAATTAAATCCGCCCCATCATACCGCAAGAACTTACGGTTCATACTGAAAAATAAAATTTTCCTAGAACATAGACTTAAGGTATTCCCTGTTCAGTGTGGCTATGAACTTGACGTTGATGCCCTTCGGGCAGGCAGCCTGGCATTCATAGTGGTTGGTGCAGTTACCGAATCCACACTCTTGCAGTGCCCCTGTCATCTCATTTACGCGACGAGCCGCCTCCGCCTTGCCTTGGGGAAGCACGGCAAGCTGCGACACCTTGGCGGAAGTAAATAGCATGGCCGATCCGTTGGGGCAACCGGCAACACAGGCCCCGCAACCGATACATTCAGCGGCATCCATTGCGTAATCGGCTTCGGGCTTGGGAATCATGATAGCGTTGCCGTCTGCAACACCGCCAGTATGGGCAGAGGTGTAACCACCAGCCTGGATGATGGTGTCGAGGGCAGAACGATCGACTACCAGGTCTTTTACGACCGGGAATGCCCGGGCGCGCCACGGCTCGATATAGATGGTGTCGCCGTTCTTGAACATCCGCATATGGAGTTGGCAGACCGTGGTCCGCTCCAGACCGCCGTGGGGGATCCCGTTGATCACCTGGGAGCACATGCCGCAGATACCCTCGCGACAATCGTGATCAAATGCGATGGGCTCCTTGCCGGCTTTGATAAGTTCTTCGTTGACCTCATCGAGCATCTCAAGGAACGACTCGTCCGGGCTTACATTCTTGGCCTCGTAGACCTCAAACTTTCCTGGATCTTTTGGGCCATTCTGGCGCCAAACATGGAGAGTAAGATTCATTGTATTGTCGTGGCTCATTATTTGTAGCTCCTTATTGCCAGATGGACGTTTTCAAACTTCAACGGCTCAATGTGGAGTTCAGGCTCGGCATTAACTCCCTTGAACTCCCATGCGGCGGCATGGCAGAAGTTTTCGTCATCACGCTTCGCTTCGCCGTCGGGCATCTGATGCTCGACTCTGAAGTGACCACCGCAGGACTCGTTACGGTAGAGGGCATCACGGGTGAGAAGTTCGGCGAATTCCAGGAAGTCGGCAACACGGCCCGCATTCTCCAGATCCTGGTTGAACTGGGCGCCAGATCCGCTCACCTTGACATTCTTCCAGAACTCTTCACGGAGTGCAGGAATCTTCTTGAGGGCTTCCTTGCAGCTCTGCTCACTGCGTGCCATGCCGACATTCTCCCACATGATCCGGCCCAGTTCGCGGTGGAACTCACTGACAGTCTTCTTACCGTTGATCGACATGAGTTTCTTGAGATTGTTATTCACATCTTCAACCGACTTCTTGCACTCGGCGTTGTCGGCCTTGACCTTGCCCGGAGTTGTCCTGGCGAGGTAATTGGCAATGGTATACGGTATGACGAAGTAGCCGTCGGCAAGACCCTGCATGAGGGCGCTCGCGCCGAGACGGTTCGCACCGTGAACCGAGAAGTTTGCCTCACCCAGAACGAAGAGGCCCGGAACGTTGCTCTCGCAGTTGTAGTCAACCCAGAGGCCACCCATGGAATAGTGGGGAGCCGGGTAGATACGCATCGGTACTTTGTAAGCGTTCTCGTCGGTAATCTTCTCGTACATCTCGAAGAGGTTGCCGTAACGCTCCCGGATTGTGTCTTCCCCAAGGCGCTTGATGGAAGCGGCGAAATCGAGGTAAACACCCCGGCCGCCCGGTCCGACGCCGCGGTCATCGTCACACTGCTCTTTTGCGGCACGGGAAGCGATATCACGCGGTGCAAGGTTACCGAAGCTCGGGTACTTCCGCTCGAGATAGTAATCGCGCTCTTCTTCGGGAATTTCGCCCGGTGCACGCTTATCACCCTTTTTCTTGGGAGCCCAGCAGCGGCCGTCGTTCCGGAGCGACTCGGACATGAGGGTCAGCTTGGACTGCTTGTCACCATGCTGCGGAATGCAGGTCGGGTGAATCTGGGTGTAACAGGGGTTTGCGAAGAAGGCGCCTTTTTTGTGAGCCTTCCAGGCAGCAGTAACGCTGCACCCCATGGCGTTGGTGGAAAGGTAGAATACGTTGACGTAGCCGCCGGTGCAGAGAACAACCGCGTCGCCAACATGGCTGCGGATCTCGCCGGTCACCAGGTCACGAACCGTGATCCCTTTGGCCTCGCCATCGACAACGATCAGGTCGAGCATTTCGGTGCGGGGGAACATCTTGACGGTCCCGGCCTTGATCTGGCGGGCAAGAGCCGAATAGGCGCCGAGCAGAAGCTGCTGGCCCGTCTGTCCGCGAGCATAGAAGGTACGGGAAACCTGGGCGCCGCCGAAGGAACGGTTGTCCAGGTAGCCGGCGTAGTCACGGGCGAAAGGAACACCCTGTGCCACACACTGGTCGATGATGTTATTGGAAACCTGGGCGAGGCGCCAGACGTCAGCCTCACGGGCGCGGAAGTCACCGCCCTTGATGGTGTCGTAGAAGAGACGGTAGATGCTGTCGCCATCGTTCGGGTAGTTTTTGGCAGCGTTGATCCCGCCCTGTGCAGCAATGGAGTGGGCGCGACGGGGGCTGTCCTGATAACAGAATGCCTCTACGTTGTAGCCAAGTTCGCCGAGCGATGCGGCAGCAGCTCCACCGGCGAGGCCGGTACCAACCACCAGAACTTTGTATTTACGCTTGTTGGCAGGGTTGACCAGCTTCATATCGAAGCGGTGCTTGTCCCATGTTTTCTCAATTGGTCCAGTCGGACATTTTCCGTCGAGTATCACTTGAACCCCCTAACCTTTCAGAATGCCGGTAACGATAAAGAGCGGGATGGACGCATAGCCGAGAAGAAGAACAACGGCCGCAACCTTGCCAATCTTGCCGAAAACCGGGAGAGACTTTTCATTATTCCAGCCCATCGTCTGGAAGAAGCTCTGAATCCCATGGGAGAGGTGAAGGAACAGCACAACCATCGCCGCGACATAAATGAACACGACAATCCCGAGGGAGAAGCTGTGGGTCACCATGCCAAAGACATCAAAACGGCCGAGGGCATCAACACCAAGCCTTATGTCCGGAGTGACGCGAATGGTGAAGTGAAGAAGGTGATAGATGATGAAGGCAATGAGCAGAAGCCCCGTATAGAGCATGCTAGTGCTCGACAAGGTAGCCTTCTTGAGGTTCTTGACCGCATAAGCGTCAGGGTTTGCAGCACGGTTCTCAAGGCTCAGCGTTACACCGTAGAGTACATGGATACATACCGCTACAAGCATGACGGCACGGAAAGCCCAGACCAGGGGTGGAAGTGCATGAAGATGCTCGGCATATGCGTTTATGCCGCCGGGAATGAAGATGGATGAGTTTCCAAGCATATGGACGATAACAAACAGCACCATAAGCTGACCGGTGATCGCCATAAGGACTTTTCTTCCCACAGTACTCGTGAACAGTTGCATAATGGTATCCTTTTGCGCGTATTCGTTGTGCTAAATAAAATTCAATGCTAATGCCGCCGGTGAATCTCGCCTCACGGAGTGCAACCCCGGGAGGAAAGGCCAAACGGCCTTACGGAGAAAGCCCTTGAACCGTTTGCGGAGGTGCCCGCCATTCCTTACAATTGTCCACAGTTTCCTCCCTTGCAAGGATATTTATTTAAACCATCAATCAAGAGCAACCTGAACAACATGTATTTTTTCTAATATTATTTTGTATACTGTATACTAAACGTCGTTTTAGGGAAAAGCAATAAAAAAAGTGGCTTCAAATGGGGTGCGGACGCTTCACCAGCCTGAACTTGTGAACGGCTGGCGCGGAACTCATCCGGCTAGGGAGTAAATGCGGAATAATGAAGAGTATCTGCACTAAAGAAATAGTGAACATCCGATACTCAACAGGGGAGACTTTAAGGACTGCCGGAGTCTGCACCAAGCGTCCCCAACAACCCATTGCACGATTGCTTTTTCAAGACGCTTCTGCTAACAATGCTGCTGAAATGATGCAAAGATACTGAATATTCATTAATTTAATGGCGTTTTAATCCAAATGACCTCAAAAGGCAATATGAAATTCAAGCTTACTAAAAAAGACCCATCATGCGGTGCTCGTCGAGGGACACTGACAACCCCCCACGGCACTATCGAAACCCCCATTTTCATGCCGGTCGGCACCCATGCCGCCATGAAGGCAATGACTCCAGCGCAGGTCACTGAGACCGGTGCGCAGATCATCCTCTCGAACACATATCATCTTCATCTCCGGCCCGGCGAAGAACTTGTTGCCAAGGCCGGGGGACTGCACAGCTTCATGGCGTGGGACGGCCCGATTCTCACCGACTCCGGCGGGTTCCAGGTTTTCTCTCTTCCCAACAAGCGGATAACCGAGGACGGGGCATACTTCAAACATGAGGTGACCGGAGAAGAAGTATTCCTCGACCCGGCAAGGGCCATAGCGATACAGGAAGCACTTGGCGCCGACATTATCATGGCTTTTGACGAGTGCATTCCGTATCCCTGCGACCGCCAGTACGCGGCGAAATCAACCCGCAAGACCCTCCGTTGGGCCGAGCAGTGCAAAAAAGCACAGACGCGAAAGGATCAGGCGCTCTTCGGCATTGTCCAGGGGAGCGTATTTGAGGACCTTCGTGCCATGTGCGCCAAGGAACTGGTGCAACTGGACCTGCCCGGTTACGCCATCGGCGGCGTTTCCGTCGGCGAAGGGCTGGAGCTTCTGAAAAGAGTAGTAGAGTACACGGCTCCATTCCTGCCGGAAAACAAACCCCGCTACCTCATGGGCGTGGGACTTCCCGAGGATATCCTTGAAAGCGTAGAGAGGGGTATGGACATGTTCGACTGTGTCATCCCGACCCGCTACGCCCGCAGTGCCACCCTTTTCACCAACAGGGGGAGGATACGCCTCACCAACCGCAAGTACCGGCGCGATTTTTATCCGATTGAGCCGAACTGCACCTGTTACACTTGCCGAAACTTCACGAGGGCCTACCTGCACCATCTCTTCAACGCCAATGAAGTCCTCTCGGCGATACTCGCCAGCATCCATAACGTTCACTTTTATCTAAACATGATGGCGGAAATCCGCACTGCCATCGAGAACGGACGTTTTTCCGACTACAAGCGTGGCTTTCTGGAATCATATCTCAAGGGCGGATAGCCAATAGGCGAATATTATTGCTTTGCACGGGGCATCCAAACGGATGCCCCGTTATGTTTTACGACGGGAGAGTCAACATGAAAAATGAGGGCGCAGGATTCGAGAAGATCATGGAAATCATGCGACGGTTGCGGGGACCGGGTGGCTGCCCCTGGGATGCGGAACAAACCCATGAATCCCTGAAGAGGTATCTGCTGGAGGAATCCTACGAGGTAATTGAGGCTATTGACGCCGGATCGTCCAAAATGCTCCGGGAAGAACTGGGAGACCTGATACTGCAACCGGTGTTCCACGCCGTAATCGCAGAAGAGCGAGGCACGTTCTCCATGGACGAGGTGCTTTCGGGACTGGCGGAGAAGCTTGTGAACCGTCATCCCCATGTATTCGGCGACCAGGTCATAAAAAGCAGCCGGGAACAATTGGAAAACTGGGAGCGCCTCAAGCAGAAAGAAAAGAAGGATGAGCGGAAATCGGCCCTGTCCGGGGTCCCCCCGCACCTTCCAGCTCTCATGAAAGCACAGAAAGTGACTGAGAAGGCAGCGCGGGTCGGCTTCGATTGGTCCCACGTGGATGAAGTATTTGCCAAGGTAATGGAAGAACTGCACGAGTTTGAGGAGACAATGATAGCCGGCGACCAGGAGCGGATGGAGGCGGAATTGGGCGACCTTCTTTTCGCCATCGTCAACCTCGGGAGGTTTCTCTCCATCGATCCGGAAGAGGCCCTCCGGAAAACCATTACCCGCTTCACGACACGATTCGGCCATATTGAAAGCACATTGCACGCGCGGGGAGTTTCAATGAAAGACGCTTCTCTGGATGAGATGGAAGCACTGTGGGATGAAGCGAAAAAGCGGGAACGGGGAGAAGAATAACTCCATTGTTACGTCTTTTCAACACTGTAACCGATTTTCCACATTTTCTGTGCATAACCTGTGAACAACAGTGTTGATGAATAGTCAAAGGAATGCTGAATTGTAAGGTTATTACTTTCTGCTCACTTTTTAATCACACTGTAACATATTGATTTGCAAAGACTTTACCCTAACCAACCATATTTCACCATGTTAGAGAAACACTATGAAACTCCAGCAAGAAGGATTGGAAAAAACCTGTTCATAACCATGTGAAATTCTGCCTTTTCAAGGGTATCCCAGCAGAGCCGAGCCGGAATATCCTACCGAACCAACCGGCGCCTCACCTGACTCACCAGCTCGCGGGCTTCGTCACACCGAAGCCCATGGGCTACCACCATAAATATTGCCACGCCAGCGCCAATGGAACCCATAAGCACGCCGGTCTTCATGATCTTTTCCCCGGCCGCCGACCAGTCGGCAAGCCCCATGCCCCACCGTACGGCAAATGCCATGGGGATAGATGCCACAAAAGCTTTAAAACCTGAAGTAATGATTTTCCTCCCGCCAAAGGGCCCGATCTTGCGTCGCAAGAAAAAGAGAAGAAGCCCCATATTCCCCAAAGCAGCAAGGGATGAAGCCAAGGCAAGCCCACCATGTTTCAGCGGCCCCATGAGCAAGAGGCTGAAAAGGGCATTAAGCACAAAGGCGGCAAAGGCAATCGCCACCGGAGTTTTGGTATCTTTCAGGGCATAGAACGCGGGGACCAGAACCCGCACCAGCGCCACCAGCGATAATCCTATGGAATAGTAGTAAAGGGCCTCGGCCGAGCTGACCGCCTTGGCATAATCGAACTCGCCCCCCATGAAAAGAAGGCTGAAAATCGGGGTTGCACAAACCATCAGCCCTGCTGTGGCCGGAATGGTGATGAAAAGGGTCAGTCTCAATCCAAAGGAAAGTGAGTCCTTCAGCTGGTCGATTTCGCCGGCAGCAGCCTGGCGGCTCATGGAAGGGAGAACCGCCTGGGCCACGGATACGGTGAATATACCCTGCGGAAACTCGAAAAGGCGCTGTGCGTAATAAAGGAAAGAAACGCTCCCCTGGGGGAGGAGTGAAGCAAGTATGTTGCCGACTGTAATATTCAGGTAGTAGACGCCGACGCCGAAAACCGACGGTCCCATGAGGAGGGCAATCTTGCGCACGGCAGGGTGTCCGGGGTCGAAGCGGGGACGAATGGGAAACCCTTTGCGCCAGAGGGTCGGAAGTTGGAGTGCCAGTTGCAGGAAGCCTCCGATGATAACCCCCACCGCCAGGGCGGTGATCGGCACCTGGAAGCTGTCGTGGAGCAGCCATGCACAAAGAATCATGGATATATTAAGGAAAACGGTGGAAATGGCCGGGGTGAAAAAGTGACGGACGGTATTTAGAATCCCCATGCAAAGGGCCACGAGGCTGATGAAAAAGATGTACGGAAACATGAGCCGGTTCAGGAACACTGTCAGTTCGAACTTGGCAGGATCGGCCTTGAATCCGGGGAACATGAGAGAAACTATCGCCGGCGATAGCATGATACCTATCAGTGTAACAGCCGCCATGACGATAGTGAGGATTGTGAAACAGGTATTGGCCAGCTCCCGCGCCTCTTCCTCCCCTTTCCGGGTAAGCCACTCGGAAAACGTGGGAACAAAAGCCGAGGTGAGTGCCCCTTCGGCAAAAAACCTGCGAAGCATGTTAGGAATCTGAAACGCGGCAAAAAAAGCGTCGGTGGCAAGACCTGCCCCGAAAAGACGCGACACCGCCATGTCGCGCACCATTCCCAGAACACGCGACAGGGTCGTCGCAAAACCGAGCACGCCTGCTGCCCGGACAATCTGCTTCTTTTCTGACATGCACCCTCCAGGGGGGCTAAGAACTTGTCCGTAAACAACTGCCGCGAGGACCGCGCCCGGACTTGGGGCAGATTTGACTTGACCGATTGAGCAAAACCGCAGTCGTAGTAAGGCTACGTTGAGGATTTTGCGATTGAGGCCGAGGCAAAGATGCCGTAAATACGGGATGCGGGACCGCAAAGCTTATTTACGGACAAGTTCTAAGTATGAAATTGCAAACAACGGGTTTATGTATCACAAATACAGGGGGGAGCGGTAAGGGTTTCATCCCGTCGAACCGGGGCAGGACATGACCCGAGATACTGCAAGCGGAAACGGCTTCATCCTTCGCGGTATTCTCCGGCAGCAGACGCCGGAAAGATTTCGGCGATTATCCCGTCCAGGAGGCGGCCCAACTCGCCGGGAGACGCTACGCGGGGACGGCATGCGCCGGCAGCGCAAACGCTTGCAGTCATTCCATCAATCCCGGCAGGTTCTTTCTTAAGAACCAGCCCCGGCACAAATCTTCTGCCGATCTCAGAAAGCATGGCGTGAAGCTCGCCTTTTCCACCTCCGGCGATGATCACCTCCACCACCGGTCGCAGGAGCAGATCCAGTGCCATGAGGGTCTGTAGATGAGCTGTAGGCTGGCTCCCGGCACCGGCAATAAAAGCACGGACGATTTCCTCTCCGCTTTTCGTAAACTGTTCATCATCAACAATCCTGCCGAGCCTGACAAGACCGGCAGCGGCCAGCCCGTTGCCAGAGGGGATCACTCCGTCATAGGCCTGGCGTCCCCGCAATAGAACCGTGTCGGCATCATTCCCCGTGTCATGGAGCCCGGGGCCGTCTCCGGAGAAGAGCCGGAGCATATCCCGTGCTAATGAGCAGGCTTCGTCCAGATACCGCTTCTCAAGGGTCGCTTCGTAGAGAGCAAGAACTCCGGTCAGGAGCGCAGCGTAATCCTCAAGGAAAGCCGCAACCCTGCCTTCTCCCCTGTGGATGCTCCGAAGAAGCCTTCCGCCGGGTATGCGCAAATCCCGGTTGATGCGCGCAAGCGCCGCCTCCGCCGCCACGATGAACCGCTTTCCCCCGCCGGCCGAATAAAGCCGGGCAAGAGCCGCTATCATAAGCCCGTTCCAGGAAGTCACTATCTTTTCGTCCCGGAACGGGCGCACCCTCCCCTCCCGTTCCGCCAGAAGCAGCTTCTGCCAACGCTCTATTTTTTCGAGGAGCCCTGCAACCGTCACCCCCTCCCTCCGGGCAAAGTCATCGGGAGAAACAGGGGCGGAAAGGACGTTAGCCCCCTCGAAATTCCCCCCTTCGCTCACGTTGAAAAAGCGGCAGCAAAGTTCCCCCTCCAATTGGCCGACTATCGACCGGACCTGGGCCGGCGTCCAGACATAGTAACGCCCCTCCTCGCCTTCGCTGTCAGCATCAAGGGCAGAATAAAAGCCACCCCAGGGCGCCGCCAGCTCGCGCAGGACGAAATCGCAGATTTCCTCCGCCATCTCCAGCAGGAAGCCACGCCCCGTGCATTGAAACGCTTCCACAGCCGCCAGGGCAACCAGTGCCTGATCATAGAGCATCTTCTCGAAATGGGGAATCTGCCAGCGGTTGTCGACGCTGTACCGGTGGATACCGAAGCCGATCTGATCGAAGATCCCTCCGCAGCGTATCGCTTCCAGCGTCGTTACGGCCATGGCGATCGCCCCGGAATCTCCGAAACGACGGCTGTAGCGGAGCAGAAATGAAATGTTTAGGGGCATGGGAAACTTGGGGGACTGGCCGAAACCGCCATGGGCCCCATCGAACATGGCGGCAAGCAGGCGCCGCGCGCCATGGAGCGGTTCCTCTCCGGGGATTTCTCCCGGCGCCGCGGCGGACAGACGCCGGAGGCTGTCGAGGATGGCGTCACAGTTGCCCCTTATGAGTTCTCGCCTTGTTTCCCAGACATCGGCGATCCGGCCGAGGATTTCCACAACCCCCGGCATCCCCCCCCGTGAATGTTTGGGGATATACGTGGCCACAAAGAAGGGCTCCCGCTCGGAAGTCAGGCAGACGTTTAGGGGCCACCCGCCGCTGCCGTTCATGAGCTGGGCCACGCGCATGTAGGTTTCGTCAATATCCGGACGCTCTTCCCGATCCACCTTGATGGCCACGAAATCCCGGTTCAGCACTGCGGCGACTTCAGGGTCCCCGAACGATTCATGGGCCATCACGTGGCACCAGTGGCAGGTTGCATAGCCGATGGAGAGAAAAACCGGCCGGTCTTCGGTTCTGGCCCGCTCGAAGGCCTCGTCCCCCCACTCGTACCAGTCCACCGGATTGTCGGCATGCTGCAACAAATAGGGACTAGTAGCGAAAATGAGCCGGTTGAACTCATTTCCGCCATCGGGGGGAAGCGCACTGCGATCCGCCTCGAATATTCGCTTCAGCCTCATATTCTCATCGCTGCCGGCATCCATAGCCATGGGTTGACTCCCTGACACAAGCATTACCAATATCGAAAGTCTACCAGACAACGGGCTCTTCAGCCTTTCACTGAGCGGCCAAAATTGTTAGACTATGACAAATAGAGGAGACAACATGAAGGCAATACCCTTGATCATCGTCCTCATTGCGGCGGGAAGCGCGTTTGCAGCCATAACTACGGTAGGCCGGTTCAGCACGGGCGATATGTCGGGATGGGAAGAGAAGACCCTTCGGGGGAAGAAGAAAAGCGTCTACACCCTTGTGCGGGAAGGGGAACACAACGTTCTGAAGGCGGAGAGCCACGGCTCGGCATCGGGGCTCATCTACCGTATTAAATTCGACTCCCGGCAGAACCCGATACTCCGCTGGTCGTGGAAAGTAAGCGGTACCATGAAGAAGGGCGACGAACAGAGCCGTGCGGGGGACGACTACCCGGCCAGGGTATATGTGGTATTCCCCCGGACCTTCTTCTGGCAGACGAGAGCCGTCAACTACATCTGGGCAAACAGGCTGGCCAAGGGAGCTTCCGTCCCGAACGCCTTCGCGCCGAAGAACATCCGGATGGTGGCGGTGGAAAGCGGCCCGGCCAATGCCGGGAGGTGGGTCGCAGAGGAACGGAACATCCATGAGGATTACGTGAAGCTTTTCGGAGAAGAACCGCCACGGGCCGGGGCAATTGCCATCATGACCGACACCGACAACACCGGCGAAGATGCCGTGGCATGGTACGGCGACATAACTTTATCGGCGAAATGACAAAAGGCGGGGAACACCCCGCCTTTTTCAGTCAAGCCAGCGCAATGGCCCTATCCGAGCATCTTGGCCAACCGGGATTTCTCTTTTTCGAGGCGGGCCTTGCCATCCTCGAATGCCTTGAACAGATCTTTCTTCACGTCGGCGGAGATCTCTTTGCCCCGCTCCAGGATGTCCTGGGTCTTGTCCCCCAGGTCCTCCACCACGTCGGCAACCTTGTCGGTGAAATCCTCGACCATTTCCTCGGCCTCGCTGCGCGCCCGGCGCACGTACTTTTTCACGTCGCGGCGGGTTTTCTTCCCTGACTGGGGCGCAAACAGAAGCGCCGCCCCCGCGCCCAGGATGCCTCCGGCTATGAGCATCAACGCTCCGACCATCACGGTATTGTTTTTTTCTTCGGACATGGATAATCCCTCCTTTCGGGTAATCATCTCTTTCAGATAATAATACCGTACTTCATTGATTCGTCGAGCCGATTTCCGCCCTGAGCCCTTCAAGCACCGCCTGCACCTCGGCAATGGTTTCCTTTGCCTGGGGAGATTTCTCGTATTTGAGATAGAGCTCCAGGTACCTTACGGCGTCTTTCACCCGCTCGTTGTCCATATAGAGGCTGCCAAGGGTGAGATATGACATGCTGAAGGCGGGGTCGAGCCGCACGGCCTCCAGGCACTCACGCTCGGCCTCATCGTGCTCGCCCAGATCGTAGTACAACTCGCCCAGGTTGAAGTGCGCGGCGGCATCGTTCGGATCGAGCTCGACCCCCTTTTTGAAGGCGGCGATGGCCTTTTCGTGCTCATCGAGGCCATACCAGGCATCTCCAAGCCCGTTGTAGGCAAAGACGTTTTCCGGATCGATCTCCAGGGCCTTTTCAAAGGACTTGATCGCCTCCTTCGTCCGTTCAAGACTGTTGTACACAAGGCCGATGTTCACATAGGCATCGGAATTGTCCGGGGCAAGCTCCGCAACCTTCTTGTAGCCGGTCAGGGCCTCTTTGTACTGACCCAACTCGAAGTATATGTCGCCTACGGCGGTAAGGGCATCAACATCCTTGGGTGCGAGCTTCAGCCCTTTACCGTATTCGTTCAGTGCATCCTGGAGCTTCCCCTCTTCGGCAAGGGCTTCCCCCAGATAGAAATACCCTTCGGCATTGCCGGGCTCACTCTCCACGCATTTGCGGAACTGTGCCGCGGCATCCCCATAGTTACCAGTCTCCGCGAGGCTTATACCCTTTGCCAGCAGGTCGTCGTACGTATCCGCCATGCTCTCCTCCTCCACCTGTTATGTTTGCGGCACACTATACCAAAGGAATCCCGGCGATGCCACTTCAACCGTTGCATCAATAACGATTTCCCCCAATTCAGGCCTTTCAATCGGCGGATTCATCCCTTATAATGAAGTCACTTTATTGCAAAGGGCACCGGACATGGGCGAAGAACCGCTGGAAACAACCGGGTTGCGGACACTTGAAGATATCAGCGCACTCATCCTCAAATCCCGCGACCTCCCCGACACTCTCGACAACATCGTTCACCTGGTCGCGAAAAGGATCGGTTCAGAGGTCTGCTCCATTTACCTGCTGGAGGAGGACGGAAAGACGCTGCGCCTGGCAGCCACCAAGGGTCTGTCGAAAACCTCCGTCGGCAAGATAACCATGAAGACAACGGAAGGCCTTTCCGGTCTCGTTGTTGAAGAAAAAGGGATCGTCAGCACCGACAATGCCCCGCTCCACCCCCGCTACAAATACTTCCCGGAAACCCGCGAAGAGCGTTTCCACTCCTTCCTCGGCATCCCGCTCATGCAGCGCGACGACCCCATCGGGGTCATCATTATCCAGGACAGGGAGCGACGCACCTTCCGGCAGGAGGAAGTGAGCACCCTGGCAACCATTGCCTACCAGATCTCAAGCATCGTCACCAACGCCAAGCTGCTGGATTCCATCCGCCAGAAAGAAGAAGAGCGGGAGCGGCTTGAGCGGGAGTTGGAAAAGTTCAAAGCCATCGGAACTTCAGCCGAAGGGGCACGTTCCGCCAATCGCCGCAAACGGGAAAAACGCTCACTTCTTCTTATGGGGATACCGGTTTCGGCAGGCTTCTCCCGGGGCAAGGCCGCAATTATCGACCGCCGGTCCGAGCACGACGGGATCGGCGTAGCAACCACCCGCCCCCGCGCCGAAGAGCGCACCCGGTTTCTATCCGCCCTTGAAAAAGCAAAAATAGAAACCATCTGCATGGAAAAACGGGTAATCGAGCTCCTTTCCAAGGAAGATGCAGCCATCTTCCACACCCACCTGATGATTCTCGAAGACCGGGGGTTTATCGCAAAGATTCTCGACCTTATCGACCAGGATTACGGGACGGCACGGGCGGTGGGCGAGGTGGTGGCCCACTATGTGAATGCCTTCTCCCGCATGGACGATCCTTACCTGAGGGAACGCTCGGCAGACATGGAGGACATCCGCCGCAGAATCATCGCATGCCTGGACGGCTCGGGCAATTCACGGCTCAAGCTCCGGGAGAAAAGAATCCTCATTGCCCAGGAAATACTCCCCTCCGACATGGCGACCCTCGACCACGAGAAAATCCTGGGGATTGTCACCGAAAAGGGCGATGTCAACTCCCACGCCGCCATCATGGCAAAATCCCTAGGCATACCGGCAGTGGTGGGGGTCGAGGGCATCAGGCAGAACCTGGGGCTTCGCGACGAGGTGATAATCGACGGCAACTCCGGGCGCGTCTACATCAACCCGACCACAAAAATAAAAGATGAGTACGAACGGCTGGAACTCGATTTCGGAATCAAGAGGAGAGAACTGGAAGAGCTGCGGAACCTGCCGGCCGTGACACTCGACGGAGTGGAAGTGGCGCTCAAGGCCAACATAGGACTGGTGAGCGACATCCCCATCGCACTCACCAACGGGGCAGAGGGAGTGGGGCTCTACCGGACAGAATTCCCCTACATGACCCGCTCCGCATTCCCCACCCGCAGCGAGCAGTTCACGCTCTACCGCAAAGTGCTGGAAGGTTTTGCCCCCCATACCGTAACCATCCGCACCCTCGACATCGGCGGCGACAAGACCCTCCCCTACTTTCCCATGGCTCAGGAAGACAACCCTTTCATGGGGTGGCGCTCAATCCGGGTCTCCCTGGAGCGGGAGGATATCTTCAGGGTGCAGCTGGCTGGGATTCTCATGGCCTCCCCCTACGGCGAGGCCCGCATCATGTTCCCTATGGTCTCCAGCATCGGGGAAATCTGGCAGATAAGAAAAATTCTTGACGAGGTGCGAGAGGAACTGGAACGGGAGGGGCAGCCCATCGCCCCCGGCATCAGCTTCGGCATCATGGTGGAGTTGCCGGCGGCAGTCCAGACCGCCCACATCCTCATCAACGAAGTCGATTTCTTCAGCATCGGCACCAACGACCTGATCCAGTACACCATGGCGGCTGACCGCAATAATCCAAAGGTCCGGAAATACTACGACCCCTATCAGCCGGCGGTTCTCCACTCCATCAAGCGGGTGGTAGACGTGGCCCTGGCGGCCGGCAAGCCTGTATCCGTCTGTGGCGAAATGGCCGCCGACCCGGTCATGGCCGTTCTACTTCTGGGGATGGGGATCCGCGAACTGAGCCTCTCGGCCCCCTCCATACCGGTGGTCAAGCAGGCTATCCGCTCGGTAAAAGCCGGCACCGCGCGGGAAATGGCGGACCACGCGCTATCCCTGGTCAGCGCCGGAGCCATTCGCACCTACCTGGCAGAGGCCCAGAGCTCTCTGGGGCTCTGACATTCCTGAAACTCTTTTACATGCGGCCATGCATTTAACTCTTCATCAAAGCCCTACGTGGCCCGCAGCGCATCCACGATATTCATCCTCGATGCCCTGAACGCCGGAAGCAGCCCCCCCACCAATCCCATGATGAGTGAAAAAACCAGCGACTTCGAGATAATTTCCAGTGTCAGGGAGAAGGTAAACGCCAGCTCGGAGAAGGTCTGCCAGTTCATGGTGGAAATGGTGACAAGCTGCATGAACGAGGCGAAGAAGAGCCCCACCACGCCCCCCAGCAGCCCCAGGAAGAGCGACTCCAGGATGAACGCCGCAAGGATGCTTCCCCGCTGGAAGCCCAGCGCCCGCAGCGTGCCGATTTCGGTCACCCGATTCGACACGGCTGCGTACATGGTGATCATGGCGCCGATTATGGCCCCAAGGGAAAAGATGACCGTGAGAGTGATGCCGAGAATCTTGAGGAACTTCGCCATGGCCTGCGACTGGTCGGCGTAGAAGGTCACTTCCCGCTTCGCTTCCAGGGTCAGGCGGGGGTCTGACTCCAGCCTCTCCTTCACTTTCGAGAATTCCGACGGGTCCCGCAGCTTGAAAATCATGGAGGAATATACCGGCCGGCGGAAAGCCTGCATCAGCTGGTCCACGTCTCCCCATATCTCGGATGAAAAACCGGTATTCCCCGCATCGAATATCCCCACCACGGTCCAGTCCCGCATCCCGAAGCGAAGAGTCTCACCGATCCCCCCACCCTGGAACCGCTTGGCGATGCTGGCCCCGGCCATTATTTCGGCTGCGCCGGGCCGCGGCATCCGGCCCTGCACGACCCTTACCTGGGGACGCATGAGGAGCGAGCCCTCGCCAACTCCCCGGATGATCACATTGGATGGCTTGCCGCTTCCCCGCTTGGGAAGATTGATGAGTACGACCAGCTCCCTGGACGCAAGGCGCTTTCCCCCTGCCACCGCCACTTCCGGCTGAGTCTCCACGACAGCTGCCTGGGAGCGGTCGATACTGCTCTGCACCTCGGTCTGGGAAGATTTGCGGATCACCACCACATTGTCGTAGGAACCAGTATCCACAAGGGTTTTCCGCAGCCCCTCGGCCAGCATCAGCGTTGCCGCAAAGACGAAAACCACCAGCGCCATCCCCGATGCGGTCAGAACCGTGGTCAGGCGCCGGGTCCAGAGGTTGCGAAAGCTGTATGAGTAAGGGATGCCCATAATTCACAGCCCCCGGAAACGCGGATTTTTCGCAAGGTCAAGGCGAGCGAGGAATTGCGCGGAGACGTACTTTGAGTACGTCGCACAAGCAAAGACGAAGCTCAACGCCAAGATTGCGTAAAAGCCGCGTTTCCTCATCCTATCCTCCTCAGGCCGTCGGCAATCCGTATGGTCGACCCGCGCCATGTGGGGAAGATGCCGGCTACGACTCCCACCACTAGGGCGGCGGCCAGGTCCATCATGATGGTTTGAGAAGTAATGGAAAATACCGGAAAGAACTGGGAGAGCTCCGTCTCGATCCAGTGGGCCGCGGGAAAAGTGAGGGCAACCCCCGCAATTCCGCCGGTCATGGCGATAACGATGGATTCGCCGAAGACGACTCCGGCAATGTGCCACGACCCAAAGCCCAGGGTCTTCAGGGTGGCGTACTCGGCGATCCGCTCCCGGGCCGTCATTGCCATGGTATTGGCCGCAACAACCATGATGATGACAATCACCACGTAGGAGACGATCTGAATGGCAATCAGGATGGCCTCGGTCATGGAGACGAAACCCATCTGGAACGCCTTTTCGGTCTCGGTAAGGGTTTCTGCCAGGGAGTTCTTGAAGATGGCATCAATCGCCAGGGAAACCTCCGCCGCAAGCTCAGGCTTGGTCAGGGCAATAAGGAAGAAAGCCGGCTGGTCGGCCCGGTTGGAGCCGGCCTGTTTGATGGTTTCGTTCAGGTAATCCCAGTGGAAGAGAAGTTGGGTCTCGTCGGTGTTTTTTTCTGCCCCCCGATAGATCCCCCTGATCATGAATTCCCATTGCCCCGAGTAGATGGTCCCCCGCAGCGTCACCAGGTCGCCCACCTTCCAGCCGAAGCGTTGCGCCGTCTTCCGCCCCACGATGCACCCCTTGCGGTCGAGGATAAAGGCCTTTGCCTCGTCGGGAGCAAGGATGTACTCGGGATACATGGGGAGATAGCTTTTGGGATCGATGGCGAAGTTGGGGAAAAAGTTCTTCTCCTCCTTATAGATGCCCCCGAACCAGTTCCCCCAGGAGACATCCTTTACCCCGGGCACCTGGCGGATGCGGTCCTTATAGGAGATGGGAAGCGGAAATGCCAGGGAAATGGCATTGCGGGTGATAAGGCGTGAGGCCGACGACGCTTCCACCCCGGCGTACCAGAGGTTGACCAGTGTCCGCAGAAGGCCGAAGGCCACAATGGCGATGGCCACCCCCACTACGGTTAGGATGGTCCGGAGCTTGTGACGAAAGGCGTTGCGTATGAGTAGCTTGAGAATGAACATGGGAGCTAGCCCGGTCCGCCGGTCAACTCCCCCTTCTCCAGGTGGAGGAGTCGATGGGCCTGTTCGGCCGCCTTGGGATCGTGGGTAACCATGATGACGGTCTTGCCGAATCCGTGAACGAGGCGTTCCATGAGGGCCAGGATCTCTCCGGCGGAAACCCGGTCCAGGTCGCCGGTGGGCTCATCCGCCACCAGTATTTCCGGATCGGTGACCATGGCCCGGGCAATGGCGACCCGCTGCTGCTGCCCCCCCGAAAGCTGCGAAGGGTAATGGTCCATCCGGTCGGATAGCCCCACGAGCGAAAGAACCGTCGCCACATGTTCCCGGCGCTGGCGCCGAGTGAGCCCCGTCAGCAAGAGCGGCAGCTCGACATTTTCGAACGCGGTCAACACCGGAATCAGGTTGTAGAACTGGAAGATGAACCCCACGTTGGCAGCACGCCAGGAAGCCAGTTCGGCGTCGGAAAGGGTGGTTATCTCAACTCCGCCGATGGCGATGGTGCCGCTGTCGGCCTTGTCGATGCCGGCAATGAGGTTGAGAAGCGTGCTCTTTCCCGACCCCGACGGCCCCATGAGGGCCAGAAACTCCCCCGGTGCGATGTCGAAAGAGATATCCTGGAGCACCGGGACGGTCTGGGCCCCCCGGCGGTACGATTTGGAGAGGTTGCGCACGGCAACGATGGAAGGGGTGTCTTCAGCCATCTACTTCTCCGCCGTCTTGATCTTCGCCCCGTCCTTGAGCTTGTCGAGGGGCTTGAGGGCGATCCTGTCGCCGGGCTTTGCACCGGATGTTATCTCCAGCATGTCGCCGAACTTTGCCCCGACGGTGACGGGGGTTTCAGCAACCCGATCACCCTTCACGAGAAATAACGCCTTCCGCCCTTCCCGCTCCACCACTGCGGCAGGGTTCACGGCCGTCCTGGGCTTCTCCTCCCCTGGCGCCACCGGGCGCTGGAGAAAAGCCACCTTGGCGCTCATCTCCGGCAGGACTCGCGGGTCGAGCTTCTCGAAGCGGACCTTCACGAGCACCGTCGCCTTGGAGCGGTCCGCCGTGGGAACCACCATGTGAACCCTCCCCCGGAAACGGGCTTCGGGAAGGGCATCGAGCTGTATCTCGCAGGGTTGCCCCACCCGCACCGTCTCCAGGTTCGATTCGGAGACATCGGCCTCCACCAGGAGCGAGGCAAGGTCGGCAATGGTAACCACGGCGGCCTTGGCATTGGCGGAGGCCCCAACAGGAGTGACGATGTCGCCGATGTCGGCGTTCTTGGTGAGGACTACGGCATCGAAGGGCGCCCGGATGAATGAGTATTCCAGATTCACCTCCGCCCCTCTCAGGGCAGCTTCCGATGCGGCAATCGAGGACTTTGCCCCGGACACTGCCGCCCTTGCGCGGAGATAGCGGGCTTCGGCGGCATCGTAGTCGGCCCTGGCGACAATCCCTTCCTTCAGGAGCTTTTTCTGCCGCTCGAAGGAAAGGGTCGCATCGGTTAGCTCAGCCCGGGCCTCTTCGAGGCTCGCCCGGGAGGTTTTAAGAGTGGCGGCAGCCTGGTCCCGGCTGGCGGCTGCATCCTGATTTTCCAGACGGGCAAGGATTTCTCCCTGCTTCACGCGGCTCCCCTCCTCCACCCCCAGCCATTCGAGGCGTCCGGTGATCTTGGCCGCCACTGCGGCCTTTCGCTGGGCAACCACATAACCGCTGGCGTTAAGGAGCGTGTAGGCCTGTGAAGGATAGACCTGGGTCACGGTTCCCGTTTCCACCGTAACCGCCGGGGAAAGAACGCCGCTCACAAAGAGGGCAACAAGCAATGCCGCCACACAGGCCGCCGTAATCCAGAAACGCTTTCCGCGCCGTACGCCGGAACGGACTGGAGTGCCCTTGTCGATCTTGAGTTTGCCCAGGTCTTCGTTCGCCATTGGAGGGTCTCCGGGATTAGATTGATGTATGATCGCAGGCCGCATCGGCGGCCGGTGAGAGCATAGCATTAGTGGCGCACCGTGGGAAGGGGTGAAGATACAACAAAAAAACCGGAGGGGATTGCTCCCGTCCGGCTTTCATTGGCGGTCAGCTCACATCGGGGCCAAACCTACCCCTTGAGCTTCTTTATCATCTCCCCCATGAATGCAGGAATGTCCGACGGTTCGCGGGAGGTTATCAGATTGCCATCGACGACAACCTCGCTGTCTTCGTAAAGGGCGCCGGCCTGACGCATTTCGTCGGCGACGGATTTGTAGCAGGTGGCCCGTTTCCCGGTCAGGAGCCCGGCGCTGATGAGAACCTGCGGACCGTGGCAGATGGCGGCAACGGGCTTGTTGTGGGCAAAGAAGCTGCGGCATATCTCAAGGGCGGTGGACTCTTGACGAATGGCCGCCGGAGCCTTGCCTCCGGGCAATACAAGGATGGCATATTTTTCCGGATCAACCTCAGCAAGGATCTTGTCGGCCTGCACCTCGTAACCGTGCTTTCCGGTAATCGTCCCGCGGTTGATGGATGCAATATCCACCGGTATTCCCTCTTCGAGAAGGCGGTAATAGGGGACGAGAAGTTCGGAATCCTCAAACTGATCAGCGCTTATTATGAGTGCCCTCATGGTTTTTCCTCCCTGAAAAACGGCGTAGGGGCAATTCGTAAATTGCCCCTACAGTGTCGTGCAAACAGTTCCGGATTACTTCAACCGTGTCTCTGCCGCCTTCCAGTCGATGTTCTTGAAGAAGGCCTCGATGTAGTCGGCCCGCTTGAGCCCGTAATCGAGCATGAAGGCATGCTCGAACACATCCATGATCAGGATCGGCGTGCAGCCGGCCGGATGGGCCACGTCATGCTCATTAATCCAGAAATTCATCAGCTTGCCGCTGGCCGAGTCCTGGTAGAGAACGGCCCAGCCGATGCCGCGCATGGCGCCGGTGGCCCTGAAATCCTTCTCCCAAGCCTCTACGCTCCCGAAATCGGCGGCAATCTTTGCAGCCAGCTTGCCGGTCTGGTCGATTCCCCCCTTGCCCCCAAGGTTCTCGAAGTAGTATTCGTGGAGCCTCATGCCGTTGAACTCCCAGCCGAGGCGGCGCTTGAGCTCCGCATACTCGGGGGCCGCGGTGTTGCCCGCCTTCAGCATACCGTCGAGGATGTCCAGCACCTTGTTGGTATTGGTTACATAACCCTGGTACAGGGTGAAATGGTTTTTCAGGAGCGCCTCGCTGAACCCCTCCATGCCGAGCAGTTTCGCGTAATCCTTTGCTTCATAGGCCATGACTCTTCCTCCTTATGTTTTATGGAATGTTCGGTGATCCGAAATACGAATCAACCTTACCATGAACATAAAAAAGGTCAACAGAAAAAGACAAAAATTATCTTTTTTATCTTCTATCGTTCTTCAATCTCTGAGGCAACGATTTCCACATCGGGACGCTCCTCGGCAATCCACTCCTCAACCCGCTCCAGTAGGTTCCTGCCGCCGGATCTGGTCTGGTGGATAAGCGCAAAGGCCAGAACCGTCTCGCCGGGAACGTCCTGGAGATCAGCCTCGATGGCAGAGACATTGAAGCGCTGCCGCACCCGGGCGAGGATGCTCTTCACAATCCCACGCTTCCCCTTGAGGGAAGTGCTCTGGAGGTGCATATGGACGTAGAGGGAGTGAACGAACATGGTACTCGCTCCGTAACGCGCGGTTTTAAATCCGAAAAGCATTTCACCACGGAGACACAGAGAGCACGGAGAAATCAAAAAAATCACTATGTTCTCAGTATGCTCCGCATCTCAGTGGTTGCCTTGCCGTTTTTGCTTAGAACTCGGCATGGCGGGGTGTGCGGGGGAACGGTATCACGTCCCGGATGTTCTCCATGCCGGTGAGGTACATGATGAGCCGCTCGAAGCCGAGGCCGAAGCCGGCGTGGGGGGTGGAGCCCCAGCGGCGGGTGTCCAGGTACCACCAGAGGCCCTCGGGGTTGACCCCCACCTCGGCCATGCGCCGTTCCAGTACCGGTAGCCGCTCTTCACGCTGGCTCCCGCCGATGATCTCCCCCACCTTGGGGACCAGGAGGTCCATGGCGGCCACGGTTTTGTCGTCATCGTTCACCCGCATGTAGAAGGCCTTGATATGCTTGGGGTAGTTAATGACAAAAACCGGCCCCACCACCACCTGCTCCGTGAGATAACGCTCGTGCTCGGTCTGGAGGTCGAGCCCCCACTCAACCGGGTAGTCGAACTTTACGGACGCCTTTTTCAGTCGCTCGATGGCTTCGCCGTACTCCATGATGGCAAAGGACGAGTTTGCCACCTGCTCCACCCGGGCCATGAGCCCCTTGTCGATCTGGTCGTTGAAAAACGCCATATCCTCTCCGCAGCAGTCCAGAACCTGGCGGCAAAGATAGCGGAAAAACTCCTCTGCAAGGGCCGCGTCGGCCATGAGATCGGCAAAAGCCATCTCCGGCTCGATCATCCAGAACTCGGCGGCATGGCGGGGCGTGTTGGAATTCTCGGCCCTGAAGGTCGGCCCGAAGGTGTAGATGTCGCTGAAGGCCTGGGCGAAGAGTTCCCCCTCCAACTGGCCGCTCACGGTGAGCCCCGCCTGGGCGCCAAAGAAGTCGCGGCTGAAGTCCACCCCCCCCTCCAGCATTGGGGGGACGGCCGGGTCCAGGGTGGTGACCCGGAACATCTCCCCGGCCCCCTCGCAGTCGCTGGTGGTGATGATGGGGGTGTGGACGTAGAGAAACCCCCGCTCGGCAAAGAAGCGGTGCACCGCCTGGGCCAGGAAGGAGCGGACCCGAAACACGGCCCCGAAGGTGTTGGCGCGGGGACGGATGTGGGCGATGCTCCTGAGGTATTCGAAGGTATGGCGCTTTTTCTGGAGGGGATAGCTCTCGTCGGCAGGGCCAATTATCTCCACGGCATCGGCATGGAGCTCGTACTTCTGGCCGCTGGCCGGCGATTCCACAAGCCGGCCCCTCACCGCCACGGCCGCGCCGGTGCCGATGGCGCAGGCTTCTTCGAAATTGGCGAGCCCCGGTTCCGCCACCACCTGGAGGCAGGCGAAGCAGGATCCGTCGTTCAGGGCCAGGAAGGCAACCCCTTTCCCGGCACGGATGGTCCTCACCCAACCTTTCACAAGTATTTCAGACCCCAGGCCTTCGCCGGCCAGGGCGCTTCGGATACGTATACGCGTATTCATGGTACTGCTCCCCGTAGACATTTGACTTGCTGCGCCTCTCGGGTATAGTCTCCAAAGGCGACAGCCCAATTGTACAGCAAAGGAGAATTGAGTCATGAAGAAAATTACGGCCCTGGCCCTACTCCTCGCGGCCACCCTTGTAACAGCCCACGGCCAGGCGGTGGGTGCTCCCGATGCCGGCCAGAGTAAAATCGACGCCAAGGCGGCAAAGCCCCACGACTACCCTAAGGTCGTCCTCTACTCGGTGGCCTGGTGCCCCCACTGCAAGGAAGCCAAGGAATACTTCACCGCCAGGAACATCCCTTTCATCAACAAGGATGTTGAACTGGACGAGAAAGCCCTGGACGAGCTGACCAGGAAGTATAAGAGCCAAGGGGTGCCGGTCATCGTCCTCGACGACAAGAAGGTGATCAAGGGGTTCTCCCCCGACGCATTCGAGAAGGCGGTGAAGGAGATTCAGTCTAAGAAGTAAACTTTACAATCCGTTAGAAACAAGAAAGGGAGCCGGTCTGGCTCCCTTTTTCTTTTCTGGTCCCGGGTCCCCGGTCCCTGTTTTTTTACTGGGCTCCGCTCTTGGTGATGAGCATGACGCCGACGCAGACCAGTACGGTGCCGGTCCAGCGCAGGGGGGAAACCGTTTCTCCCAGGAACCACTGGGAAAGGAACGCCACGAGGACGTAGTTCAGGGCCTGCATGGGAAGGGCAACGGAAAGGTCTTCCCAGGAGAGGACCGCCAGCCAGAGGAAAAAGAATACCGCCAGCATCATGGTGCCGAAGATTAGTTTCGGCGAAGTGAGGGCCTGGCCAGCCACGTTGAGTATTCCCCGCAGGTTCATGGCGGAGAGGTCTCCCAGCTCCTTCATTCCCTTGGCGAGGAGGATATCGCCGATGGTACCGGCCGTAACGGCCATAAGCATAATGATGAACGTTTTAAGCATCGTTCCCTTCCCCAACCCGTTAAGGTTTCCCCGGTTTCTCGTCCCCGGTCCCCACCACCTGCTTCACCTCTCCCCGGTAGTTCCTGAGCCCGATGCCCAGCTCCTTCAGGCGCGCTTTCACCCGGGGACTGGTAAGGGCCGCCAACTCCTCCTCGTGCCGGTAATCGGGCATGCGACGGGTAATCTCGGCGCAGGGGAGGCAGCCGGGGTGGAAGTAAATCTCCGTGACACCATCACCCAGGGTTTCAAGGGCATTGAGGAGGTATGCTTCGGTCATCCGCCCAGAGTTGAGGAGCCCCTTAACTTCCCCCGTATAACCGACTCCGAGCCGGTCCAGGGCGGGACGGCAGCGATTCGCCAGTTTCGAGAAGATGAAGGCATCAGCCGCCTTGCCCAAAAGCCGGGAGCGATCGATGGCCAGGTCGGAGCGCAGATTTTCCCGGCTCAGGCGAAAGCTGGTAATGCCGTATTTGGGCATCAGCTCACAGAGGATATCGAATACCGTCGGATGCATGTGGATATTCAGATGTCCGTCGATGTGGGAAAGGGGGATTCCTGTTTGGAGAAACGCCTCGATCTGTGCTTCGATTTCGCGGCGCAACTGCTTGCGGAAGGGGCGTACAAAATAATACCGCATCCCCGCATGGACCGGGTCATCGGTGAAAAAACCCTTGCTATCGCATATCCGGGGGAAAGTTGCATGCTCTCCCACCGCCCGTCCCTGGACAAGGGTAAGATGAAGCCCCACCTGAAGCCCGGGGTTCGCCTTGGCCAGATGCACCGCCTCGTGGAAGGAGCCCCCCCCGACCATGAGAGACGTGGATGTGAGTATCCCCTCCTGCCAGGCTTTGATTACCGCCTTGTTGACTCCGTCGGAAAGGCCGAAGTCATCGGCATTGATGATGAGCTCTTTCATGGGGTGGCAGCCATCAGCAGGAAGGCCCTGCCGCCTTCCTCTTCCGCATGTACTCCAGGTACTGTTTCCCTTCTTTGAGGAGCTTCTTCCGCTCCTCGCCGTCAACGATCATCTTCATGATGCTGCGGCCGATGTACTTGGGGCGGAAGTAAAACTTGTTGTAGAAGGTCTCCACCGCATCGAAGATTTCCTTGTTGGAAAGGTGGGGATAGTTGATGACGCACATCTGGTGGCCGGTGTCGTCGATATAGGCCTCGGAGGCGATCCACCCTTCCTGCCGGCAGAGGTCCCAGAACTCGGTGCCGGGATAGGGGGACGCCAGGGAAGCCTGAATGGAGTTAAGGTCCAGGGCTTTGGCGTATTCGATGGTCTCCCGGATAGTGTCGCGAGTTTCGCCGGGGAGCCCCATTATGAAGGCGCCGTGGACGGAGAGGCCGAGCTTTTTGCAATTTCGGGTAAACTCGATGGCCTGGGACTTGGTGACACCCTTCTTGATGTTCTTGAGAATCTGCTCATTGCCGGTCTCGTAACCCACCACCACATGGCGAAGCCCAGCCTCACGCATGACCTTGAGGGTTTCGTAATCGCAGTTGGCCCGAGCATTGATGGTCCAGGAAATCCCCAGGGGCTTAAGCTTGGCGGCCACTTCTCGGGCATGATTGCGGTCAGCGGTGAAGGTATCGTCATCGAAGGAGAGTTCCCGCATCTCGGGAATGTTGTCCACGATCCACTTCACCTCTTCGTAGACGTTCTGGGGGGAGCGGGTTCGCATGGCCCGGCCCGAGAAGGTCTGGGGCCAGAGGCAGTAAATGCACTTGGAGGGGCAGCCGCGGCTGGAGTAGATGGAGACGTAGGGGTTCTTGAAGTGGGGGATTACGTATTCCGAGATGGGGAGGTCGCGCTTGTAGACCGGTGCCACGAAGGGGAGCGCGTCCAGATCCTGGATCGGCGGCCGGTCCGGGGTGTGGTGGATCTTCCCATCCTTCCGGAAGCTGATCCCGTCGACCTTTTCCCACTCGCGCCCCTCGCAGAGCTCTTTCGTGGTGTAGTCGAACTCGCCCCGGCAGACGATATCGATAACCCCTTCACCCTGGCGCAGGGTCTCCTCGGGGAGAACGGAAACGTGGGGGCCGGTGAGTACCGTCACCGTGGCGGGTTTCTGCTCCTTGATGCGGCGGGCCGTGGCAATGTCCAGGGCAAGGGTCGGGGTGGAGGTATACATCACCACCATGTCGAAGTCCCGGGCAATGGTCAGGCAGTCATCGATGGTAAAGCGTTGCACCGGCGCGTCCACCACGCGGGAGCCCTCGATCATTCCGGCAGGGAAGCAGAGCCAGGTGGGGTACCAGAAAGAAGTTACCTCGCGGGATGCCTGGTAGCGGGCGCCGGCGCCGCCATCGAAATCTTCGTATGTGGGGGGATTGAGGAACAACGGTTTCATGGAAAATCTCCCGAAAAAACGTGTACCGTCACGGGGATTTGCCCCATGAACAAACCGGCAGTATGAAGTGATGCCGAGGGAAAGTCAAGGGCTGGAGGGGAAACAGCACTATTTGACG
The DNA here is from genome assembly GCF_017338855.1 of Geobacter benzoatilyticus. Taxonomy (NCBI): domain Bacteria; kingdom Pseudomonadati; phylum Thermodesulfobacteriota; class Desulfuromonadia; order Geobacterales; family Geobacteraceae; genus Geobacter; species Geobacter benzoatilyticus. The sequence continues at coordinate 3,488,391 of NZ_CP071382.1, forward strand.
GTGTCGTCCATGCCGTTGACCCAGTTGCAGGCTGCCAACTGGACAGGGGCGAGATTTGCCATGGAGAAACTGAAGCGTTCGATGAGAGGCGAGATGCCGTCGAAATCATCCCTCTCGATTTTTTCCACAAGCTGGAGGAGAACGCCCAGCTCACCCTCCCGGCCAAGGAGTGCCTGCCGGACATCTTCGTTCAGGTTCAAGGGGGCAACCACTTCCTCAATGGGCATTTTGAGCAGCGCATCGGCAAGGGACAATATTCCGGTCATGAAGGCACGGTCGGGATAATCGCGATCAAGGAGCGCAGCGGGCTGTTCCGAAATGATGAGCTCCATGAGTCGGGCCCTGGTTGCCGCCATGACCAGCAGCGGGTTGTCCCCGACCGCCTGGGCGGTATTGGCGAAAAGTGCCATCATGGCCCAGCGTCGCAATTGGTGGTAGCCGAGCACCATGATTGCGTGGCGCATGCTGGTAATCTTTTGCTTGAGCCCCACGGAGACAGAGTTCACCAGCCGCAGAAGATTGAGGATCAGGTTCGGATTCTGCTTGAAGGTCCCTTCCAGTTCATCGATCTCCACCTCAGCCACCAGCTGGTTAAAGAGCTTGACGATGGCGAGCCGCCCCACGTCGACGCGCGTGCGGGTCAGCACCACCGGGCGGGCAAAGTAGTATCCCTGGAAGTAGGTGAACCCGAGTGACTCGCAAATCTCGTACTGCTCGTGGGTCTCCACCTTCTCGGCCAGAAGTTTCGGCTTCCAGCGCCGGAAAGTCTCCAGTTCAGCCGGCAGCCGCTCCATGCCGGTACGAATAAGATCTACTTTTATTACATCGACAATTTCGTAGAGGGGCTCGTAAACCGGCTCGTAGACATGATCGTCAAGGGCTATGGAGAAACCCTTATCCTTCAACTCCCGGCAGCGGGCAATGACAGTATCGGTTATCGGGACATGTTCGAGGAGTTCAATGACAATTTTTTCGGGGGGGAGAAGTTCCAGCGCCTCGCTCATGAGAACGTCGGCATTCACATTTATGAATCCCTTGTGTTTGCCGAGAATCTCAATGAGACCGAAACTGGAAAGGGCATCAAAAATGACGCTGGCGCTGGCCTGAAGGTAATCGGTGACATTGGCGTGGAGTGTATCTGCCGAGCGGAAGAGGAGCTCGAAACCATAGAGCTTCTGCTCACAATCAAGGATCGGCTGGCGGCCGAGAAAAAACTTCTTTTCTGCCATTGCAACACTCCACGGAAAATACTTATTGCACAACGCGAAACCAGCATACTACCAGGCGGTAGCAAGTAGCAAGTAGCGAAATAGTTTTTCTTTACTACTCGCTCCCTCGCTATTTCGCTATCTCCCTCCCCCCTCCTACCCGCAAGCCTTCAGCACTTCGCGGGCAATGGCGTCAAGGGGAAGAACCCGGTCCGCCCCCCCCCGCTTGATGGCCTCGTTGGGCATGCCGAAAACCACGCAGGTAGCCTCGTCCTGGGCGATGGTTGCAGCGCCGGCATCCTTCATCTCCTTCATGCCCCTGGCGCCGTCGTCGCCCATGCCGGTCATGATTACCCCAATAGCGTTTTTGCCGGCATAGCGGGCAGCCGAACGGAAGAGCACATCCACGGAAGGGCGATGGCGGGAGACCAGCGGGCCATCCTTGATCTCCACATAGTATCGGGCACCGCTTCGCTTGAGAAGCGTATGCCGGTTGCCGGGGGCGATCAGCGCCCTTCCCCGCATGACCGTATCGTTGTCAGCCGCCTCTGCTACCGTAACGCGGCAGATGCCATCAAGCCGCTGCGCAAACGCACGGGTAAATCCCTCGGGCATATGCTGGACTATGACAATGGGCGGGGCATCCACCGGAAGAGCCTCGAGAAAAACCCGAAGCGCCTCGGTTCCCCCGGTGGATGCCCCGACGACTACCACCTTGTCGGTGGTCTGGATCATGGCTTGGGAGGCTGGTTTCTCAAGGATTACATCGGCGGTGAGCTTGGGCGAGATCTCCTTCCCGATTCGCGGTGAAAGTTTGCGGAGCCTGGCCTGGCTCGCCGCCTTAACCACGTCGCAAATTCTTACCCGAGATTCTTCCAGAAACTGTTTTGTGCCGAGCTTCGGTTTCTGGATAATCTCCACCGCCCCGTATTCCAGAGCCTTGAGAGCCGTCTCCGAACCGGTCTCCGTAAGCGTCGAGCACATGACCACCGGAATCGGGTGCTGGCTCATGATCTTTTTGAGAAAGGTGATGCCGTCCATGCGCGGCATCTCCACATCAAGGGTAATAACGTCGGGAACCTGCTCCCGCATCCGCTCGGCGGCTATGAATGGATCGGCAGCGGGAGGCAGAACCTCGATCCGTGGATCAGAGGCTAGGATGTCGGCCATGGTCTGACGGACCACAGCCGAATCGTCAACAATGAGTACCTTTATTTTTTTCATGTCACGTCCAGCCCTAAAGGGCCTATCTCCCTGGCCACTCTGCTCCGTATCCGCGGTTAAGCCGCTTCAGGAAAACATCTCCCGTGTGGGTTACGAAAAAAAGTTTTCTTCCCCGCGTCCCCCCCACATCATGCATGGAAACTGCCAGGCCCGATGCAGCAAGTACTTGGTTGGCTATCTCCACATTGCGCCGCCCCACCCCAACCCTGCTCCCGTTGGCATAGAGCATGTCGGCGCCGCCAAACACCTTGACCTCGAGGCGCTGCCGGTTGACTCCATGGGAAGCAAACATTTCGAGCATGTGGATAATGGAGGAATCTACATATCGGAATGCATCCGCACTGGGCCCCTCGGGCAGTAATGCATGGCATATGGAGGCGACACCGCTAAAACGATCGAACATGGTTACCGACACGCACGAACCGAGAACCGTCGTAACCACCGTGGGACTGGTGGCAAAGTGGAACTCACCCGGTTTCAGGTAAACTCTTGCGAGGTCGGGAGAGATGTCGATCATTGCGGCTTCCGGTAAATTGTGGAGGCAACCTGGACAAGGGGGACATCAAGCCCCGACAGGGTTTCAGAGTGTCCCATGAAGAGGTATCCACCAGGGATCAGATGGCGGCAAAATTTGTTTATGAGCCGTTCCTGGGTTCGCTTGTCGAAATAGATGATGACATTGCGGCAGAAGATAATATCGAAGGGCTCACGGAAGCCGAAATCGTCATCCATGAAATTGAGCCGGCGGAACCTGATGCGGTTGCGCAACTCGGGAACGATGCGCACGAGTCCCGCTTGCTTGTCCTTCCCCCGAAGAAGGTACTTCCGTTTGAGGGGAAGAGAGACCGGCTCGACCCTCTCCTCCAGGTAGATTGCCGTCTTCGCCTTATCCAGGACGGTGGTGCAGATGTCGGAGGCAAGGATGTTATAGCTGAACCCTTGATTGTGTTCGGCGAATTCCGAAAGGACCATGGCAAGGGTATAGGGTTCTTCCCCGCTGGAACAACCGGCACTCCAGAGAGAAAGCCCCTTGCGGAAGCCGGTGCCGCGCGATGCCGCCAGACCTGGAAGGGCCGTGCTCACCAGGTAATCGAAGTGGGCCGGCTCCCGGAAGAAGTCGGTCTTATTGGTGGTGACCACATCGATGAGATGAACAAGTTCCTGCCCTGCCCCATCGTTACTGAAAAGATAGTCGGCGTAATCCTGGAAACTCCCTATGCCCAGCATGCGGAGTCTTTTCTGAAGCCGGGCCTCCAGCATCGTCTTCTTGACAGGCGGCATCTTGATGCCGCACTGGTCATAGATAAACTCGGCGAATCGCGAAAATTCGCGATCGCTCATGGCAGCCGGAAGATTTCGATTGTCAGTGGCTGAATTGAGCATAAAGTCTATCAGGTCCCCGATCCCCGGTCACTGGTCCCGGCCTTCAAGCCGCTTCCCCCGACACCGCTCCGGCGGTAACAATCTCATCACCGGTGAAGGTGCGGTCGATGTCGAGAATCATAATGAACTGCCCATCGTGTTTCCCCATGCCGAGGAGGAAGTCGGTATTGAGTTTGGTCCCGATGCGGGGAGCCGGCTCGACCTGGTCGGGCTCCAGCTCGAACACCTCCTGCACCGAATCGGCCAGGGCGCCGATGATGATGGTTTCCCCCTCATGATCCACTTCCACGACAATGATGCAGGTATTGACGGTCTTCTCCGTTTCCGGCAAGCCGAACTTGAGGCGCATATCCATCACCGGCACCACGCTCCCGCGCAAATTAATCACTCCGCGCATGAAATCGGGTGTTTGAGGCACCCTGGTGATGGAAGTGAACTCCAGAATTTCGCGCACCTTTGCCACCTCCACTGCGAACACCTCATCCGCAAGCTGGAAGGTCAGATACTGCCGGGTTTCCGTTATTGCTGCAACGCTCATGGTAAACCTCCGCAAGAAATTCTTCTCCGGGCACGGGGCCAACAGGCCTAGTCATCTCACTCCGCCAACACCTACCCTATAAAGTATCGGCAAGGCGTTTGCCTTCTTTAGATCAACAGGGGAATCCCTGAACTTCCATCAGAAAAACCCTGTGGCATGCAAGCACCCCCCCTCCCTGGCAACAATGCAGCAAATTGCTTTCAGGCCGCAATAGCACCGCGAACTCTAGAACTTTTCAAAATCAGTGTCCATGGAGTCACTGCTGTCCATTTCATACGCAAAACCTGTTGCGGCAACGGAAACGGACTTGGACGAATAGCCATTGGCAGGGGCAGGGCCGGATGTGCTACGCCAGCCAGGGATTCGACCCCGTATTTTGGCCTGACTGGGCGCCGGCTTGCGGCTCACCAGGTCACCAATCCTGAAGAAGCTGATTGTTTCCTTAAGTTGTTCCGCCTGGCTCGCAAGCTCCTCTGATGTGGAGGACATCTCCTCACTGGCCGAAGCGTTCTGCTGAATCACCGTGTCGAGTTGCTGGATGGCCTTATTGATCTGCTCGGCCCCTGCGTCCTGCTCGCGGCAGGCGGCGCTGATCTCCTGCACCAGCTCCGCAGTCCGCTGGATATCCGGAACGATGGTCGCCAGCAGTTCACCGGCCCGGACAGCAACCTCCACACTGCTTGACGAAAGCTCACTTATTTCCCCGGCAGCCCGCTGGCTCCGCTCCGCCAGCTTGCGCACCTCGGAAGCGACCACCGCAAAGCCTTTGCCGTGCTCTCCGGCCCGAGCCGCTTCAATGGCCGCATTAAGGGCAAGCAGGTTAGTCTGCCGGGCAATCTCTTCGATAATGGAGATCTTGCCGGCGATATCCTTCATGGCATGCACCGTGTTACGAAGCAGTCATTGCCGATCTTGACCAGCAAGCTCTCAATGATGGCCAGGGTAAGGGGGAGCTTTATGGTAATTACGGTGCCAATCCCCCGTTCGCTCTGGATGTCGATGGTCCCCCGCAGGGCCTCGATGGCCCGCTTGACCACATCCATCCCCACGCCCCGTCCCGACACGCTCGTAACGGTTTTTGCGGTGGAAAAACCTGGGGCGAAGATGAGGCTGAATATCTCTTTGTCGGAGAGTTCGGCCGTGGCGGAGACAATGCCCCGCTCGATTCCCTTGGCCCGGATGGCCTCCCGGTCGAGCCCCTTTCCGTCGTCGGTGATGGTAATGAGTACGCTGTCGCCCGAGTGCACGGCGGCCAGGTGAACAGTCCCCTGGCGGGGCTTGCCGGCGGCAACCCGTTCGTCGGGAGCTTCTATTCCGTGGTCTATTGAATTGCGGATAAGGTGGACCAGGGGATCGTTCAGCTTCTCTATGACCGTCTTGTCCAGTTCGGTTTCGGCTCCCTCGGTGGTCATCTCGATGTCTTTGCCCAGCTCCACCGAAAGGTCGCGCACCAGGCGCTTGAACTTGCTGAAAGTGGTGCCGATGGGAAGCATGCGGATATTGAGCGCCGTGTCGCGGAGTTCGTTGGTGAGGCGCTCAACCTCTTCGGCAATGGTGACAAGAAGTGCGTCGGCACGGCCGGCAGCGGTCTGGGAGAGGCGCGCCTGGACGGTGACGAGCTCGCCGACCAGGTTCACCAGGATATCCAGCTTCTCGGCCGGGACCCTGATGCTGGAGGCACTCTCCTGGGTCTGGCGCTCTTTGCGCACCTCCTTCACATGCTGCTGCTCCACAAGGGCGGACTCGACCTTCTCGGGAAGGATGACGCCATGCTCTACGAGAAGCTCCCCGAAACGCTTTTGCTTTGCGAGGATCGCCTTCATATCCTCCGGGGCCAGATCTCCCCGTTCCACGAGAATAAAACCGAGCTTCTTGTAGTCGGCATCTACATCCAGGATACCCCCATCATCGATTACGTCGATTTTCAAGTCGCAATCGTCCTCGATGAATATGAATACATCCCGAATGGCATCAATCCCCCGCTTGGTGGTCAGAATCACGTCCCATAAAAGGTAACAGTTCTCGGGATCGATCTCTTCCAGACGGGGGACCCTGGCCATCTGGGCCACCATGCGGCAATCTCCGAGCTGGCGGAGTTCTGCCAGGAGCAATAGGGGATTGGTGCCGTTGACGGTCACGTCCGGGGACGGCACGAAGCGGATGCGATAGGTGACAGCCTTCTCCCCATTCGATTCCGAAGGTGCCGCCGTGACAGGAGTCTCTCCAGTTGCCCCATCGGCCGGCGCAGCCGGGACAAGCAGCCTGAGCCCGGCGATCACCGCTTCGGTGGCGCTTCTCTCCACCGCGTCGCCTGCACCGTCAGAGGCATCAAGCATCCCCTTGATGAGGTCCCTGGCTTTGAGGGCAAGGTTGACCAGGTCGCGCGTGACCTTGATCCGGCCGTTGCGGACCATGTCGAAGACGGTTTCCACCTCGTGGGTAAAGCCGGCGATGTCATCGAAACCGAACATGGCCCCCGACCCCTTGATGGTGTGCATGGCCCGGAAGACCCGGCCAATCAGGTCGGCGTCCTCCGGCGTCTCCTCCAGTTCCAGGAGCGACGACTCCAGCTCGGCCAGCAACTCGTATGCCTCTTCCTTGTATGCCTGCCGGTGCGAGTCCATCAGCCTATTACCTTCTTCACCACCGCGATGAGTTGTTCGGGCTTGAAAGGCTTGACGATCCAACCGGTGGCCCCCGCAGCCTTTCCTTCAGTTTTTTTCGAATCCTGGCTTTCGGTAGTGAGCATGATTATCGGGGTGAAGCGATGGGCAGGCAGTGCCCGAACCCCCTTGATGAGCCCAATGCCATCAAGGTTAGGCATATTCAGGTCGGTAATCACCATATCGACCTTCACGCCGCCCAGTTTTCCCAGAGCATCCTTGCCATCTACCGCCTCAACCACATCGTAACCGTTCTGCTTGAGCGTGAAGGCAACCATCTGGCGCACGCTGGCAGAATCGTCAACTGTCATAATCGTCTTGGCCATTATTCACATCCTCCAATCCAGACGCAGGTTTTTCCCGTATCAGCAGAGCACCCCACATGGCGCCGGAATCCGGCAAGTTCCACCACCTCGGACAGCACGGGGTTTACGAGCCCTTCAACGCCAAAACTTTTCCGGCGGGCATAGGCCTCACGATGAGCCGAGCAGAGCAGCTGCAACCCCGTAACGTCAATGGAGCCGACCTCTTCCAGGTTGACGACAACCATTTCCGCCGCGTTGAAGGCCTCAATGAGCGCCACCCTGAACTCACCGGCAAAAGGGATTGTCAAATCGCCCCTGACCATGAGGACAAGGGGCGCCCCCTGATCTGCCGGCTGTTCCCTTGCTATCGTCAATGCATCCATTGTCTCTCCCTCGCCGTTACCGGTCCATGTTCCCAGGCCTCAGGCCCTTAAAACAGTTCCACATTGTCGCCGAACCCATCGTCCTCCGCAGCTCCGCAGGATGCTGCCGCGGCAGACGCCGGCACCGGAACGGTCCGTGATGCTTGCCCTTTGAACAGGGAATCATGAACCTTCCGCTCGCTGTGCATAGTGTACCGGTCGGCCAACTCCCGCAACCGCAACTCTTTCACATGATCCGCAGAAGCGGGTACAAACTGCCGCACTTCATGCACGATGCTTTCGATCTCCGCAAGGACTCCATCAATGACCGCCGACGAAGTTTCATGGACCGTCATCACTCCCGTGGCCTGATCGATATCGTGAGAAAGTGATTGCACCTCTGAATCGACACGGCCGAGAAGACGGAGGATACGTTCGTTAACCTCTCGGACAGAGCCGAGAAGATCCCGGATTTCCCCTATCAGGCCATCCACTTCTTCGGCAATGACGCGGACATCGGTGTGAATCTCCCGGTTCAGCCCCTCCGTCACCTCCGTTACCTTCCGTAAGGTTTCGGAGACGGCACTGGTCCGGGCACGGGCATCGACCGACAAGTGCTGGATCGACTCGGCAAGCACGCCGAGGGCAGCCCCGCCGTCACCGGTATTGGCCGCCTTCACCTGGGAGTTGAGGGCGATCAGCTCGATTTCCGAGCCGATTTCCTCAATGTCAGTCACAAAACCGGCGATGTTTCTCACCGACAACACCACCGACTCCATGGCAGACGCCAGGTTGCGGTTAGCCGCGGCATTAACCGCGAGGCCCTCCGTAACGCGCCCTATGCCGGCCTCCATTTCGACGAAGAAAGAGTGCCCTGCCTGGTCGGCGGTTCCGGTCATCACACGGGTCTCATCCGACATACGGGTCTGTAGCTGAGCGATATCGCGGAGGTTCTCAACAATACGCGCAACGGCAAACGACAGTTCGTCGCGGGCATGAAGCAGTTGGGCCACCTGAAGCTCACTCACGTCCGCCGCCTCGCCGGCAACCTTCAGCGGATCGGCCGGCTGAGCGGTCAATTGCAGCCCCACCTCTTCAAGGGCTTCTTTTACATGCTCAATCTGCTGGCGGGTTATATCGTGGAATTGCAGAGAGGTTACCACTTCGGCGATACTTTCCGCAGTTTCGGCGGAAGAGGAGGTTACAACCCCGACTGCCGCAGAGCAGCGATCGTTGATATCAGCCAGGGCAGCGAGGTCTGTGCGGGTTTTATCAAGAATGTTGCGGACATTTTGTTGATGCCCCGTGTCGGTAGCGGAAACTCGCGCAAGGGCTCCGCCGATCATGGCGGCAAGAGCATCCTTTTCTGCAAGGATCGCAGTCGACTTTTCCTTGATGGAAAACGAAAGACGCTCCACATCACCGGCAAGGGTATTGAATCCCACCGCCCCTTCACCGAGTCGCGCGCTCTCAATCTTGACCGCAGTGCTTAACATATGGAGATTTTTGATAATCCTGCGAAATCCCTCCAGGGGTTCGTTCACATTATCTATATACGAGAGGATTGTATGAAGTGTCGTGGTGCTTTGGCCGGTTTCCTCATCGGCACGGGAGAGGCAGTCGGTAATACGGTCGACGATACCGTGAAGAGCTGTCATGTTGCGGCCGATCTCTTCGCCAAGAATCAGGTCGGCCACCTCATGCGACATTCCCTCGATCCGGGCCGCCCGGGAATAAAAGTCATGGAGCCGGGCACCGATGGCGAGGAACTCCTCCTCGGTGGAACCGTTGAGATGGGCAAGACGGCTGCCGATGGCGGAGAAACGCTCGTTCCACTCTCCGAAATGGGAGGTTAAGGGTGAAGGAACAACAGGAACTGGAGAAGAGGGGTCAAAATCCGCCGAGGATTGGGGAGGGGTAACTTTGAATCTGCGCAAAAGCGATAGTGCCACGGAAGGACCACCTTTTCTATGGGAGCACCTCCGGAATCCGCCACTGGCCGGTTCCGGTAGTTATACAAAATCACTGACTGTATACTCTATCGTCACTCAGCAGAATATCTTGAGTAAAAGCTTACAAAATAAATACCCGAAGGAAGGAACTACATCAGGCCATGGCGCCGAATCTCTTTCAGGAGTTTCTGCCGGTTAAGCGGCTTTACGAGATAGGATATCGCTCCACCACGGTACAGCGCATCAACGAGGTTCTTGGGATCCTCAAGGGCGGTGGTCATGATTACCCTCACCTCATGGGCGCACGCAACCCCCAGTTCCCGCTCTATATCCCTGATATCCTCCAGCAACGTAGAACCATCCAGGGGCGGCATCATGATATCCATGCAGATCAGGTCATAGGGACATTTCCCGTCATGGGCGACTCGAAAGGCATTCACAGCCTCGTCCCCATCTGTGGCAAAGTCACACTCGCCCAGGGGGGAGAAAAGTTCTTCCAGCTTTCTGCGGGCTATGAAATCATCCTCGACAATGAGCGTCTTCAACCCTGAAGTCTCCTTTCACGCACAGCACATACAGATTTCCTTATCGGCCGTTTATGCATATAGTTGAGAGAAAAAAACGCCTCTTATCCACAAACGTGAAAACGCCGCGGTTGCCCGCGGCGTTTCTTGTGTCTCACCCCAAATGTGGCTATTTGAAGTCGGCATATCTGGAAATGACGAAATGCCGGTCCTTTGCCTCCTTCAGATGGCATTCGAAACAGTTCTTCACCGGGTTCACCCCCGACGGCTTTCCTTCCGCCGTGAAGCCGGCAAAAAGCCACCCGCCGGTGGCGGTCTGCTTCTTGTCCTTTTTCATGAGGACAATCATGCTCTTTTTCCCCTTGACCGCTTTCCCCCCTTCGTTCCTGATGGTGTGCTGCACCACCACGAAACGGCTTCCTTCCGGGTACGGCCCCCCTTTCCGGTAGGCGGGCATGGTCTTCTTGTCCACATAGATATTGTGAATGCCATAAAAAAGCGACGACTTGTCGCTTACAATCTTGTCCGAGCTTTTAGGCCACGTTTCGTATCCCTTCGGCAGAGCAATCTTGTCGGCGGCAGTGGCGACAGTGGCGGCCATAAGGATGACAGCAGCAGCTAATATTGTTGTGGTTCTCTTCATCTCCTCCCCCTTGATGCGTGGTATGAAGGGGAAAGATACCCCAACGGCAGACGATTGTCTACCGCGCAGGCTTTTGGGCCGGCTTCTTTGGCGCCGTATGCGACAAGTCGAACTGAAGCATCAGATAACCGTAGTGAATATCGTCATCACTGTCGGAGGCATCACGGAAAAACTTGCCGGTAAAAAAGCGGTCATAACCGGCAATGACCGAAAGGGATTCGTTAACCGCGTACGTCAGCGTTAAATCGGTTTCGAGGCCGATGCGGCGACTCGCTTCATCGGCGGTGTAGTTGGCCAGAAAGTAACGGCCCGTGGCTGACAAAATCAATTCCTCGGTTATATCTACCCCCCAACCGAGGGTATAAATCTGGAGGCCGCTGGCATGGGAGTCTCCCACGTCCAGTCCGGAAAGGTCTCCCACGACGCCCATGTCGCCAGCAAGAGACGAATCGGTAATCTGGTTGAGAAACTCTTTCCGGCCGCTAGTGCCGTCAGCCGCCTCGCGGCTCCCCGAACCGTAAGCGGCTCCGGCAAAGAAATGATTGGTGAACCCGGCAAACTCCGTATCGGCGTACAGATCCACATGGCCACCCCAGGCACTGATGCTCTCATTGCCGTCAACGCCGTTATAAAGCCGCCCCCGCTGCCATACCGGCTCCACTTCCAGGGAAACCGGCCCCAGTTTCGCCGTGGCTCTCAGACCGACGGAGTTTCGGTGCTCGCCGGAATGACGGTCATCGGAGCCGGTATCACGGAAACCATAGAACTCCAGAGCGGTGCCTTCGGCAATGTTCCAGGTTGCATAAGCGCCGGCAAGACTCCCTTCGACGCCGTCGGACCACGGCGTTGCATACCAGCCACCAAAGAAATCCACCGTCAGGGGCTTCACCGGCGTAAGCCTCAACCGCAGGGCATCAAAGGTAAGACCCTGATAAAAAGAGTTGCTGCCAAGCATGAAGGCGCTGCCGTAGACCAGTTCCTGACGGCCCGCCTTCAGGGAGTTCCCCTCGCAGGAGGGGCAGAGAATTTCGGCAAACCCCTGGTAGAGTGAAACCTTACTGTGCTGCTGGCTGCCGCCGTTGTAGCCGTATCCCTGCCCTTCGGCGTGGATGTCGAGCCAGCCGGCCGGATGCCAGAAAAAATAGGGCTTAACACGGTAAAGGAAACGCCCCTCGCCGTGGCCGGGAGCATAGCCGGAATCGGGCAGCCGGAAGGTACCGGCACCCTCCCCCCGCATAAAACCGTTCACCCCTAGGCGATATTCGTAATCGTAGCTATCGGGTTTTGCCAACATCGATTCCACCTGTTCACGCAGCGAGTGATAGCCATGACGCTTTTCCAACTCGTCGGCGAGGTCATCCCGAAGCCGGAGAATCATCTCCCGGTCCTCTGGCGCAAGAGCAGCCATGCCTTCCTTTCGGCATTTGGCCAGAACCTTGTCCATGACACTGATGAGGCAATCGGCCGCATCGCTCCGCGGGCACGGCGTCCCTTCGGCGGTCATGGTTTCGGGAAGCGCTCTTCCGGCATCATAACGGTGCGAGAGTTCGACAACTTCCCGGCACACGCCGGCCTGGGCCGTCTGGACGGGAACCGCCACAGTCGAAGCCGCGGACGCCTCCCCGCCGGCCAAAGCAAAGACAAGCGGCAGCGCAACAAAGGAGATATTCATGTTCATAAAAAACACACTCTTCATTCTGATTTGATATTCCCATACGGTCGATGCCGCCGCTTCAGCTTGGCATCGCGGCAATTTATCCCATGGCACTAAAACTTATCGGGCTTAAACCATTGGACTTTACTAAAAATTTCACATACCGGATCAAGAAGGCGATTAATGCAGGCATTCTCTACCCTGAAGAGCGGCAAATAGGGCACCCCTGCATAGATAAAGGAGGCTCCAGCCGGCAGGAGGAAAGGAGGCCGGCATTGCGGAAAATTTCCCGCGGAGGTCCGTCGGCAGCCACAACACCCTCCCTGAGGACGATGACCCGCTCGCAGAGCTCCAGCACCATGTCCAGGTCGTGGCTCGTGAAAATCTTTGTGTGCCGGAATTCCCGCAAAAGCCCCATGAGTTGCCGCCGGGCGAAAGGATCCAGCCCCGCGGTCGGCTCGTCCATAACAAGGATGTCCGGTGACATGGAGAGGACCGTGGCGATGGCGACCCGCTTTTTCTCCCCTCCCGAGAGGCGATAGGGTGGTTTCTCTCTCAGGTGTCCGGCACCTACCAGCGCAAGTGAATCCGTCACCCGCCGCTCCACCTCCCCGGCAGGAAGCCCCAGGTTGAGGGGACCGAAAGCCACATCATCGGCAACCGTCGGCATGAAGAGTTGATCGTCCGGGTCCTGAAAAACCATCCCCACTGTTCTGCGCACCTCCGGCAACGTACCCTTGATAACCGGCGTATCGCCGATGCGCACGTTGCCATCGGTCGGGGTCAGGTAGCCGTTGAGATGGAGCAGCAGGGTCGACTTTCCGGCGCCATTGGCGCCGATCACCGCCACAGACTCTCCGTGGTGAATGGTGAATGAAATACCCCGAAGGGCCTCGGTGCCGTCCGGATACGAATGGCGAAGATCTCTGACCTCGACAATATGATGACTCATGAAATGACCTCTGCGATCAGGGCACCGGCCAGGCGCGGCAGATTGACATAGCGAAACAGCAGAAAGAGCAGACACCAACCGGCCGTGAACACCAGCTCCCGGCGGCCGAAACGGTACTCGCGCCGGACGTGGAACGCCCCGCGGAACCCGCGCGAAAGCATTGCCATATGAATCCGCTCGGCACGGTCCCAGGTGCGCAGAAGCAGACTTCCGATCAAAGCGGCATAGGATTGCAATCCCATGCCGCGCTCCGCAAAGGAGCGGAGCTCGCGCGCCCTGGCCATGCGCACCCCTTCGTCTCCCAGGACAAAAATATAACGGTAGAGAAAGAGAAGCTGCACCACAAAGGGGCGGGGAACCCCGAACCGCTCAAGGGCCATGCAGACCCCCGTGAAACCGGTGACTGCCACGAGAGCAAGGGCTCCTCCCACCGTAAGGGCAGCGCGTATGATTATCGAGAGAAAGGAAATCCACCCTCCCGACACCTCCAGGTTACCGAACATCATGAGCGGTTCCCGGTCAAAGATCGGATTGAAGAGGCCCACCACGGCGGCAAATGGGATTATCATCAGGAGTTTGCGGACAATGACAGCAGGGGGAATACCGCTTACGGCAACGATAACCACGGGATAGAGAACAAATGGGATGAGGCCCGAAACCTCGTAACGGCCGAACGAAACAACCATCACGATGAAGAAGAGGGTTACGATGACCTTCGCCCGGGGGTCGAGCCGATGGATGGCCGAGTCCCCTTCGGCAAGGAGTTCGAGGCGGTTCAGATCGCGGAGTGCAGTCTCAATGTGGGCCATGGGATAGTAAGCACGGGGGCAAGCATCCCCCTTGAGCGGATGATGCGGCCATGGGCAGAATCACGGTGATTGGCGCCGGCGCAGTACAGTGCCGATGCCAAGGGCTATGACCAGGGTCAACGCCCCGCCGGCAATGCCCGCCACGGAAGAGCCGATCCGGTCATCCCCTGCCGGGGGTATTGCGGTCTTTGTCGCGGCAGTTTCTCCATGGGGCGCCGGACTCTGCGCATCGGACCGGCCAAAGGAATAGTCGGGGAAGAGGGCTATTTTCTCCTGAATTTCCGCCAATTTCCCATGGATACCCCCCTTTGGGGCCAACAGCTCTTCAGTGCCGGTTACCCCGGCAATGGCCCATTCGAGCCCGTCCGGCTTACCGGAAGCAAACCAGGAGAGACACCCTCCGGCAAAAACGGCCACGGTAAGCAGCGATAAGATCAGCCTCCTGAAACCGGCACCGGATGCCCCGCCCAGGGGAGCCACGGGAGTGTCGACGATATCCGGATGGGCCTTCGTCACAAAACCGATTACCGCTGCCGTAGCAAACCCTTCAACGATTCCTATTGCCAGATGAATCGGCTGCATCAGGAGAATGAATGAAGAAAATGGCAGCGCTGCGACCCCGGAGAATACCGTTTCCAGAACCACGGCAAAGGCACCGAACTGGAGGCCCGCCACCGCGGCGGCAACCGAAGCTGCGGTTATTCGCCCCTGGCTCGAACCGGCAGGAGCTATTGCTCTGTAAATCAGGGGATAAGCGACAAAAGCGGGGAAAAAGCCGAGATTGAAGATGTTGCACCCCAAAGCCAGCAGCCCGCCGTCTGCAAAAAACAGGGCCTGGGCAAAAAGCACCGAGGAGATTACGATAAACGCAGCATATGGACCCAGCAGCACCGCCAGCAGGAGCCCACCACCAAGGTGCCCGCTGGAACCGGTCCCCGGTATGGCAAAGTTGATCATCTGGGCGGCAAACACGAAAGCTCCCAATACCCCCATGAGCGGTACCTTCCGCTCGTCGAGCTCATGCCGCACCTTACGGCTGCACCAGGCGATGGTACCGGCAGTGGCCGCCCAGAGCGTGCCGCCGACCACGGGGGAGATCAAGGCATCTGCCATGTGCATGGTGGTTAACCCTCTTTTAAATCGTCACCTAATCGTGTTACGTTTTTATCATTTGTAACACCGTCAAACAACAAAAAAAGTCTTTCCAGTCAAAAAACGGATTTTGGTACGATGAGCTTCCAATTCAAAGGCCTGTAAGGCCGGGCATTTCAACTGATTCCACATGGACAGCCTCTTGCCCGCACGAACCTCTGCAGCTGCTGCCTTGCATCCAGCAATAATCACGCCGTCATCAACGGCATCGGCGGATAAATATTCTCCTGAGACTAATACGCAAAAAGCCGGGCAACTGCTGCACCCGGCTTTTTGCGTGAATTTAGAGTTCAATGGCCTCACCTTCGCACGTAAATCTCCCGCGCAAGGGCCGTATCGATGGCAAACTCGGAATATCCGATCCTGAAAACGTAAGACGGAAAAGTCTGCATGATGTTTATCCGGTTGCCCGGCAACACCCCCATGGCCATGAGCTTACGCATTTTGGTGTCATCCTCGGTGAGAATGTAGGCGATTTCCCCCTCCTCCTTCGCTTTGAGCTCGGTAAGGGGAACCACGCCAAGATCGCCTTTCTTTTTCGCCTCGTCGCAGCAGTCGCCGGGTGGAATTGGCTTACCGTGGGGGCAAGTTGCGGGATGGTTGAGCATGGTGCAGACCTTGGCATCCACCTCTTCGTGCAGCAGGTGCTCGAACTCGCATGCCTTGGCCTCGGCGCTGTCGCCGCGGATATTGAGCACATCCATCATGAGGCGTTCGGCAAGCCGATGACGCCTCACGGTCCGTTTCCCCTCCTCCTTGCCCTCGGCTCGCAAGCGGACTTGCCCCCCCTTTACCTCGATGTAGGCAAGGGTGGCCAGCTCCCGGTACGCCGGATCGTCGGCCGCGACGGAGATTGCTTCCATATCGAGATGTGGCTTCCCCTCCTCCTCACAGGCTACCCAGAGGGCTTCGAGAATCTCTTCCGCTTTATCGGATAATTTCATATCGCTCTCCTTGATGGTTTTCACAATGCAACATCGTAATTCTATCGTGTTTTTCCGCTTCTTTTCAGAACATCTTTCAAGGCCTTGATCACCTTCGGCTCGGGGGGATTCTCGTAGAAGCATTTCGGGCAGCGGATCGACCGGCAAGGCTTCCCACACCGGCCACACCCTTTGATGCCCTCTTCCTCGGAGAACTCATTACCGCAGAAACCGCAGCGAATCATAAAATCCCCGTCACCAGGATTAATCGGTTCAGCAGATAGCCGCTCCCAAAAGCCATAAAGGAAACAAAAACCGCGATAAGGGTTGCAGTCTTGAGACCCCGCTCTTTTTTCATAATGAGAAACTGGGCCACGCAGGGGACGAAAAGAGTAAGGGTTACCGCCGCCACCACAAGCTGCCGCGGGTCCATTATGCCCTTTTCCTGGAGGTCATAGAGGCCCGCCGCCCCGTAGTCCCGACGGAAGAAACCGAAGATGAAAGCCACTGCCGCTTCCCTGGGGAGGCCTACGGCAGCCATGACCGGATCCATCCAGTCAACCAGCTTCTCGAAGAAATGGGTGACTTTGCCGAGCCACAACAAGACCGATACCAGGATGAAGATTGGTAGAATTTCCAGCAAATACCACTGCATCCGGGTGTAGGTTTTGGTCATTACGTTGGAGAACTGCGGCAGCCGCATGGGCGGAAGCTCCATGTAGAACATCGGGGTCTCGCCCGGCATTATCCGGGCCGCCAGAAGCCCTATGACCAGGAATATCGTCAGCAGGCAGGTTGCCCATATGGCCAGCGCCCCCGGCGTTTTCGAGAGAAGCGCCATGATGACCCCGAGCTGGGCCGAGCAGGGGATGGCCAATGCCAGGAGCACGGTCGCAATGATCCTCTCCCGTACGGTTTCAAGGGTGCGGGTAACCATGGTGGCCATGGTATCGCAACCGAAGCCGAGCACCATGGGGATCACCGCGCGCCCCGTGAGGCCGATCTTCTTGAATATACGGTCGACCAGAAGCGCCAGCCGCGGGAAGTAGCCGCTGTCCTCAAGTATCGAAAAGAAGAAAAAGAAGGTGGCGACGATGGGAAGAATTATCCCCACGGCGTAGCGAAGCCCCAGGGTCAGCACGCCGTATTCCCCCACAATCAGCTCTTGCACGATCTCCCACGGAACGGCCCCTTTGACGAGATCCGTTACCCAAGGGTTGAAATACTGCTCGAAGAGAGTCCCCTCCAGAAAATCAACCAGGGTGCCCGCGCCAAAGACCCCCACGAACTGGTACAGCCCATAGTAGAGGACCAGCAAAAGCAGCGGCACGCCGGTCAGAGGATGAATGGCCCAGGAGGAAAGCCGCTCGCCGAAGGTGACCCGCCGCTTGCCGGGAGCCTTTACGACCCCATCGAGAAGCCCTTTCACAATCCCCTTGCGCTCCATGGAAAGATTCAGGTGGAACGAGTCCCGCAGCTCGAAGCTCTTCTCCTTTACCCGTTCAGTGATGTCAGCTCCGTGCTCCCCCTCAACCTCCAGAACCAACTGCGCGATTTCCTCATCCCGTTGCAGCAGCAAAAGCGCCAAGGCTTTCTTCGACAAGATGTAGTCGCCGTGCATAAGCCCTGCAATTTCGGAAATATCGGCCTCCATTCTCCTGCTGTAGCCGAAAACCCCATGAAGCCCTGCATTATAGGAGGTGATGGCACGCCGGATTTCGGCGAGGCCGCGCTTCTTTGCCGTGGCGGCACCGATGACCGGAATGCCGAGTTTTTCCTGCAACAGCGGGATATCTACGGATAGGCCCATGCGCTCAGCCTCATCCATGATATTCACCACGAGAATCACCGGCAGTCCCGCCTCCACAAGCTGGAGCGTCATGGCCAGCATCCGTTCCAGGTTCCGGGCATCGAGAACGTGGATAACGACGTCGGGGCGCTCATTCAGGAGAATCTCCCGCGCGACACGCTCCTCTTCGGTTATGGGCAAAATGGAGTACATGCCGGGAGTATCGATAATCTCGCATGTCTGCCCCTCTATGGTAGTGGTCCCGCGCGATACCTCAACCGACGTGCCCGGATAATTGGAAACCGCCACATAGGCGCCGGTAAGGGCATTAAAAAGGACACTCTTCCCCACATTGGGATTTCCAACCAGGGCCACTTTTTTCCCCCCCGAGGACAGGGGCTCAGCATTGCCATGGCAGGAGCGTTTACGCTCGAACATTCCCATCTGGAATAACTCCTTCACTTAAACGTATTGCTACCGTTATTGTTATTGATATTCACTTTCATGTGAAAACTCAAAAAATACACGACGTGAACTTCCGTCGCGTACTAGGGACGGCACTTCGAGCAGAGCCCGTAAAGCTCCAGTTTGTGATGTTTGATTAGAAACCCGTGGAGAGAGGCAACCTCTTCCTGAAGTTTTTCTATGCTCTCATTCTCGAACTCGATAATGGCGCCGCACTCAGTACAGACCAGGTGGTCGTGATGCTCCCCCTCCGAAACGTGCTCGTAGCGGGTTTGCCCATCGCCGAAATGGATCTCGCGGGCAATGCCCGACTCGGCGAAAAGCTTGAGGGTGCGGTAAACCGTGGCATAGCCGATACTGGGATGCTTCGCCCTGAGTTTGAGATAAAGCTCCTCAATACTCAAATGCCTGTCGGAAGAGAGAAAAGCGTCGAGAATAATGTCGCGCTGCTGGGTCGATTTGAGGCCCCGCTTAGCGATATAGTCCTGAAATATTTTCTGTTTAGCCTTTTTCATCCGGCCCTCAAACTGAAAGTGATTTTCAACATAGTCGAGATACCGTTACCTGTCAATCTGTTTTTAATTTATTCGAATATATCCCTTCACAAAACAAATCAGTATATATTTTTTTGAATATTTGCTAGGCTACCTTGCATAGGAGGTGCGACAATGAACGAGGTGTTGATGCTTGCAGGTTTTTTTGCTTTTTGGGTTGTCCTCAACAAGATAATTCTGCCGAAGTTGGGGGTAAACACCTGAATGGCTGATGCGTGTTCTTCCGGGAAGAAGAACGGTAATAAGGATGACGAAAAAGGGGCGTGAGATTCACGCCCCTTTCAATTTCTCAACGGCGGGCTTCTTCAACCACCACCAGATACCCGTCAGGATCAAAACACCAGAACTCCTTGATGCCGTAAGGCTTTGTCTCCAGGGGATAGAAAACCTCCAGATCCTCCTCCACAACTGCATCGTAGGTTTCCACAATATCATCTACCGTCACGTGTATCGTCATGCCGACACCCTTGGGAAACTCATCGAAACGCCCCCCCAATGCCGGATGCGCCTGAACCACGGAAGCTTCCTCCACAAAAATTATCTCCCACCCGTCCCGTTTCAAGGTTAGATGCTCAGGGGCGCCACGAACGGTAAGCGCCCGCGTCACGTCCAGCTCCAGGATACCGGCATAGAATGCCTCGGTGGCGTATAAATCCACTACAGTGAGCTGAATGGAGACTCCCGCTGCCGCCATGGTCTCACTCCCCCCCGAACCACTGCATGCTGAAGCGGGACAGGACGCTCAGGTAATTGGAAAAGATCATGATCCCGACGATAATGAGGAAGACGCCGGTAACGATCTCGAATATGCGGATATGTTTCTTGAAACGGTTGAACACCGTCAGAAACTGGTGCATGGCCAGGGATGAGAGGAAAAATGGTATTGCCAGCCCCATGGAATAGATGAAGAGGAGAAGGACTCCGCGGGATACCGTCCCTTCAGTTGCAGCCACCATAAGAATAGAAGCCAGAATGGGACCGATGCAGGGTGTCCATCCGGCGGCAAAGGCCACTCCCACCACGAAGCTTCCGAGATAACCGGCAGGCTTGCGATGCACTGTAACCCGTTTTTCTCCGAGCAGGAGGTTAATCGGCACCAGTCCGGTAACATGAACCCCGAAGATAATGATCAGCACCCCGCCAACCTTGCGGATGATATCCATGTGCTCCTGGAGGAACCCGCCGATGAAGGTTGCGGAGGCCCCCAGCAGGACAAAGACGAAGGTGAATCCGGCAATGAAAAGGAGGGTATGCAGGATTGTCTGCTTCCGTACCTCGTGGGTCGGGTGTTCTGCCTGGATTTCAGAGAACGATAGCCCCGTTATGTATGTGATGAATGATGGAATGAGCGGTAACACGCACGGGGAGAGAAATGAAAATAACCCTGCGATGAACGCACCGAAAAAACTGACGTTGGATGTATCCATGGAAACCTCTGCGGTATAGCCGGACAGCTATATATCAGACACTTTATTGATTACCTGCCATATCGCTCACCCGCTACTTTGCTTTTGCGACTGCGTCATTCAGAAATGCAATAACCTGCGGGTTGTCCCACTCTATCGCACCGACAATTTTTTTCAGTATAACACCGTTGGCGTCGATGATGAAGGTCTCGGGGACTCCGGTTATGCCGTAAAGGGCACCGGCACGCTTGTCGGTATCCAAAAACGCGGGAAGATTGAAACCGGTGGTGCTGAAGAATTTTTCAACAGCCTCTTTCCCGCCGTCATCAATGGAAACGCAAAGCATCCGGAACGGTTTTCCGGCCATGGCAGTGTTGAGGCGCATCATTGATGGAATCTCCTGGCGGCACGGTGGGCACCAGGTGGCCCAGAAGTTCAAAATCACCACCTTGCCTTTGAGCTCGGAGAGCGTAACCTTCTCGCCGTTCAGGGCATTCAAAGTCAAATCAACAGCCGGGCCGCCTTCGACGGGTGGTTTTGCTTCCTTTGTGCATCCGGCAAGGGACATAAGGGCAAAAAGCAACAGAATAAGAAGCGTTCTCTTCATTTTTTCCTCTCCAGTGGCGTAATTCCGTATTTTTCCATGCGATAGATAAGGGTGTGGCGCGGTATCCGCAGAAACCGCGCCGCAGAGCTCTGATTCCAGCCGCTGCGCTCCAGGGCCTCCACGACTATCTCTCTTTCCAGCTGTTCCAGCGAATACCCTTCGTCGGGCAAGTTGACAACTTGCCCCTCGCGCCGGGGTTGACGGCCACGCCTTATCTTCTCGGGAATGTCATCGACAATGATAGTATCACCATTTCGCATGATCAGCATCCGCTCAACGGTATTCTCCAGCTCCCGCACATTGCCGGGCCAGTCATAGGCGGCCATGACCGCTAAGGCCTCCGGCGAAAAGCTCACGGATGCGCCGTCGTGCTTGGCGGCAAAATGACGGATCAGTAACGGGATATCGTCCTTCCTCTCCCTGAGTGCGGGCAGATGTATCGGGATGACCGAGAGACGATAGAAGAGGTCTTCCCTGAAATTACCGTTAGAGATCGCCTCCTCCAGATCTGCATTGGTGGCGGCAACCACCCTCACGTCAAGCTTGACCGTATTGCCCCCCCCAACAGGCTCAATCTCTTTTTCCTGCAGGGCTCGCAGAAGCTTTGACTGGAGATCGACGGGCATTTCCCCCACTTCGTCCAGGAAGAGAGTCCCCCCGTCGGCCTGCTGGAATTTGCCCGTCTTGTCCCGAACCGCGCCGGTGAAGGCCCCCTTGACGTGGCCGAAGAGCTCGCTCTCCAGCAGATCCCGCGGAATGGCGGCACAGTTGATGGCGACAAAGGGAGCGGCGCAGCGCGAACTTTTGGCGTGAATGGCACGGGAAACCAGCTCCTTGCCAGTTCCGGACTCGCCGGTAATGAGCACGGTGGCGTCGGTGTCGGCCACCCGGTCAATTACGCGGAAAACTTCCTCCATGGGGCGGGAGATGCCGATGATGCTGCGATACTCTTCCCGGCTGGAAAGCTCCTCCTTAAGGCGGCGGTTTTCTCGGGAGAGCCCCTGCATGTGAAGCGCTTTGCGGACTGTCAGTTTTAAGGCGTCGCGATTGAATGGCTTGGTAATGAAATCGTAGGCCCCGGATTTCATGGCCTCCACCGCCGCCTCCACGGCGCCGAAAGCGGTAATGACGATAACGACCGTATCTGGCGAACGTTCTTTTACCGTCTTCAGGAGCTGGAAGCCTCCCATGCCGGGCATTTTCAGATCAGTCACCACAAGCGCCGGCGCGAAATCCTCGAAGCAGCGCAACCCCTCCTCGCCGCTGCCGGCGGTAAGCACCTCATACCCCTCCTCCTGGAGGTTGTATTCCAGCACCCGCCGCAACGACACATCATCGTCCACGATCAGAACCCGGACTGATTTAATCTCTTCACTCATCACGCTTACCCCTCAAACAGGAAGCTTCACCCGGAAAGTGGTCCCGTGCCCAGGCTCACTCTCCACCGTAACTGCTCCGCCATGCCCCTCTACGATCCGCTGGGTAATGGCAAGCCCGAGACCTGTCCCCCCCTCTTTCGTAGTGAAAAACGGCGTAAAAATCTTTTCGAGGCTCCCCGGCGGAATTCCCTCGCCGGAATCGGCAAACGAAAGTTCCACGAAAGAAGCATCGTCGCTCTGCCTGGCAAGGAGCACTCCCTGCACTGAAACCGTTCCACCCTCCCCTGTTGCCTGGATGCCGTTAAGGAGCAGATTCAAAAAGGCCTGCCGCAGCTTTTCCGGGTCACCGTTAATAACCGGCATCTCCTCCAAATCAAGCACAACCCTGACCCCCCGGGCCGCGGCATCGCTCTCCAGTAACTTAACCAACTGATGCAGCTCCGCATCCAGGTCGCAGGTTTTTTTCTCTCCGTCGACCGGACGGGAAAGGCGGAGAAAATCCTCAACCACGCGGTTCAGGCGATCGGTCTCCTTAAGAAGTATTTCCAGGAATTCGTGTTTCGGATGTCCCTGGGGATAATCGTCCAGGATAATCTCCGCAGTCCCGCGAATGGAGCCGAGGGGGTTGCGGATCTCATGGGCCAGCATGGCCGAGAGTTCGCCCAGGGCGGATAAGCGCTCGGCCTTTCTCAACTGCTCTTCTATGCCGATGATAAGGTCGGCCTGGGAGCGGAGGGCTCGGTAGGACTCCTCAAGCCGTGAAGCCGCCCGCTCAAGTTCTTCGCGGCGTTCCCCCTCCTTCTGACAGAGGAACCCCGTAATACCGCCCACCACATTGTAAAGGACGATTTCCAGAAATTTCTCCAGTTCCAGCGACGGGCGATCCCCCCACTGAAAGAGGATATGGGGAACATAGACGATACTGACAATGATCGATGTGGTGAGCCCCCCCCGTAGTCCGAACCACAGGGCGGCCAGGATAATCGGCAAATAGTAGAGCCGCTGGAAGATGTCGTGGAGGGCGGGCAGGTGCAGCGGCGTCAGGTAGTGGAAGAGGCTGATCCCGACAATTGCAGCGGCGATAAGAAGAATGCGAAGAGGGCCTGTCAGCTTCATGGTCTGATTTATGTAGAGCAAGGCAAGCGATAATGCAAGGGAGAAATCGGCCCGGCCCGGCTGGAGCCGGACCGGACAGGATGGAACAACACACGTTGCGGGAAAGCCAGAGGATTAAACGTTTTGATAAAGGGATTATTAACGGTTTCGGCTGATAACGTAGTCGGCGATATCAATCAATGCGTTTTTTTCCGTAGAGTCTGGGAACGCATTCAGGTGCTCTTTGCAACGGGAAATGTATTCGCCGGCCACCTCGGTGGTGTACTGAATGCCACCGTAACGGTGAACGAGGGTGAATACCGCCTCGAAATCACCCGGTTCAAGCACTTCCTTCTCCACAACGGCGGTGATTACGTCCCGCTCTTCGCCGGTACAGTTGCTAAGCGTATGGATAAGAGGCAGGGTAATCTTCCCTTCTTCAAGGTCGTGGCCGATCTCCTTGCCGAACTGCTCCTCGCTGGCAGTATAGTCGAGGGTGTCATCCATGAGCTGGAAGGCGATGCCGAGGTCCATTCCGAAATCGCGCAGAGCCAGCTCCTGCTCCGGAGAGGCTTTGCCAAGGATGGCACCCGCTTCGCAGGCAGCGGAGAGGAGGACCGCCGTCTTGCTCTTGACTACCTCGATATACCGCTCCAAAGTCATATCCAGGTCGCTGGTGCAAAGGAGCTGTAGCACCTCTCCCTCGGCAATGATTGTGGTCGCGTCGGACAGAACCTTCAGAACGCGCAGGTCACCTGCCTGTACCATGAGCGAAAAAGATTTTGAAAAGAGGAAATCCCCCACGAGGACCGACGCTTCATTGCCCCACACCTCATTGGCCGAGGCATTGCCGCGGCGCAGCGTAGCGCTGTCGACTACGTCATCATGAAGAAGCGTTGCGGTGTGGATGAATTCGATTACACTTGCGAGGGGCACATGCCGGTCGCCGGTATAACCGCAGAGTTTTGCGGAAAGGAGAAGCAGCATCGGCCTGATACGTTTTCCGCCGCTGGCAAGAACGTATTCGCCTACTTTGCGGATGAGGTAGACATCCGACTCTAGATCCTTTTTGAACTGGGCTTCAACGTTTTTAAGGTCGTCTCCGACCAGGGCAATGGCAGACAGCATCAATACATCCTCGGGCTAAGATTGGGCAATACTATAGGTGTTACGCCTGTTTTGTCAAAGCTTTTCTACCCGCGAAACGCCATCCAACGGGGATTGCCCAGTTATAATGCTAACCGTTTTTCTCTTTGGGGACCAACTGGTCAAGCAACGCCCCGAGTTCCTGCCTCCCATAAGAGAGAGCACACCTCCGGTCTTTCGGGCATGAACGGCCGCCTTTGGCCCGGTGCCGGAAAAAGTCCTCGACACCCGGCTACCCCAACGGTTATAAATTTTCCATGTTCAGGCAAAAACGCGTTGTTCTAATCGTAATTTTGATTGTCGCAGCACTCTTCTACTTTTCGGGATTGAGCAAACATATAACCCTCGACTCCCTTAAAGAGCATCAGCAAACCATCTCTTGCTTTGCCGGAGAAAACCGCCTCGCCGCGGCAGCACTGTTCATGGCGGTCTACGTTGTGCAGTCCGCCCTCTCCCTGCCCGGCGCCGCAATCCTGTCGCTGGCGGCCGGTGCCATTTTCGGCACGGTCATGGGGACAATCTATGCGGTAACCGCCGCCACCATCGGCGCCACCATCGCATTCATCGTCACCCGCTATCTTTTCCACGACGCGATCCAGGCTAGATTCGGCCACAGGCTCGCCGCCATAAACCGGGAGATGGAAACCGCGGGACTCAGCTACCTGCTTTTTTTACGTCTGGTCCCCATTTTCCCTTTTTTCCTGATAAATCTTGCCGCAGGTCTAACCAGGCTGCCCTTGCGCACCTTTATCACCGGCACGCTGATCGGCATCATCCCCGGCGGCTTCGTCTACGTAAACGCCGGTGCAAGCCTTTCCACCATAACAAGCCCGGGCAATGTCATGTCAACACGGGTTCTAGGCTCCTTCGCGTTGCTGGGTCTGTTCGCCGTTTCACCAGTCATATACAAAAAATTTGCGAGGAAATTCTGATGGTTGCTCCATTCAAGGAAAGATTGATTGAACTCTGCCGGGATTACGCAACGTTTGAAGAGCTTCGTACCCTTCAGGTAAATCTGGGGAATCTCTGCAACCTGAACTGTGCCCATTGCCACGTAAACGCATCCCCCGCCGGAAACCATGTCATGGGGCTGGAGATAATCAATAAAATCATTGGCTATTTTTCCTGTCGCCCCGGCGTAACCCTTGACATCACCGGCGGATGCCCGGAAATGAACCCTCACTTTCGCACTCTGGTCGAGGGGACCAAAGGGCTCGCACCACGCCGCATGGTACGCAGCAATCTCGCCATACTTACCGAACCGGGGATGGAGTGGCTGCCGGACTTCTACCGGGACCAGGAGCTGGTGCTCATCGCCTCCCTTCCCTGCTATCTCGAGGAAAACGTTCAGCGCCAGCGGGGTGCCGGGGTCTTCTCCCGGAGCATAGAAGCCCTGCGCACGCTGAATGGGCTCGGTTACGGCGACACCTACG
The DNA here is from genome assembly GCF_017338855.1 of Geobacter benzoatilyticus. NCBI lineage: Bacteria > Pseudomonadati > Thermodesulfobacteriota > Desulfuromonadia > Geobacterales > Geobacteraceae > Geobacter > Geobacter benzoatilyticus. The sequence continues at coordinate 3,514,557 of NZ_CP071382.1, forward strand.
AACTGAACCTGGTCTACAACCCTGGCGGCTCCTTTATCCCCGGCTCACAACAGGAGCTTGAAAAGGCATACAAATCAGAGCTCCGGCAACGTTATGGAATACGGTTCCATAATCTGTACACCATCACCAATGCGCCAATAGGCCGGTTTCGCGAGTATCTCGAGGCAAAGGGTGCCTATGGGGAGTATCTCTCCATGCTTTCCGACCGTTTCAATCCTTGCGCCGTCCCTTCCATCATGTGCAGAACGCTTCTGAGCGTCGACTGGCAGGGCATCCTCTATAATTGCGACTTCAACCAGGCTTCAGGACTCCCGCTCACCGGCAGAAACGGTAAACTGCTTACCATTGACAACCTCAAAGAGGCTGCCGCAACCGGCAGCGCTCTCATGATGGCTCAGCACTGCTATTGCTGCACCGCCGGAGAAGGCTCAAGCTGTACCGGTGCACTGGCATAAAAAGGAGAGATTCCATGAACAGCGTCTCACTCTGGAACCGTTACAAAACCCATCTTTTCCACGACCCGGAAACTGGCCTCATGATCGACATCAGCAGGATGAATTTCGACGACGGATTCCTTGCCGCCATGGAACCGGCAATGCAGAAGGCATTTGCCGAAATGGCAGCCCTTGAGAGTGGCGTTATCGCCAACCCCGACGAGGGAAGGATGGTCGGACATTACTGGCTGAGAACCCCATCCCTCGCCCCGGCCGGTGGCATTGCATCGGAGATTGCCGACACGATGTGGAAAATCAAGGAATTTGCCTCGGCAGTTCACTCCGGGAAAATCACTGCCCCGGATGGCCGGCCGTTTCGCAACATCCTGATTGTGGGGATCGGCGGTTCTGCCCTGGGTCCCCAATTCATAGCCGATGCCCTGGGCAGCGCCTCGGACCCTATTGCCCCCTATTTCCTGGACAATACCGACCCCGACGGAATGGACCGTGTCCTGTCGCAGATTGGCCCGGAGCTGGCCACAACCATGACGGTCGTCATCTCTAAAAGCGGCGGGACAAAAGAAACCCGCAATGGGATGATTGAGGCCAAAGCAGCCTATCACCGGGCAGGACTGTATTTTCCACGTTTCGCCGTAGCTGTAACCGGCGCAGGGAGCGAACTGGACCGCACCGCAACCGAGTCCGGCTGGCTCGCCCGTTTTCCCATGTGGGACTGGGTAGGTGGCCGCACCTCGGTTACATCGGCAGTGGGGCTTCTACCCGCAGCGCTCCAGGGGATTGATATAGAGGGAATGATGGAAGGGGCAAGGATCTGCGATGCCATGACCCGCCATACCGTCACAACCCAAAACCCGGCTGCGCTGCTGGCTCTCATGTGGCATCATGCCACCGGCGGCAGGGGATCGCGTGACATGGTCATCCTCCCCTACAAAGATCGACTTCTACTGTTCTCCCGCTATCTCCAGCAACTTATAATGGAATCCATCGGCAAAGAACTGGACAGGGATGGGAACGTGGTCTGCCAGGGGATTTCCGTCTACGGCAACAAAGGCTCCACCGACCAGCACGCATACGTGCAGCAACTTCGCGAAGGGGTCAACAACTTCTTCGTAACCTTCGTCGAGGTTCTCCTGGACCGGACCGGCATCTCTTTGCCCGTGGAACAGGGAGTGACGAGCGGCGACTACCTCGCAGGGTTTCTCCAGGGGACACGCACCGCCCTCAGCGACAAGGGCAGGGAATCCATCACCATCACCATACCCGAGGTATCGGCACGCACAGTGGGCATGCTTATCGCCCTCTTCGAGCGGGCGGTGGGGCTCTACTCGTCGCTGATCAACATCAACGCTTACCATCAGCCGGGAGTCGAGGCAGGGAAAAAGGCGGCCGGCACCGTTCTTGCGCTTCAGGCCGAAGTCATCGCCCATTTGAGCAATACGGAAACACCTCAAACCGCCGATGAAATCGCTGCGGCTATCGGCCATCCCGAAGCGGCGGAAACGATTTTCAGGACGCTGCTCCACGCCGTGGCCAACACTGACCATGGAGTCGGCATGGAGAGGGCAACGCCGTTAACCGACAGCCGTTTCGTAATTGAATGAAGCAGGATGGTCAGGGCAATGGGGAAATCTTGGGAAGAAATGTCTCCAAGTGCGCCAAATCGATGGAGGTATCAGGCTTGACCGGGAAGCCGGTGGCAGGGTCGCGGTCAGCCATACCTATGGAGAGAATGATAGTGTTCGACTGGCCGGGGTCCAGAAGACGGGGCCCCCATTGCAGGAACAAAACCCTGCTGTCAGGGTGATTGAGCGGCACGCGGCTCCCCGGAGGGGCATAGGTGCCGATCTGATTGGAGAAATAGACGAGGTCGGGGGTTACATTGCCCTTCCATTCGATGAAGTTGGCAATGCCGCTATAGATATGCTTTTCTCCGGCCGCTTCATTGCCGTAATCAAAATAGCCGGCCCAACGATGCTCGCGGGGGTCGAGCGCCTCCTCATAAGCCACCAGCCTGTCCCTTACCCACCCGACGTTTCCTTCAGATGTGCCGTAATTACTCACCCACGGCTCATCCCCATAAACATAGTAATACCCGCCGGGCGCACCTCCGATATTCGAAACCCGGATTGCCAGCGTAAAATAGCGAGTCCCTGCCTTGAAAGAGGCAACCCGGTCAATGCGGAACGGCACTCCGTCAATATTCACCTGGTGGCTGCTCGTGATGACGATTTCTTCCGGAGAATTTTTTGCCACGCTGCTGCCGAGAAAGTGCCAGGATGACGGGGGAATGAGCGCGGAAGGGTTGCTCCAGGGAGCTATGGATTCATTAACGTTGCACCAGAGATGATGCCACTTGGTTCCATCATAGAAAGAAACACCGGTGTCATTAAGTGTTGACGCATCAGCAGTATCCTGATCGTAAGAAAGCTTGCCCCCGACAAAGACTCCGCGGGTATTCCTGGCACCACTGTCAAGAAAGCGGCTGAAGCACGCAAGAAATCTGGTTCCATCTACGAAACGCGATTCCACATAACCACTGCCGTCGAAATTGAACCACTCATGCTTCAGCTGGTTCCCAAACGCTGCATGACTCACACCACCCTGAAGGAAATTGAGAACCGGTTTCACCGGCAAAGCCAGAAGAAGCCGGTCCTCATCGCCAAGAACCGTATCATCCTTTATCTCCAGCCAGCTGTTCTCCCCCTTGAATACATAAATTCCTTCGAAATGCCAATAGGGACGGAACCGCACCACGTTTGCGCAAACTGCGAGCAACGCAACGGCGGCAATGAAGATAAATTTATACCGTAATGAGAATAGAAATTTAATGGATCGTCGAACCATACCCGAAGATGTCCTTACTGAAATACTTGAAGCGCGATGAGTTGCCCGCAACTTCCGGTTATGCTGCCAATACCGGAAGATGGTGGTTCAATACCTGTCGGCAATAATACAATTCATTGTATACATCGCGCCATACAAATGATTTTCATTACTTTGGACACATTCAGGCGGGATTAGAATCTCTCGGGGGAAGGCAATGGGAAAGGATCATCAAACCAACAACTACGCGCTAAGCTCCCTGATTATCTTGTTATATAGGTCTTCAGCATCAACACCACAGATAGTCTTGCCATCGACAACGGCAAAGGGCGTCTTGTGACAAGGACCACACTTTCTTATACAGTCTTTAATCTTTACATCCAGTTTAGGGTAAGTGTTTTTCAGTCTCTTATAGACTTTAGACATCCCCTTGTTATGTTCGCAGAATCGTACGTTCATGGAAGCTCCGGAGTTCTTCCGGGCGGATGCATCCGCACCAAACCCGGAAGGATCAAGTTAGCACCTTTAGGCATTCGTATCGGCAGGTGGTGTAAAAACGCGTGTTCCAAGCTCGTTATCGATCATCAGCAGTCCATAACCGTTATCCCCTATCAGCTTGAGCTTGCCGATAAGTTCCCGGTCATTCTCCTCTTCCTCCACCTGCTCGGTAACAAACCATTGAAGGAAAATCTGTGTCGCATGATCTTTTTCGCCAACAGCCAGTTCAGTCAGCTCATTAATTGAGCGGGTAATGAACATCTCGTGCTGCAACGTTTGCTCGAACATCCCGAGCAGTGATGGGAACTCACTGGGTGGGGCATCAAGGGGACCGAGGGTCACATGCTCACCCTGGCTGTTTATGTAGTTATAGAATTTCATAAAATGGATCATCTCTTCCTGATATTGAACCATGAACCAATTTGCTGCACCCTTAAGACCGATTGAATTTGCGTATGAAGACATGGACAGATAAAGATGGGCAGAGAAAAGCTCCGTATTCAGCTGGTTATTGAGTGCTGTTGCCATTTTCTTGCTCAGCATGGCCAATGCACCTCCTTTTGAAATGATATTTGCAGCAGTATAGCTGAAAAACAGAGAATCGCCATACGCAGCAATAAATTGAATTCTCACAAATGAGTAATGGCCCGTTCAGCCTCCACCAGGACACGCCAAAGGTCCTCGCTCTCCCCCATCCCAACCTTGATCAGATAGGCTGCAATGCTCATATTGGTCCTGGCACGGAACAACTCAACTTGACGCATAAAGTCACCTTCGGGCATTACACTGCTTTTTAAATACGCATCGAGAAACAACTCTTCGGGATAGCTCTGCAGAATCTGCTGACTCCCGAAAAACTGATTGCGGAATTGCGCCAGAAAACATCCGACATCGAAGGCTCGGGGAAGAACGAGGGAGCTCTCAAAATCTATGGCTGCCACGTAACGTGTGGCCCGATTATCCTGGTTGTCCTGCCCGATATAAATATTCTTAGGATGGAAATCTCCATGGCCTTGCACAAAAAACTCACCATACGATTGCTTTATGCTGCGCTCCTCCGCTTTAATCACCTCGATTATCTCGCGGGCTTTACGCGTGTGCCGGTGGCTAACATCATTAAAACGGTCGAGATAGCGTTGCAGCCGTATCGCCTCTTTTTCCAGAAATTCATCATCGGGAGTAATTCGAAGATTACAACCATGGAGCTTGGCAAGCCACTCCGCAGCAAGGGCAATGTACTCGCGTCCATCCTCTAAATCAGCCGCCAGCAGCTTATCGAATAATAACTTTCCACGCAGGCCCTGTTCGATAAGCGTCATTGAAACCGAATCTTCGTCTATGGGCTTTGGCACCCGGTACCCCCCGGAGTCAAACCCCATCCGCGCAATGGCGCTCATAATCCGGAAGGCCCGCTCCGCAGCTCGCCATTTGTGTGCACTGGAGATCTCCTTGATGATGATCCGTTCCCGGACCTCATCAGCCCCTTTCGTCCCAATCGTCACCTCGGTAACTTGCGTATTGGCACCGGCATGGGGAATTTCCTTAAAAAAGGGCCGACAACGCCCCCTGCGGATTTCAGAAGCAAGCTCTTGAATACCCATGACCGGATGATCAAAATGGGTCGGATAGATGCCAGCATAACTCGCCCCATGGGTATCCGTACCCGCCAGAGCCGTGAATTTTTCTCGGTGCCAATCACGCAAACCACGACTATTTTCCCGAACCGAATGCCCCGAGTTGAATATCTCTACACCATCTATAAGAGGGTCCAGGAGAGCCTCCGCCATCGGTCTCTTCCCTTTGCGATAGGGATGGGCCCAAACAAGAGCTGCTTCGGGAAAGCGCAACCGGATGACCTTTAGCGACGTCCCATAGGGCAAGGTCTCTGTTGCACCATAAACAAGCACATCTCCGAGTTCAGGAGTATATACTTCCTGCCCGCTCATGACCAAAAAATGGTCAGGAACCTTCGCTGCGCGGCGAAGAGTTGATAATTCAGTGTCACTCCATAGGTAATGATGGTCGGTCAACACTATTCCATGCAGATTTTTGGCATAGACCTGAGCCAGAAGTTCTGCAGCCGAAACCGCGCTGCACGACGAATGCTCTGCGGTATGACAGTGCATTTCCAGAAGCATAGCTTGCTACTCCGGACATACCTTGATGTACTGATATACAAACAAATAATGTAAAGAATACCAGGCAAAACCCATCTCTCAATCCCGCAAAACTGAGTAACCCAACTACTCTCAGGTGTATATAATCAAAACTAAAAAGGACCTACAACTACACTAAAAGCTCAAAACAAATGCAGTATTTTGCTGCAAATACAGGCACATGTTTATTTTTTCGCCACACGCCCCTTTTTGGTGCAACGACTGCATAATACAAAAGCACGTGTCGCAACCCCAATGCGTCCAAAAGCGAGCACAGACAACGAGTTGCTCACACATTAATCATCAGGAGGAATCATGTCACCGCAAATGCTAGAAGACAAAGTCGAATCCATTTACCAGGAAGTTCTGCAACGCAACCCGGGCGAAGTTGAGTTCCATCAAGCCGTACGGGAGGTTCTTGAATCCCTTGGACCTGTCCTTGTCAAACATCCTGAGTATTTTGAGCGGAAAATCATTGAGCGTATATGCGAACCCGAAAGGCAAATTATCTTCCGGGTACCCTGGCAGGACGATAAGGGGCAGGTCCACATCAACCGCGGATTCCGCGTCGAATTCAACTCGGCTCTCGGCCCCTACAAGGGCGGCCTCCGTTTCCACCCCTCAGTCTATCTCGGCATCATCAAGTTCCTCGGCTTCGAACAGATATTCAAGAACTCCCTCACGGGCATGCCGATCGGCGGCGGTAAAGGCGGCTCCGACTTCGACCCGAAAGGGAAATCCGATGACGAAGTAATGCGCTTCTGCCAAAGCTTCATGACCGAACTCTATCGCCACATCGGCGAGCACACCGACGTACCCGCAGGTGACATCGGGGTTGGCGGCCGCGAAATCGGCTATATGTTCGGCCAGTACAAGCGTATTACCAACCGCTGGGAAGCCGGCGTTCTCACAGGCAAGGGACTCAAGTTCGGCGGCTCCCTTGTTCGCCCCGAGGCCACCGGCTACGGAGCCACCTTCTTCATCAATGAAGCCCTCAAGGTGCGTAACGAATCTTTCGACGGCAAAACCTGCCTCGTCTCCGGTTCAGGAAACGTGGCCATCTACACTATCGAGAAAATTCATCAACTGGGCGGCAAATGCATTGCCTGCTCCGACAGCAACGGCGTAATAATCCACGAGAAAGGGCTTGATGTTGAACTGATCAAGCAACTGAAGGAAGTGGAGCGTCGCAGAATTGCAGACTACGCCACCTACCACAAGGATGCTAAATATATAACGGGCGGCAACATCTGGGATATCCCCTGCCAAGTTGCAATGCCGTCGGCAACCCAGAACGAGATCAACGGCAAGGATGCAAAAACACTGGTTAAAAATGGCTGCATAGCCGTAGGCGAAGGGGCAAACATGCCCACCACTCCTGAAGGTGTCAAAGTGTTCCTGGATGCCAAAATCGCTTACGGTCCTGGCAAGGCTGCAAACGCCGGCGGGGTTGCAACCTCCGCTCTTGAAATGCAGCAAAATGCCCAGCGCGACTCTTGGTCATTCGCAGAAACCGAGAAAAAACTTGAGAAGATCATGGTAGGTATCCACAAACTCTGCCACGAGACCGCTGAAGAGTATGGCGACAAAGGGAACTATGTTCTCGGCGCCAACATCGCCGGCTTCATCAAGGTTGCCGATGCCATGGTCGCACATGGTTTAATCTAAGCCTCACTTAAATTTAAACAAAAAAAGCCCGGATAATTCCGGGCTTTTTTTGTTTGTCATAGGCGTCCTTCCAGAGGTGTCATGGGCATATTACCAGGGATAATAGGGAGCCTTCAGGCGACGGAAGCAATCAAGCAACTTCTGGGCATAGGGGATCTTCTGACCGGGCGGCTTCTGACCTACAACGCCCTTGACCTTCCCCCGCTTACTGAACCAGTTTTAGCTTAGGTTTTTCGGTCTTCTGTTCTTTCAAAAAGGTTCTCGAAAACTCTTCCGGCGTCATGTCGTTCAGTGAGCTATGGGGTCTTGCGGTGTTATAATCCGTTCGCCAATCTTCGATGATTTTCCGGGCGCTGTCCAAGCTGATAAAGATATTGTCGTTCAAGCACTCGTCCCGGAACTTGCCGTTAAAGCTTTCGATATAGGCATTCTGAGTCGGTTTGCCCGGTTGAATGAACCGCAGCTTGACGTTGTTCTCGTAAGCCCACAGGTCAAGCGCTTTGCTGATAAATTCCGGTCCGTTGTCAACGGTGATCACTTCCGGGAGTCCTTTGGTCAGGGCAATCCGCTCCAGAACCCTGGTAACCCGTTTGCCGGTGATTGAGTGATCTACTTCCAAGACCGGGCACTCTTTGCTTAGATCATCCACAACGGTCAGCACCCGGAAGCGTCTGCCGTTGTAAAGGCTGTCCGATACGAAATCCATGGACCAGTGCTGATTGATTCTCTCCGGTCTGTCCATGGCCACCCGCAGGTGGCTGATACGTTTCCGACTCTTCTTCCGGCGCAGGGAAAGCCCTTCTTCACAGTAGAGACGTTCGGTGCGTTTATGATTGATCAGATAGCCTTCCCGTCGCAGCAGCGTATGCAGGCGGGGAGAGCCGAACTTGCGGCGCTGTTCGGCAAGTTCACGCAAGCGTGCCCTGATCTCAGCATCGTTCTTTGGTTTCGCCTGGTACCGGCAACTGCTCCGGCACAGCCCTATGCGTATTCCGGACGAATCCGGCCACCATTCCGGCGGGAAAGCGGCCACCGTTCCGACGGGAAACCGGCCGGCATTCCGATTTGATTGCGGCCACCATTCCGGAGCAATCCGGCCAGTGTAAAATGAGAGTGTAGTCGCGGGGTAACTCCAACAGGTATCCTGCCTTCCTTGATTGAATAACGAGGAGGGCGTGATGCCGAGAGAAAGAGTTACCATGCGAAAGATACGAGAGATACTCCGCCTTGTTTGGTCGTGTAACCAGAGCCGGCGTGATACATCCAGGACCTGCGGTGTCGGCAAGAGCACCGTGGATGACACCATCAACCGGGCAGTCGCCGCCGGTTTTTCCTGGCCTTTGCCTGCCGATCTCGATGATGAAGCCCTTGAACTGCGCCTCTATCCCCCCGTTGTCAACCCAGCCTCCCGCAAGCTGCCCCAACCCGACTGGCGGGCTCTGCACGATGAACTTGTCAAACATAAGAAGCTCACCCTCATGCTGTTGTGGCAGGAGTACAAGGAGGGCGAACCCTCCGGTTACCAGTACAGCCAGTTCTGCGAACTGTACCGGCAATGGAGAAAGAAGCTCGACCGCTCCATGCGCCAGGAGCACCGTGCCGGCGAGAAGTTCTTTGTCGACTACAGTGGCCAGACGGTACCGGTTGTGGACGCCACCACCGGCGAGGTCCGGGACGCCCAGATGTTCGTGGGTGTCATGGGCGGCAGCAACCAGACCTATGCCGATGCCACTTGGACCCAGTCACTTGCAGACTGGACCGGATCCCATGTGCGGGCGTTCGGTTTTATGGACGCCGTCCCGCATTGCATCGTTCCCGACAACTTGCTCTCCGCCGTCACCAAGACCTGCCGCTATGAACCCGATATAAACCCCACCTATGCGGCACTTGCCGATCATTACGGCACCGCCATCGTTCCTGCCCGTGTACGCCATCCCAAGGATAAGGCCAAGGTCGAAGGGGGCGTGCTGATTGCCCAGCGTTTCATCCTGGCAGGCCTGCGCAACCGGACCTTCTTCAGCCTGGCCGAAGCCAATGCCGCCATTCGTGAACGCCTTCTCCTTCTGAACAACCGCCCCTTCAGGAAGCTGCCCGGATGCCGACAGAGCCGGTTCGAGGAGATTGACCTTCCGGCCATGCTGCCTTTACCGGAAACACCCTATGAGTATGCCCAGTGGAAGAAGGCCCGGGTGCACATCGATTACCATGTCGAACTGGAAGGGCACTTCTACAGCGTCCCGCATCGCCTGGTGAAGGAACAGGTGGATGTGCGTTACACCGAGACGATCGTCGAGTGCTTCTACAAGGGAAACCGGGTTGCCTCCCATCCCAAGTCATCTGTCCAGGGCAAACACACCACCACACCGGAGCATATGCCCAAAGCCCACCGTGAGTTCGCCGAGTGGACACCGGAGCGGATCATCTCCTGGGCCGCCCAGACCGGAACAGCGACGGCACAGGTGGTGGAAACCATTCTGTCACGCAAGGCATATCCCGAGCACGGCTTCCGATCCTGCATGGGGATCATCTCGCTTGCGAAGCGCTATACCAAAGAACGTCTGGAGGCGGCCTGTGAACGGGCAGTCACCATTAAAGGCGTCACCTACAGAAGCATCAAGTCGATCCTAGAGAACAACCTGGATCAGAAGGCGCTACCCAAACAGATGGAACTACTTCCGGTTGCCCACGAGAACATCAGGGGCACGGATTACTACAACGACGAAAGGAAACTGTATGCTGACACAACCGACCATCGAGAAGCTGAACTCGATGAAACTGACAGCCATGGCTAGGGCCTTTGCGGACCAGATGCAATGCCCGGACATGGCACAGCTCTCCTTTGAA